>URCT01000013.1 GCA_900546385.1 uncultured Eubacteriales bacterium | reverse complement strand
GCTGGCCTCGCTGCTGCCGCCGCTGCTGCTGGCACGCTGCATCGACAGTCTGACGGCGGGCCTGCCGCTGACGATCTGGGCGGTGCTTGTCTACTTTGCCAGCCTGGCGCTGGAGGGGGTACTGTCCTCAGCGCAGGAAAGTCTGCTGGTGCTGTTTGGGCAAAAGATGACCCACGCGCTGCGGTCCGAGATGTCCCACAAATTGACGCAGCTGCCTGCACGCACGCTGGTGGACCAGAACCCCGGCGAGGTGGCCGCGCGGTTCTCCGGCGATGTGGACACGGTGGAAGCTCTGTTTACCTCCGGAATCATCAGCATGATGGCGGATGCCTGCCGGATTCTGTCGATTTTGGCGGTCATCGCTGTGAAAAACACGGGGCTTGCGCTTGTGTTAGTTGTGGTTCTGCCGCTTTTTGCGGTTTTCACGCGTCATGTGCAGAAGAAAATGCTTTCCGCACAGTTGGAAAACCGCCGTGCCGTTGCCGCCGTTTCTGCCAAAGTGCCGGAAACCCTGCATAATCTGCGCACCATCCGTGCGCTCGGCGCGGAAGGCTACATGGAGAGAAGCTACGACCGGCGCATCGGCGAAAGCTATGCGGCTGTCGAAAAGACAAATTTTTATGACGCGGTTTATTCGCCGGTGGTGCTTTTGCTGAACGCCGCCGTTGTCGGCATCGTTATGCTGCTTTCCGCCTCCGGCAAGGCAGAGATTTTGACGCTATTCGGAATGTCGGTCGGCACGTCGGTCGCTGTCATGAACTATATTTCCCGCATTTTTGCGCCTATCGAAAGCCTTGGCATGGAAATCCAGACCATTCAGTCGGCCATGGCCGGCGTCAAGCGCATCGATGCGTTTCTTGAGAGGCCGGAGCGTGTGCCTGCACCGGAACGTGGAACTGCCGCACGCGGCGATGTCGTGCTTGCCCATGTCACCTTCGGCTATGGCGAAAAGCCGGTACTCTGCGACTTTTCCATGACCGTCAAAGAGGGCGAGCAGGTCACGCTTGTCGGCCGAACCGGAGCCGGGAAAAGCACGGTGTTTCGGCTGTTGCTTGGCCTGTATGCGCCGGAAGTCGGCACGGTTACCATCGGTGGCGTGGATGTTTCAAGCATTACCGACCGCGAGCGGCGCGCGTGTATCGGCTGTGTGGAGCAGCAGTTTTCCCGTGTGCCGGGAACCGTGCTCGAGCAGATTACACTTTCCGACCCAAATATCACCGAAGACATGGCGTTGAATGCCGCAAAGCTTGCCGGAATTCATGACGCCGTCTGCGCGCTTCCCGACGGCTATGCCACCGTATGCACGGACGGGCTGTTTTCGCAGGGCGAGTGGCAGCTTTTATCCATCGCACGTGCCGCGGCGGCAAATCCGGCCGTGCTGCTGTTGGATGAGATCACCGCAAATCTGGATGCCGAGACCGAAGCGCGCGTTTTGGCAGCTCTTCGCCGTGCCTCCGAAGGGCGCACTGTGCTTTCCATATCCCACCGGATCTATGAAAGCTTGGGCGGCAGAACCGTGGAGATAATAGCGCAAAATCCGTAAGAACGAGTCTAAAAGCGTTTGTTTTGTCCGTGCGTGCCAATCACAAAGAGCTGCACCTTGCCAAAACAATATAAAAAAACGCCTCACGTTGTCACGTGAGGCGTTTTTGTGCGGTCAAACCGCTTAGTAACAGAGATCAAACTCATTCGGGGGAAAAAGCAAATTAAACTTCGGTTGAAAACGGAAGTATGAATTATTCAAGCTATAAAAACCCTGATTCGAGTTTGCAGGTTCTTGATTACCGTTCTTCCTTCATTGCTGCGAAGCAGTCGCTGCAGTAAACAGGTCTGTCGCTGGTCGGCTGGAAGGGTACTCTTGCTTCCTTGCCGCATCTTGCGCAAGTGGTGGTGAAGTACTCTCTCTGCGGTCTTTGAGCGTTCTTTCTTGCATCGCGGCAAGCCTTGCAGCGCTTCGGCTCGTTCTGGAAGCCCTTGGATGCGTAGAATTCCTGCTCTTCGGCTGTGAAGATGAATTCGTTTTTGCAATCTTCACAAATGAGTGTCTTGTTTTCGTACATTTGTCTTTCCCTCGCTTTGAGTAATAAAAAAGTATTTTGCTTCCGCATGGGGACGACCCATGCTGCTTTCGCATCGTTTCACGAAGAAGCATACAGAACGGATATCAATATCCGAAAAAACGCGAAATTTCCACTATTTTAACGCATTGAGCCGAGCTTTCAGCTTTTTTCGCGCACGAAACAGCGTGTTTTCCACGGATTTTGTTTTTTTGCCGGTCAAAACCGAAATTTCCGGAATGCCGATTCCCGAAAGCTTGTATTGAAGCACCTGACGTTCCGATTCGGACAGCTCCTCACGGATGATCTTTTCCACCTCGTGCAGAAACTCCTCAGCCAAAAGCACATTTTCCGGCATCTCGGAACCGTCGGCCATCGGCGAAACGCTTGCCGTTTCCGGATCGTCGAGCGACACACCGTCTTTCGACAGCTTGTTTCCGCTGCGATAGGAACGCATGAGCGACGTCATGGCGTTTTTGATACACACCTTGGCATACGGCGTAAAGCAAGACCGCTCACTCTTATAGGAGCAAACCGCGCGGTACAGCGCAATGCGCCCGACCTGGCACAAATCATCGTATTCGCTTTCGGGCAAACCGAAAGAACCGGCAAGCGTGCTGATGTACGGCGAGAACGTCCCGGTAAGCTCGATAAAAGCAAATTTATCATTGGCAGCAGCCGCTTTGGCAAGGGTTTCCACCGCGTCGTTTCCGGCATCTGCATTTGATTTGGTTTCTTTGGTCATGAAGTGTTACGCTCTTTCTTTACTACTTTATATTATAGCAGAAAAAACATAGTTGTCAATACTTTTTTTACAGTTTATTTCACACATTTCTAAATAATTCGACCGTATCTGCCTATTTTTTGTGAAAAATACCAAAAATACGGGTAAAAACGTGTTGTGCAATTTAGTTGACTAAACAATCTTTGTCACATTTGCACAAGCACAAAAAACAAGCAAACTGTATGAAATCTGCCGCGATTTTGTTGCGGCATTTTTTCATATCTGTGGCGTGTGAGCGGTGCTTTCAGGTTTTTGCTCTCGGAGGCTCGCCAGTGTCCGCTTCGCCGGTGCGGCGGTATTCAAGCGGCCGTTTGCCGGTGGTTTTGGTGAAGCTTTTGTTGAAGCTTGCGCTGCTGTTGAAACCGCATAGCGTGGCGATTTCGAGCATACTTTTGTCGGTTGAGCGGATGAGCCGGATGGCCTTGTCGATGCGCTTGGAGTTGATGTAGGCTTTGGGCGTAATTCCGTTGATTTTTTTGAAGCAGGAGGTGAAGAAATTCTGCGACATTCCGTATTTGGCCGCAAGGTCATGAATGCGTAATTCCTCGCAGAAATGCTCTTCGATCTCATCGACGGAGGCATTGATGAGCGGAAGCACATCGCGAAAGGCCTCATCGCTCTCATCGGGCTTTGTCTGTCGGTCGACGGAACGGGAAAGCGTGATGAGAAAATCCAAAATCCGGTTTTTGACGGCTTTGCGGTAATAGGGACTCTGCTTGGTCCATTCGGCTTCGATTTGTGCAATCTGCCCGATCAATGTTTCATACGCCGGATGGGTTTGATCGATGCGGTGCTTACCGGCTTCGCCCAAGGAGCGGAAGGCCGCAAGCAGATCGTCGGAGAAATCGTCGGTTAACGCATCCCAGACAAGACGCGGCTGAAATAACACCGCCAGCGTCTGCATGGGTTCGTCGGGACGGACGGTGGTTATTTTGTGCAGCTCATCACTGTTAAAAAGAAAAATGTCACCCGAACGGATTTCGTATTGATGTCCCTTGACGGTATAAATGCCGCTGCCGCTTTTGAAATAGCCGATTTCGAGTTCCGGATGGCTGTGCGGAATGAAAGCGGTTTCGCGCGGCGGCGGATTGGAGGAGCGGAGCTTGAAAATTTCGTTTGTCATAAAACCCCCGGATAGAATTGAAAATTGAAAGTTGAAAGTTGAAAATTAGGCTGTGAAAAACGGCAGGTATGCGGACAGCGGAAAATTGAAGCGGAGGATGAGAAACAACACATTATTAGATGAAGAGTTATTGTCGTGAAGATTTGATAATACGCACAAGTATTTTTTCCAGTTCAATGCAATCTGTTAAAACGGAGGATGATTCTTCTTTTGTGAGAAAATTTGTTGCACATAGCAGGTTGATCCAGTATTTGGTTTCCGCAGTTTCTTTCAGCGCAATGTTCATCTTTGAAACAAAGTCGGGCTTGCTTTGTGCCTGTTTGGCTTCTGCAACGTTTGCACCGATACTTGTTCCGCTGCGAAGTAACTGCTTAGAAAGAATATACTCTTTCTTCTGTTGTGTCAGATATTTGTATAAGTTTACAATCCGAACAGCAAAATTAAAGCTCTTTGTTCCAATCACACTCTCCATACTGTCCGCAAACCTGCCGTTTCAAATTAATTTTCAACTTTCCATTTTCAATTTTCAATAGTCAATTATCAATTGTCTAAACGATTCCAAAGTAAATCATCAGCACCTGAATGTCCGCCGGGCTGACACCGGAAATGCGCGAAGCCTGCCCAATGTTTTCCGGACGGAATTTTTCAAGCTTCTGCTTGGTCTCGGCACGAATGCCGCGAATGGCGGCATAATCGGCATCCTTCGGTAGCTTTTTGCTTTCAAGCTTTGTAAAACGCTCTGCTTCGCGCAGCTGCCGCTTGATGTAGCCCTCGTATTTGATTTCAATTTCGGCGGCACGCTTTTCGTCACGCGTCAGTTCCGGACGGGTTGGATCGACCGACGCAAGCGCGTCGTAATCCAGCTCCGGACGGCGTAACAGATCGGCAAGGCACGCACCGTCACGCACCGGCGTAGAGCCGCGGCTTTCAAGAAGCGCGTCCAGTGCTTCACTCGGTGCTAAATGCGTGTTTTTGATGCGTTCGACCTCGGCGTCCACCGCTTTGTATTTGGCCGTGAAAGCGGCAAAGCGTTCATCGCCGATCAGGCCAAAAGCGTGCCCGAACGGCGTCAGGCGGCGATCGGCGTTGTCCTGCCGCAAAAGCAAGCGGTATTCACTGCGCGAGGTCATAATGCGGTACGGCTCATTCGTGCCCTTGGTGACAAGGTCATCGATGAGCGTTCCGATGTACGACGAATCGCGCGTGAGCGTAAACGCCGGCTTTCCGGCAACGTATAACGCCGCGTTGATGCCGGCGATAAGCCCTTGCGCCGCCGCTTCCTCATAGCCGCTGGTGCCGTTGAACTGTCCGGCACCGAAAAGCCCGGCGTGCTCCTTGAATTCAAGGCTTGCCTTGAGGGCGAGCGGATCGACGCAATCGTATTCGATGGCGTATCCGATGCGCATGACTTCGGCGTGTTCCAAGCCCTTGATCGAGTGTAACATCTCTAACTGGACCTCTTCGGGCAGCGACGAGCTGAAGCCCTGCAAATAGACCTCTTTGGTGTCGCGTCCCATCGGTTCGATAAAGAGCTGATGACGGGTCTTGTCGGCAAAGCGCATGACCTTGTCCTCAATGCTCGGACAGTATCGCGGCCCGATTCCTTTGATCATGCCGGAATAAAGCGGTGAGCGGTGGATGTTCTTACGAATAATTTCATGCGTTTTTTCGTTGGTGTAAACGATGTAGCAGGGAAGCGGATCGAGGTTTTTCTCAAAATCCTTGGTGAGTGCCGAAAAATGCTCCGGCAGCTCGTCGCCCTCTTGCTTTTCGAGGTCGGTGTAATCGATGCTGTCGGCGTGAAGCCGCACGGGTGTGCCGGTCTTGAAGCGCATGAGCGGAATGTCCAGCCGGATAAGTGCCTCCGACAGGCTTCCGGCCGGGAACATACCGTCCGGCCCTCCCGGATAGCTGACGTCGCCGACAATGATGCTGCCCTTTAAGTAGGTTCCGGTGCTGATAACAACGGCTTTTGCCGTCCAGACCGCGCCAAGGCGCGTGACAAGCTCCCATGCGCCGCCTGCTTTGCGAAGATCGACGATTTCTGCTTGCGTCAGCGTCAGATTTTCGGTGTTTTCGACGGCTTGCTTCATCAAGATGCGGTATTTTGCGCGGTCTGCCTGCATACGGAGCGAATGCACCGCCGGGCCTTTGCCGCGGTTTAAGATACGGCTCTGCATACAAACCTTGTCCGCAATCTGTCCCATTTCGCCGCCCAGCGCGTCGATTTCATAGACCAAATGGCCTTTGCCTGTGCCGCCGATGGAGGGATTGCAGGGCATATTGCCGACTGCGTCGAGATTGATGGTAAAAAGAACGGTTTTGCACCCCATACGGGCGGCGGCAAGAGCTGCTTCGATGCCGGCGTGGCCTGCGCCGATGACGGCGATATCCACGGCTTGCGCTTTATATTCTGTCATACGTATGCCTTCTGTATTTGAATTTGAAACAATTATTTTTCGGGATTTCTGAAGCGGATTTTCGTACGCGTCACCATGTAATCTTCGGGAAGCGCAAGAGACGCCGCATTTAACGAATCGATCACGTAATCCGGTTTTAAGTACATATTGTCGTAGGCCGTCAGCGTCAAAAAGAGCGTTGTTCCGGCATCGGATACCGTGACGGTGTGCGCGCGTAAATAGGGCGTGATGTCGGTGAGCTTTTCGCCGGATTTGGTGTGCTTGGCTACCGGCGGCGGGTTTTTTAACACCGTGTCAATGGCCGCCGCGTCCGCCTTGTAATCCGGAAAAAACACCTCATAGTCGGCAAGCTCGATATATTTGAGCTTAATAAGCGGCGTTTCGACGCTTTTGACGGTGATATCCGGCGGCATGGCGTCTTTTAAGCGTTTTTCGACTTCTTCGTTTGATAAATCCTCGGTCAACGAGATGTCCACAAGCTCGTTTAAGCCCTCCATGCCGACCGAAAGCGGCAGTCCGAACACGATCTTCGGACGCGGATTGAAGCCTTCGGAATAGCGTAGCGGCAGTCCGGCGCGCTTGAGAATGCGGATAAAGCTGTGGTTGAAGTCTAAGTGCGAGATGAAAGACAGACTTCCGGTCTTTGAAAAGGTAATTCGATAATCTTGCATGAAATTTTCTCCCTGTATGGTTTTGGAGGTTAAGAAACAGACTAAACCCACCATTCCGGTGTCAAATCGCCGAGTGTCACAACGCGGTTTTTGTCATAATCAAGCATGATTTGCACCGCCTTGTAGGCGCCGTCCGTTTCCATTAACTGTGCCATAAATTCGCGGCAAGCACCGCAAGGCGCACCCGTTTTTCCGTCCGGCATCACGCAAAGCACACGCCTTACGGCATTTTCGCCGCAGGTGATCATGTGGAAAAGCGCATTGCGTTCGGCGCAAATGCCGAGCGTGCTTGCCGTGTCGATGCAGACGCCCGTGTAGATTTTCCCGGAGGCCGATTCGATGGCAGCCGCTACACAGCCGGCGCTTACGTGCGCCGAAATATCGCGGTCATTTTGTACGGCTTTTGCCGCTTGGTATAAGTCGTTCCAAATCTTGTCCATATTCGTTACTCGTCTTTCCCGCATTTTTCCGCTTCGACCGGATCGATGCAGCGTTTGGTGCAGAGCGTGGCACCGAATTTTGCCGCACCGCAGGCGGAGCATTTGGTCAAACAGTCGGGCGTGGTCACGCCGTCAAGCGCACGTTTTGCTTCGGCAAGAAGAAATTTTTTTGTCACGCCGCAATCGATGTGATCCCACGGCAGTGCTTCATCGAAAGCAAAGCGGCGCGTGGCGTAGAAATCGATATCGATGCCGGTCTCGGCAAAGACCTCCATCCACTTGTCGTAGTCGAAATATTCGTCCCAGCCGTCGAATACGATGCCTTTGGCGTGCGCCGCAAGGAGTGCTTTCGACAGCCGTCTGTCGCCGCGCGCAAAAACGGCTTCCAACCGGCTGACCTTGGCTTCGTGCCAGTTGTAGCGAATCTTGCGGCTCGGAATGTTCGCGCCGAGTAGTTTCTGCTTACGCACCAACTCTTCATAGCTGTCTTGGCCGAACCATTGGAACGGCGTGTGCGCCTTAGGGACAAGGCAGGAGCAGGAGATAGTCACATCCACGCTCTTGCCCTTGGGACGGCCGGGCGTGTGATAGTATTCGTCCACGATCTTGCCGCCGAGCGTGGGGATGCCGATAATGTCCTCATCGGTTTCGGTTGGCAGTCCGAGCATAAAATAGAGCTTCACGTTCGTGCGGCCGGCGGCAAACGCGCCGCGACAGCCGTTTAATATCTCGTCTTCGGTCAGGTTCTTGTTGATGACGTCGCGCAGTCTTTGGGTGCCGGCCTCGGGCGCAAAGGTGAGCCCGGATTTGCGCACACCCTGTACCTTTTTCATGATTTCCGCTTCAAAGCTGTCAATGCGCATGGATGGCAGTGAAAGGCCGACCTTTTCCTTGTCAGTCCAGCTTTTGAGGTCATCGACCAATTCCATCAGCCGCGGATAATCGCTGATGCTTAAGGAGGTGAGCGAAATTTCCTCATAGCCGCTTGTCTTGTATTCGTCAAACGCTTCTTTGTTCAAGGTCTCCGGCTTTTTGGCGCGGTAAGGACGATAAATGATGCCGGCCTGGCAGAACCGACAGCCGCGCATACAGCCGCGCGCACACTCAAGCATAATGCGGTCATGTACCGTTTCGGTAAACGGAACGGGAATGGTGGAGGGAAACTGCGCCTTGTCGAAATCGGCAATGCAGTTCTTTTCTACAAATGCCGGTACGTCGGGAAAATTCGGCGTAATGCCGGTGAAAATGCCGGTGTTTTCGTCATAATGCGGCGTGTAGAGAGAGGGAACATAGTTGCCCTTCAAATGCGACGCAAGCCGCAAGAATTCCGCACGGTCGAATTTTTCGTGCGTTTTTTTGTATTCGATGTACAGCTCAACCGTTTCGGCAAGCGATTCCTCGCCCTCGCCGATGTTGAAGATGTCGAAAAAGTCGGCAATCGGTTCGGGATTGTAGGAGCACGGACCGCCGCCGATGACAATCGGCTCATCCGTGCGGTCGGCGGCAAGAAGCGGAATGCCGGAAAGCGACAGCACGTATAAAATGTTGGTGTAGCACATTTCGTATTGCAGTGTGAAGCCGAGAAAATCGAAATCGCGCAGTGCGTCGCCGCTCTCATGCGCATAAAGCGGAATGTTCTTTTCGCGTAACAGCTCGCCCATGTCCGGCCACGGCGCATAGCACCGCTCGCACCAGATGTTTTCATGACTGTTTAAGCAGTCGTATAGGATTTTGATGCCGAGATTGGACATACCGATCTCGTAAGCGTCCGGAAAACAGAACGCAAAGCGTGCGTCTACGGTTGCCTTGTCTTTGATGACCTCGTTCATTTCGCCGCCGGTGTAGCGCGCCGGCTTGGCCACTTTTTTCAGATAACGGAAGGCTTGTTCCTTCGGAGTCATGTTATTCCACCTTTTTGCCATGATAATATTCCATTATATTATACCAAAAAAATCGCCTTTTGTAAAGACAAAAGGCGAAAAAAGTTCATTTTGCAGTTTGTTTAACCGTTTTAATCGTCAAGCGCCAACATATCCGGCATATGATACAGCCCCGGCGCTTTTCCAACCAAGAATTTGGCGGCACAGAGCGCACCATGCGCAAAAATTTCACGCGAGAGCGCATTGTGCGACAGCGTGACAACCTCGTCGGTTCCGGCGAAAATCACGTCATGCTCTCCGACGATCGTGCCGCCGCGGACGCTGGATATGCCAAGTTCGTTTGCGCTTCTTGCGGCGCGCCGCCCGGTGCGGTCATAGACATACTCCAACTCCGGCCGAACCGATTTGATTCCGTCGGCAAGCATGAGTGCCGTGCCGCTGGGTGCGTCAAGCTTTTTGTTGTGATGCTTTTCGACAATCTCCACATCGAAGTTTTGCAAAACCGCCGCCGCTTTTTTGGACAGCTCGATGAGCAGGTTCACGCCGACCGACATATTCGCACTGGTAAACAGCGCGGCCTTCTCGGAGGCTTTCCGAATGATTTCGTGTTCTTCGGGCGTGTAGCCGGTGGTGGCGAATACGACCGGCGTTCCGGTTTTGGCAGCATAGTCGCACAAAGCCGCCGCGCAGGTGTGATGTGAAAAATCGATGATGACATCCGCACGTGTTTCGAGCGCAAACGCATTGTCTGCCGTGGGAAATTCGTGCGGAACACCGAGATTGATATCGATGCCGCCGACAACCTCCACGGTTTCATCGGCACGGCATAACGCTTCCACAGCTTTGCCCATGCGGCCGTTGACGCCGCTGATGATGACCTTTATCATAGTAGAATCCTTTCTGTTTTACGTCCTTATGCAGTCTTTCAGAAGCTTAATCCGGCGTTTCTCATGTCGTTTGCCAAACGCTCCAAGTTCTTGTCTTCCATTTCGCATAACGGAAGCCGGATCTCTCTCTCGCAGAAGCCCAAAAGATGCATGGCCTCTTTGACCGGAATCGGATTGACTTCACAGAATAAACTGCCGATTAACGGTAAATACTTGATTTGAGCGTCAGCGGAAGCTTTAACGTTTCCGGCAAAGAAATCGGCGCAGATCTTGTGCGTTTCGGCCGGCAGCAGATTGGACAGCACGGAAATGACGCCCTTGCCGCCGAGCGAGAGAATCGGCACGATCTGATCGTCGTTGCCGGAATAGATATCAAGCGTATCGCCGCAGTGATAGCGGATCTCGGCAACCGCACTGATGCTGCCGCTGGCTTCCTTGATGGCGCAGATGCGTTCATGCTTGGCAAGCTCCGCACAGGTTTCCGGCTTTATGTTGACGCCTGTACGCGAGGGAACATTGTACAGAATGATGGGTTTATCCACCGCATCGGCAACGGCAAAGAAGTGCTTGATAAGGCCGCGCTGGGTCGTTTTGTTGTAGTACGGCGTGACCTGAAGCAATGCGTCCGCACCGACCTCACAGGCATATTTGGAAAGGGAAATGGCATAATCGGTGTCGTTGCTGCCCGTACCG
Source organism: uncultured Eubacteriales bacterium (assembly GCA_900546385.1). GTDB lineage: Bacteria > Bacillota > Clostridia > Oscillospirales > CAG-382 > UMGS882. The sequence continues at coordinate 23,439 of URCT01000013.1, read as the reverse complement.
GCAATGACCGGAACGCGTCCGGCGACCTTTTCGACGCAAAAGCGGATTAACTCCTTGTGTTCCTCGTCGGTAAGCGTGCTTGATTCGCCGGTCGTGCCGCAGACGACGATGGCGTCAATGTCGTTTTGAATTTGGAATTCCACGAGACGTGCGAATTTTTCGAAGTCAACGCCGCCGTTCTTCATCGGCGTGATAATGGCGGTGGCAGCTCCCGTAAAAACAGTGTTTTTCATGATGGTTTCTCCTTTGATGATAAAGAATTGGGTGTTATACAAACAAAAAAGCCGATCGTACAATCGGCTATCAAATGCATAAACCCGACGGAAAGGCGTACAGGGTGCTGCATTTTGATAGCTCAACACCGGACGCGTCCGGTGACAGTCGCAAAGCTCTTAACCCTGCGCCCAGCTTTCGGTGACAAACCGACGCTTCGGCGTTCTTTCCTTTCACATAAGCCGCTCCGCTTTGTCTTGCGGTCATGGCGTATGCTAATGATAAAAAACGCACCTCTATCTAAATTATATTGTTTCACAAACGTTTTTGTCTGTAACCACAGTCTATCATATTTATTATCATTTGTCAAGAGGTTTTGCATATTCGGCTAATTGCATAATAATATTCACAAAAATATAGGAAAATTTCATAAAAAAATGCCTTTTACTTATTGACAGATGGAGAAAAACAATGTAAAATAGTATATAAGTACTGAAATATGCTCCGAAAGTCTGTGATTATTGCACAAAAGGCGAATTTCGTCGAAACGCGGAGCAAACGCAAACTGTATGGGAGACGTATATGCTTTGGATCAAAACCGTCGTTCACACGACCACCGCCGGGATTGAACCGGTGTCGGGCATTCTGTTATTGAACGGCATTAACGGCTATGAGGTCTGCGACAGCGAAGACTTCAACCGCTTTTTGGAAAACAAAGAAGTTTATTTCGATTATATCGAAGACGACCTTTTGAAGCTCAAGGACTGCGAAACGACGGTGACGTTTTATGTACCGGAAAATTCGCAGGGACTCGAAATGATTCTTGCCATCAAAAATGCGCTGGACGGCTTGAAGAAGCGCGATACCGCGCAGGAATTCGGCACGCTTGTGATGGATTCGGATACCCGCTTGGAGGAAGAGGATTGGGAAAACAACTGGAAAAAGTATTTTAAGCCTTTTCCGGTCGGAGAGCACCTTATGATCAAGCCTTCGTGGGAAACACTGCCGGAGGGAACGGATCGGATGGTGGTGGAGATCGATCCGTCAAGCTCGTTCGGAACCGGTTCGCACACCACCACGCGCCTGTGCCTTGAAAAAATCGAAAAAACGCTTACCGAAACAGCCGACCCGTCCCGTGTCCGTATGCTCGATATGGGCTGCGGCAGCGGTATTTTGGGCATTGCCGCCGTCAAGCTCGGTGTCGGGAGCGTGAACGCGGTCGATATCGATCAGAACAGCGCGCGCATTGCCGCCGAAAACTATACCGTCAACGGCATTGACGCTACCCGCTTTAATGTATATGCCGGCGATATCTTAAAAGATACCGCTCTTGCGGAAAAAATCGGCGAACGCCCGTATGATCTCATCGCTGCCAATATCGTGGCGGATGTCATCATTTGGATGGCACCGTCGTTTAAGCAGTTTTTGGCCAAGGACGGAACGCTCATCGTTTCCGGCATCATCGCCGAACGAAGCGGTGAAGTCATTGCCGCGCTCGAACGAAACGGCTTTGCGGTCAAAGAGTTTACCGAAAGCGAAGATTGGGCGGTGGTGACGCTGTGCCACGCTTCTTTATAGAGCCGCGCGAGGTAAGCGCGGGCGATACGCTGACGCTTGCCGGCGAGGACTCGCGTCACATCTCTTTTTCGCTTCGCGCACGCGTCGGTGATGCGTATACGCTGTGCGATACCTGCAACTATGAGTACGCCTGCGTGATCCGCGCGATTGATGCGGACAGCGTGACCTTTGAGGTGCTGGAAAAAAAGCCGGGCGAAACCGAACCGGATGTGCGCGTAACGCTGTATCAGGCACTCGTCAAGGGTGATAAATTCGATACCGTCGTGCAAAAAGCCGTGGAGCTCGGCGCAGTCAAAATCGTGCCGGTGCTTTCCGAACGGTGCGTGTCGCGTCCGGACGAAAAATCGCTTGAAAAAAAGCGTGAACGCTGGCAGAAAATCGCCAAATCCGCCGCTATGCAGTGCGCAAGAGCCGTCGTTCCCGAGATCGGCGAGGTTCTGCCGTTTGAACGGATGCTTTGTGAACTGCAAGACGCCGATTGCGGTTTTCTCTGTTACGAAGCCGAGCCGCATATTCCCATGAAAACCCTGTTTTCCGAAAAATCCTCCGAAAAAAAGGCCGCCGATTACCGCTTTTTTATCGGTCCGGAGGGCGGTATTTCCGCAAGCGAGGCGCAAAAAGCCGCCGCAGCCGGTCTTCCGCTCGTTTCGCTCGGAAAACGGATCTTACGAACCGAAACCGCGCCGTTATGCGTGATTTCGTCCATTATGTTCTTTTCGGACAACCTGAACTAAAAAATAGAAAAACGGAGTGTATGTCATGTCATCCAAGCTTTCACCCAAGAAACGGGATACCGCCGCCAAGCTCAAAAAGAGCGATATGGATTTTTACCGTATGTCCGCCATCTTTTTCCTGTTGTGTGCGGCCTTGCTTTTGATTTTACGAGTCAGCACCACGATTACCGTCCGTCAGGCGACCGGGCAGAACATGGGCTATGAATTGTATAAGCTGTTCCGCCACCCGGCGTATATCGTGCTTGTCGGAGCCTTGCTTGTCGCATCGATTGTTTGGGTGATTGTGTGCCGCGTCAAGAAGATTAACGAGCATGAGCGGATGTTTTCCAGCATCAATGCACTTTCGCTTATGCTGTATGTGACCGGCTTTTCAGCCTTTTTCGGTGTGCGGATCGTCAACAACGCGTCTTCGTGTATGTTCGCCTTAACTGCAACCATCGTTTTGGCTTTGCTCTATTATATTTCCAAAATTTATCACCTCGATTTTCTGGTGTTCAGCATTGAAAATGCACTTCTCACGCTGTTTTTGTATCGCTATTGGCCAATCTACACCACACGCGGCATTGTCGGAAAAATCCTTCTTGTCGTCGCCTTTGCGGCTGTCGGTATTGCTTTTGTGCCGTATTTGAAAAAATGCCAAACGCGTCCGCACCATGCCGCCAAAGGCGATGCGCCGCTCATGTTCCCGTATTTCGTGTCGCTTGTCATCTGGACGGTCTTCATGTTTATCAAGCTCCCGGATATCCTCGGCGAGCCGCTTGTTCATTCGGACACAATGCTGACGGTGATGCTTGTTCAGTATATCGTTTTTGCCATTGTGTATACCATAAAGCTTATCAGAGAATAACTTCGGGAGGGTTACCAATATGTCAGCAAGAGTTTTTCAAAGCGTCATCAATCAACTGAAAGAGACCGTCGGAAAGGCGATTTACGTCCTTGACGATGCCGGCGTTGTCATTGCCTGCACCGACCTTGTTCATGTCGGCGAAACCAGAGCCGAGGTTCTCGGAAGCTTTGACGAAGACACCACCATCATTACTTCGGAAGGCTATACCTATTGTCCGCTCGGCTCGTATACCCGTCCGGAAAACATCATCGCCGTGGAGGGTGAGGATGCAGAAGCGGCCGATCTGTGCCATGTGCTTTCGGTGTCGTTCCTCAATATCAAGAGCTTGTACGGCGAAAAATACGATAAAATCAGCTTTATCAAAAATATCATTTTGGACAATATCCTGCCCAGTGATATTTACATAAAGGCGAAAGAGCTTCATTTTGACGTGGACGCGCCCAAAGCCGTCTATTTCATCCGCTTTGCCGATAAGGGCGAAGTGATTCCTTACGATATCCTGCAGAATATGTTCCCGGATAAGAATAAGGATTATGTCATCAGCATCGGCGAAAACGACATTGTGCTCATCCGCGAAGTGAAATTCAACGTGGAGGGCAAGGAGCTTGAAAAGGTGGCTCATACCATCGCCGACACCATCAGTGCGGAATTCTTCCTTCGCGTGACCATCGGTATCGGTACGGTTGCCGAAACGCTCAAAGACCTCTCCGCTTCCTTCCGTGAATCGCAGGTGGCGATCGAGGTCGGCAAGGTGTTCGATACCAAAAAGAACATCATCAACTATGAAAATCTCGGTATCGGCAGACTTATTTATCAGCTGCCGACCACGCTTTGCGAAATGTTCTTGCAGGAGGTCTTCAAAAAAGGCTCTCTTGAAAGCCTTGACCGCGAAACGCTCATGACCATTCAGGCTTTCTTCGAAAACAACCTCAATGTGTCCGAAACCTCGCGCAAGCTGTTCGTTCACCGCAATACCCTCGTGTACCGCTTGGAAAAGATCCGCAAATTAACCGGCCTTGACTTACGTGAATTCGAACACGCCATCACCTTCAAGGTCGCACTCATGGTCAAGAAATACCTTACCTCCAAGCCGGTAAAATACTAATTAGGACAAGGACACTATGATAGAATTCAAAAATGTCAGCAAAACCTATGATGGGAAAAACTACGTCTTAAAGGACGTGAACCTAAAAATCGACGACGGCGAATTTGTCTTTATCGTCGGCCATTCCGGCGCCGGAAAAACCACGCTTACCAAGCTTCTTCTGCGTGAGGAGCGTGTTTCGGACGGCAGACTTCTGATTAACAACTTCCGCCTTGACAAAATGCGCGAAGGAAAGGTGCCGTATCTGCGGCGCACCATGGGCGTTGTTTTCCAGGATTTCCGCCTGTTCCCGAAGAAAACGGTGTATGAGAACGTCGCCTTTGCCATGCAGGTCATCGGCACGCCCAAACGCGAAATTCAAAAGAACGTGCCGCTGTTTGTCGAAGCCGTCGGCCTGAAAGACCGCATCGACGCGTTTCCGCGCCAGCTTTCCGGCGGTGAAAAACAGCGTGTCGCGCTTGCCCGTGCGCTCGCCAACAATCCGTCCATCCTCATTGCCGATGAACCGACCGGCAATATCGACCCGGAAATGAGTCTCGATATCATGAATCTTCTCATTGCCTTAAATAAGGAACTCGGCAAAACGGTGCTTGTGGTTACCCATGAAAAGGATCTCGTGGATCGGTTTCAGAAACGCGTCGTGACCTTGAAGGACGGCATGGTGGAAAGCGACAGAATAGGCGGTATGTTTGATGAATAGATTCGGATTTATTGCGGAGGGCTTTAAGGGCGTTATCCGCAACGGTGTGCGAAGTGTGGCCTCCATTTTGATTTTGGGCTCTTCACTGCTTTTGGTGGGTATTTTCACCACACTCATCGTGGTTATCAACCAAAGCATTGACAGCATTGATGATTTTAACGAAATCGTTGTATATATGAACCTCGACGCATCGCCGGAAACGGTAACAGCCGCCGGCGACAGCATTCGGGCACTCAAAAACGTCAAAAGCGTGACCTTTGTTCCGAAAGCGGAAGCGCTTGCCTCCGAAAAAGACAAATTCGGCTCGGATTACGCCTATATTTTCGATTCCTACGACGACGCGACCAATCCGCTGCCGGATTCCTACAAAATCGAATATGAAACGGTGGAGGATATCGACGCGCTTGTATACAATCTGACACATATGGACGGCGTCAACAAGGTAAAAAACCGATATGACATCGCCAAAAACATTCAGAACTTCAAAAGTGCCATCTCTTTGGGCGGCACATGGCTGATGATTTTGCTCATCGCCGTGAGCGTGTTTGTCATTTCCAATACCATTCGCTTAACCTATCACGCGCGTGAAATGGAAATCACGGTCATGCGTTACATCGGTGCCACCAAATTCTACATAACCATGCCGTTTGTGTTCGAAGGTGCGTTTATCGGGCTTCTGTCCGGTGCGTTCGGCTATCTGATTCAGTACTATCTGTACGAGATTCCGCTCACCGAGCTTGCCGCAAAGTTTGACGGCTTTATCAAAATTCCCGCGTTTTCCGAACTCAACAGCTATTATTTGCCCATCTATTTTGCCGCCGGGCTTGTGCTCGGTATCGTCGGAAGCGCACTTGCAATCCGCAAATATATGAAAGCATAACCGTTTGACCGGTTTTGCACTTCGTGCTTTCATTCGAATATCCACCGATTTCGTTCAAAGGAGGACACGTCTTGACGCTTTTGAAAAAAAACATCCGGCCGCCGCGTTTTGCCGGCAAAATCGCCGCACTTTCACTCTGCGCAGTGCTTGCCGCCGGGATGCTCACCGTTTTTCCGGGCTTTCAGGCAGATGCCAAAAGCAATGCGGAGATTCAAAGTGAAATCAACACCTTAAACAGCAAAATGTCGCGTATTACCAAGGAACAAAAAGAGTTGAAAAACCAGATTGCCGGTGCTAAGGCGCAGGCGTCCGGGTATTCCGCGCAGATTACCGATATCACCCATGAAATCGATTTGATCGACGAGCAGATCACGGTTATTGAAGCCATGCTTGTCCAATACGACGAGCTGACCGCCGCACAGGCTGTGCAGATCGCGGAGCTGGAGGTCGAGATCGAAAAGCAACAGCACGTGCTTGACGATATGATCCGTATGTCGTATGAATACGGCGGTGCGGCAAGCTCGATCGAGTTTATTTTCAGTGCCGAAAACTTCACCGATCTGCTGTCACGCATCGATTTGCTCTCGTATCATTTGTCGTATAACGATAAAGTCCTCGAAACCTATACGGCCACGCTCGAATCCCTCGAAACGACCAAAGCGGAGTATGAAGCCGCCAAGGTCACAATGAAGGAATATAAGGACGAGCAGGAAAAGCTCCGTGCCGACCTGCAGGTCAAGCAGGCAAATGCCGCCGCCATGCGTGAAAAGGTTCTCGCCGACGCGGCAAGCTATGAGGCCGAGCTTGCACAAAAGCAGGCCTACATCAACGAACTCAACGATGAGGTCAAACGCCTTGCCGCCATGTTCGCCAAAGAGGATACCACGACCTATACCGGCACGTTCAAATTCCCGCTTCCGGCAAATGTTTATCGCATCACTTCGTATTACGGCACGCGTAAAGACCCGTTTACCGGCAAAACTCGCTCGCATACCGGCGTTGATCTTGCCTGCGCCAAAGGCACGGAAATCTATGCCGCGGATGACGGCACGGTGGTTATCGCCAAATATAACGGCAGCTACGGCAACTGCGTGACCATCAACCACGGCGGCGGAATCATGTCGTTATACGGCCATTGCAGCTCGATAAACGTTGTGTCCGACCAACAGGTCAAACGCGGCGATGTCATTGCCTATGTCGGCTCGACCGGCCGCTCGACCGGCAACCACTTGCATTTCTCCGTGTTCAAAAACGGAAAGCTCATCGACCCGGCGCCTTATATCGGCTTAAAATAATCGAAAATGCAACCTGCCACAGGGCTGTCTGCCGGAAAAGGCGACAGCCCGTGTGTGTTTTCGGCGTATGCGAACCAACTATATTACGGATATACGGAAAGGAATCGAAGCATGAATAAAAAAGGCCGCCTTATTTGGCAGATTCTGCCGATGTTACTCATTCTTTTTACCGCTGCCATCCTTGTCACATGGCAGATCACCTACAATTCCGTGCATAAAAGCATGGATGAAAAATATACCGCCATGCTGGCGGAGGTGACCGCGGCAAGCGATATCAGCCGCACGCTGTACAACGTGGACAGCATCGTCCGCGGAAAATACATCGGCACGGTGGACGATGAAAAACTGACAGATTCGACCATCGCCGGGTATATTGCCGGTCTCGGCGATAAGTATGCCTACTATATGGATGCCGGCGAATACGACGAATACCTGCTTGAAAACACGAGCGGCGTCAAAACCGGCATCGGCATTTCGGTGGTGTATGACAACACCGCCGGAGGCTTATATATCACCAATGTGTATGAGGACACACCGGCCGCGCACGCCGGAATTTTGCCCGGCGAGGTCATTGCCCGTGTGGACGGCAAGTCCGTGCTCGAAATGGGCTACAGCCTTTCCGCCGAACGCATTTCGGACGGCGAAGAGGGAAGCGAATTAACTTTATCCGTCCTTTCCGCGGACGGAGCGGAAAGAGCCGTGACGCTTGCGCGCGCGGAAATCAAAGTCTATACCGTTTCGCACCGCATGGTCGGAACGGATACCGGTGTCATCAAAATCAATGAATTCACGTCCCAAACGCCGACCGAATTCAAAAATGCCATCGAGGATCTGATCGTCAACGGCGCGGAACGCTTTATTTTCGATGTCCGCAACAATCCCGGCGGCAGTCTTGACGGTGTCAGCCAAACGCTCGATTTCCTTTTGCCCGAAGGCAATATCATTATCATCAACGAAAAGAACGGCACGCAGCGCACCATTTCGTCGGATACCGCCGAATTCAACGCCCCGATGGCCGTGCTTATCAACGGCAACACCGCCAGTGCCGCCGAGCTGTTTACGGCTGCGCTTCGGGATTACGGCAAAGCCGACAGTGTCGGCGAAACCACCTACGGCAAGGGCAGTATGCAGGAGATCGTGCCGCTGCCGGGCGGCGGTGCCGCAAGCGTTTCGGTCAGCAACTATCTGCCGCCGAACGGCGTCAGCTACGACGGCGAGGGCATCACGCCGACCTATCCGGTTTCGTTATCCGAAAGTGCCGCTTCGCATTCCTACCGCATGACCGACGAGGAGGACGCACAGCTGCAAAAAGCCATCGAGCTCGTCGCTGCGATGGAAACGGATACCATCCAATAATTGTCTGTTTGAGTGAGGATTTTTCATGAACAATAAACTTGCCGTTGCGGCGTCGCTGCTTGTTGCTCTCGTGTTTACGGTCGTGCTGTTGTTATCGGCCGGCGGAAAGGGCGGCAAAACGGAAAACCCGGTCAAACCGGAAAAAACGGACACGCCGGAACAGACGGCCTCCGCTCCGATATCGGAAAATCCGGAGCATACCGCAAAGCCGCAGCCTGAGAAGCCTGTATCAGCGGACACGGCTGCAAAGCCCGAAAAAACGCACGCCAAATCCGGTTCAGCCGCCGTTTCCGTGCTTGGCTATGCCTTTGGCGAGGTAGTGCCTTGCGTGACGGATATTCCGGCCGAAAAAGTGCCGGTGCAAACCGTTTCGTTTATTGCCTGCGGCGACAATTTGGTACACAGCTCGGTGTATTCCGATGCCAAAACGCTTGCTGCCGGAACGGACAAAGAATACAATTTCTTGCCGATGTATGACAACGTCGCCGATCTTATCCAAAATGCCGACCTTGCCTTTATCAACCAGGAAACGCCTTTCGGCGGCTCGTCGCGCCCGATTTCCGGTTATCCGCTGTTCAACACGCCCGAACAGATGGGCGACGACCTTATCACGCTCGGCTTTGACATTATCGGCCTTGCCAACAATCATATGCTCGACAGCACCGCCAAAGGCTATGAAAACACCATTGACTTTTGGAACAGCAAGGACGGCGTGACCGCCATCGGCGGCTATAAAAATAAGGAAGATTTCGAAAACATCCGCGTCATCGAGAAAAACGGCATCAAAATCGCCCTTCTTGCCTATACCTACGGCACCAACGGGTTGAAGCTGCCGCAAGGCAGTGAGCTTGTGATTCCGCTCTACGACGATGAAACCATCGACCGGCAGACCAAAAAGGCCAAAACGCTTGCCGATGTGGTGATTGTGTCGATCCATTGGGGCGTGGAGGATCAGTTTAAGCCGAATGCCGAGCAAAAGCGCAAAGCAAAGCTTATGGCGGATAACGGCGTGGATGTCATCATCGGGCATCATCCGCACGTCCTGCAGTCGCTCGAATGGATCGACCGCGCCGATGGCGGCAAAACGCTCTGTATGTATTCGCTCGGCAATTTTCTTTCGGGCATGATGTATTCGCGCAATATGGTCGGCGGCATTCTCGGCTTTGACCTTTGCAAAGCAGCCAACGGCGTTTCGGTGGATAACGTTTCTTTCATCCCGACCGTCAGCCAGTATAACAAAAACGTGCGCGGATTCAAGATCTACCGTTTTTCGGAATATACCGAAGCACTTGAGAAAGCCCACGGCGCACATAAATTCGATTCGGGCATGAGCATGAAGAGTATGCGCAAAATCATTGACAATGCCATTCCGAAGGAATTTTTGACCGAAGACTTCTATCAATCCTAAGCAATCTTAATTTTCCTGATTTTGGGCGGTGACCTTGTGCTTTCCGATCTTATTTTTGTTTTGAACGGCGTTGTGCCGATCTTTCTTGTTGTCAGTATCGGCTGGTTCTTAAAGCAAAAGACGTTTTTGACCGATGATTTTGTCCGCGTGGCGGATAAGCTTGTGTTCAAGCTGTTGTTGCCGTGCTTCCTTTTCACAAAAGTGGCGGATATGGATACGGACAGCTTTCAGAGCACGGATGTGGCGGTGGTGCTGTTTGCGCTTGCGGCGGTGCTCATCGTTTCGTTCGGCTTGCTTGCCGTCTGCACGCCGCTCATAAAAGACAGCGCCAAGCGCGGCTCGTTCGTGCAGGGCGTGTATCGCTCCAACACGGCGATTTTGGGCGTTCCATTTGCCGAGAATCTGTTCGGCGCGGAGGGCGCGCGCGTGGCGGCCATCTTACTTGCCTTTGTTGTGCCGCTGTACAATGTGATTGCCGTGATCATCTTAAGTATCTGTGACCCGAAAAAGAGCAAAGACGAGGGCGTCTCAAAAAAGGTGAAAGCCGTCGCGAAAGATATTGTGAAGAACCCGTTGATCATCGCCATCGCACTCGGCCTTGCCGTGAGCTTTTCGGGCGTTACGCTTCCGAATATCGCCGCCAAAACCATCGGCTATTTTGCGGGTGCTTCCACGCCGCTTGCCTTGCTTGCCATCGGTGCAAACTTTGATTTTTCGGATTTGAAGGGCAGGGCAGGCCTTGCCGCGGCGGCATCGGCTCTCAAAACCGTGTGCGTCCCGGCGTGCGTGATTTTGGCGGCATATTTTGCCGGTTTTCGTGGTGCACATCTCGGTGCGCTGTTTGTCGTTTTCGGCACACCGGCGGCTGTCAGCAGCTATATCATGGCGAAAAATATGAATAACGACGCCAAGCTTGCCGGACAGATCATCGTTCTTTCAACGCTGTTTTCGGCATTTACGGTGGCACTCGGCAGCTTCCTTTTGTTTTCAAGCGGCCTCGTTGGGCGTTAAAGAACCCGAAAAAGAAGCTTGTAATAAAAAATTTATATTTAATTTTTGAGGAAATTTGCTTTTCCTCTTGACAAATGCCCGGTTTATGGTATATAATATCTTGTGATTTGTAAAGATATGAATATGAGCGTATTAATTGGCTCATTTTTCCGAAAGTGAGGTGCAGGATTGTGGTCAGAACCTATCAGCCGAAGAAACGCCAGAGAAAAATGGAGCACGGTTTCAGAAAGCGTATGAGAACTGCCAACGGCAGAAAAGTATTGAAGAGAAGACGTGCAAAGGGCAGAGCAAGACTTACTTATTGATAAAGTCTAAATGAAGAGCGTGGTTCGATGGTCTGCGAGGATGCAGAATTCTTGGGGCTTCGCTCTTTTTTCGTATGTGCTTTTCCCATGCAAATACCGAAACCCGTGAGGATTCGATACTGTTTATGGTAAAAAAACTCTATCCGCTCTGCGAAAACCATCTGTTTTCCAGGGCTTACCGCAAAGGTCGCTGTGATGCCAACAAATACGTCGCCGTGTACGCGTTAAAAAACTATGAGAAAACCAAAAACCGCGCACAGGCTCCGACAAGGCTCGGCATCACTGTCAATAAAAAGCTCGGCAAAGCCGTCCGCCGTTCACGCGTCAAACGCGTTATCCGCGCGGCTTACCGTCAAAATCTGCCGGATTTGAAAAACGGCTATCTGATCATCGTTGCCGCACGCGGCGCGGTGTTCGAAAAAAACGTCAAAAGCACCGCTGTTGCCGAACGGATGCGCCAAAGCTTTGAAAAGCTCGGGCTGCTTTCCGGAATGCCGGATATCCGTCCGAATGCGGCAAAACAGTCAAAAAAACCGTTTGGCCGGGAAAAATCATGAAAACACTCTGTATTTTTTTGATACAGCTTTACCGGAAATATCTATCTCCGCTCAAAGGCACACCAACCTGCCGTTTTACGCCGACCTGCTCGGAATATGCGCTGGAAGCTTATCGGGTGCACGGCTTTTTTGTCGGCACGGCACTCAGCCTTTGGCGTTTGCTTCGGTGCAATCCGTTCGGAAAGGGCGGCTATGATCCCGTGCCGCCGAAAAGAAAGCGCAAGCACATAAAAGCCCCTAAAAATCGAGAATAAGAGGACGCATTACATTATGAGAATACCAATTATCACAGACGCATTCGGCATTGTCATCGGCTGGATGTACAAATACCTTTGCTTTGAAAACTATATGCTTACGCTTGTGCTGTTTGCTTTGTTTATCAAGCTTTTACTGTTCCCGTTCGGGATCAAGCAGCAGAAGAATACGTTAAAACAGGCAAAGCTGCGTCCGATGGAAATGGCGATCCGCAAAAAATATGCCGGACGCAACGACAGAGCCACCCAAGAAAAATTAAACAACGAGCTTATGCAGCTCTATCAGCAGGAAAACTTCAATCCTGCCTCCGGCTGTCTGCCGCTTCTTATCCAAATGCCGATTCTGTTCGGTCTGTACAGCGTGATCATCAATCCGTTACGCTACATTTCCGGTCTCGGACAGGATATTATCGATATCTTGACCAACATCATCGGTCTTCGCGCCAACTATGATATCGATGGCATCAAGGCCATCATCAACATGGGTGATGCCGTCAAGCCGGCTATCTATTCGCAGATCAATGCCGAGCTTGCCGCAAAGGGCATTGCCGATACAAGCGCTACGGATATCTTCGCGAAAATCAGCGATTTGCAGCAGAACTTCAGCGTTTTCGGTATTGATTTGACCGAAAAGCCGACGTTTGCCTTCAATCTCTATATCTTGATCCCGATCTTGACCTTTGTGTTCGCGTTCTTCAGCACAAAGATCATCCGCAAGTTCTCCTATCAGCCGGCCGGCACGGCACAGACGCAGTCGTCTATGGCGATGATGGACTGGACGATGCCGCTCTTCTCGGTGTGGATTTCCTTCTCGGTTCCGTCGGCAATCGCCATCTACTGGATTCTCCAGAACATCCTCTCGGCTGCCCAACAGGTATTACTGCATAAGCTGTATCCGATTCCGAAGGTGACCGACGAAGAACTCAAAGAAGCGGAACTCAAATTAAAAGGAAAATCCACCTCAAAGAAAAAGGATCTGCCGCTCGGCGAACCGGACAAATCGTCTCCGATCTTCGAAGAAGTTCCCGATGAGCTTCCCGAACCGGCTGCAATTCCGTCGGTCGGCAAAGCACCGCTCGGACTTACGAAAAAAATCAAGAAGCGTTTGCACAAAACGAAAAAGCCGTTAAAGGCAAGACGCAAAATATAAGTGTTGTTAATTCGGCGGGACAAATTATATGTGTTTTGTGGAGCCTGCTGGAAATAGAAAGGAGTTTACAAGACGATGGAAGTCATTGTAAAAGCAAAAACCGTCGAGGAAGCGGTCGCACTCGGTGCCGCAAAGCTCGGCAAGGATATCAAGGACGTTAAGTATGACGTCATCGAAGAAGCCAAAAAAGGCTTTTTGGGAATGTTTTCCGCCGAAGCGGAGGTAAAGGTTTATTCGAACGATCCCGAAACCACCGAAAAGACCGAATCGACCGATGCCGACGTGCAGAACGAAGAATCACTCGAAGCACTTGGTGAAATCGTCGATGAAAAGACCTGCACGGAGGAATTGCCGCCGGTTCAGGACAAAGTGGTGGAATTCTTGAACACCATTATCACCGATATGGGCGTGGACGCCGAAGCGAAGGTCGTCGGCATTGACGAAAGACTCAGCGAAAACAACAAAACCTACGAAAAGGATATCCGCATCGAAATCACCGGTAAGGGTCTCGGTATGCTCATCGGCCGTCACGGCGATGTGCTCGATTCTCTCCAATACCTCTGCAACATCGTGGTCGGCCGCTATCCCAAGCGTTCGGACAAGCATGAATACATCCGCATTGTTCTCGATATCGAAAACTACCGCTTGAAGAGAGAAGAAACCTTAAAGGCACTTGCTTCGCGCATGGCCTCGAAGGTGCTTGCCACCGGCCGCAACTTCACGCTCGAACCGATGAGCTCGTATGAACGCCGCGTCATCCATTCCGAGGTGCAGAATATCAAAGGCGTGCATACCTTCTCGGTCGGCACGGAAAACAACCGCCGCGTGGTCATTGCCTATGGCGATGACGTTGACGCCGAATAAGAAATCGATTCAATTTTAATATACAAGGGATGATTAGCATGAACATCAGAATCGAAAAAAGAGCAGAATTGAAGGAAAAACCGAAAAAAGGCGAACCGCTCGGCTTCGGCGATATTTTCACCGACCATATGTTCCTTATGGACTACACCGAGGGCAAGGGCTGGCACGACGCAAGAATCGTTCCGTATGCACCGCTTTCGCTGGATCCGGCCGCAATGGTTTTCCATTATGCCCAAGAAATGTTCGAAGGCATGAAGGCTTACCATGCTGTTGACGGTTCCATCCGACTTTTCCGTCCGGACATGAACATTAAGCGCATGAACAATTCCAACCGCCGCCTCTGCATTCCGGAGGTCGCTCCCGAAGACGTCATGCAGGCACTTACCGAGCTTATCAACCTTGAAAAGGATTGGATTCCGACCGATCCGGGTACGTCGCTCTACATCCGTCCGTTCATTATCGCAACCGATGCACATCTCGGCGTAAGACCGTCGAACAAGTACCTGTTCTGCATCATCCTTTCGCCGGTCGGCTCGTACTATAAGGAAGGCATTAACCCGGTTAAGATTTATGTCGAGGACGAATATGTCCGCGCCGTAAAAGGCGGCCTTGGCTATGCAAAGACCGGCGGCAACTACGCCGCTTCCCTCAAGGCACAGGAAAAGGCACATGAACTCGGCTATTCGCAGGTTCTGTGGCTCGACGGCTATACCAGAAAGTATATCGACGAAGTCGGCACGATGAACGTGTTCTTCGTCATCGATAACGAGGTCATCACGCCAAGCTTAGAGGGCAGCATTTTACCGGGCGTTACCCGTGATACCACCATCAACCTTCTCAAGCATTGGGGCTATAAAGTCTCCGAGCGCAAGCTCTCAATTGATGAAGTAACTGCCGCCTATGATGCCGGAAAGCTGAATGAAGCGTTCGGTACCGGTACGGCCGCCGTCATTTCTCCGATCGGCGAGCTGAACTACGAGGGCAAGCTCATGCCGATCAACGGCGGCGAGATCGGTCCGATTTCCCACAGAATTTTCGATACCGTTACCGGCATTCAGTACGGTAAGGTCGAAGATCCGTTCGGCTGGAGCGTTAAGATCGGTTGAGAAGCTTGACACCCAAGGCGCGTAAGAAGCACCGTCTTTGCCGCTATCCGGCAATAGACCCGACAGAACTCGGACGTATAAGACACTATGCTTACGGAAAAATAAACCTTAGGCTAAATTCCGCGCTTCGGCGCAAAGAAAATCAAGGAGGAATTCTCATGGAGATCACAAAGGATACCATTATCGGCGATATCCTCGATATCGCTCCCGAATCCGCCCCGCTGTTTTTGGAGATCGGTATGCATTGCCTCGGCTGCCCTTCGGCAAGAGGCGAAAGCATTGAAATGGCTTGCGAGGTTCATGGCGTGGATGCCGATGAATTGGTCGAAAAGCTGAATGCGCTCATCAAAAACAAATAATGGGTCGTGAACTGACCGCTCCGAATGAGCGATTGATTGCGGCGGCGAAGCTTGCCGCCGCAATTTTTTTTGAAGATGAAACAAGCGGTTCGCTCCGTGCCATCGATGTCGGCTGTGACCATGGCAAGCTTGCCATCTACCTTGTCCAAAGCGGAATCTGTTCGCACGTGCTTGCGTCGGATATCGGCGAAGGACCGCTCGAAAAGGCAAGGGAAGCCGTGGCAAGACGGCACTTTAAGTCCGAGCCTTTAGAAAACTATATCACCGTGCGCCAAAACGACGGACTTTGCGGCTTTGACGATGTTCCTGCCGAACGTATTTTTATTCTCGGCATGGGCGGCGAGCTGATCGCGTCGATTTTAGAGCGCGCCGCGTTTTTGCATGACCCGAACCGCAAAACCGTCTGCATTTTGCAAGCTATGACTAGTGAGACCGATTTGCGGCGGTATCTTGCCGCGCATGGCTTTGCCGTGCTTCGCGAGGTGCTTGTCAAGGATAAAGGCCGCATTTATTCATTGCTTGCCTGTCGGTATGACGGGAAAGAACGGAACATGAGTGAAGCCGAACTTTGCGTCGGTATCTATCACGTTTCACATCCCGATAAGGCGCTGTTTTTGCCGTATATCGACCGCAAAATCCGCATTCTGTCCAAAAAAATCGCACAGATGACGCAAGCCGGTTTGCCGTGCGATGCCGATAAAGATGTGCTTTGCGAGTTGCAGAAGTTACGCGAAACGGCGATTCGGAATATGCAGAAAACGGAATTGCAAGACAGATAACGCAAATTTTATGGAGGAAAAAGAAAATGGGCTTATTTGATTTTTTCAAGAAAAAGAAAGAAGACTTATCTGCCAAACAACAAGAAGAGAAAATAGATGCGTCTGAGAGGGAAGCGACAAGCGACGCCGTCGAGGAAGATAAGTGGGACAGAATGTGGGAGCTTTGGGGAGAGGGGCAGGCCGCTTCGCCGTATGCCGAGGTGCTGACCTATCAAAGCGAGATCAACAACGGCGGACATGACCAATATTTTTTCAACATCGAAAATACCGGTGATCTGAAAAAAGAACTGGCGGTGTTAGATTCCGTTTTGCCGGAGGTTTTGAAAAAGAATCTGAATGCTGCCTATAAAGCTTATGTAGCGCTGCAAAAGAATGAAGACGATGAAAAGGCTGAAGCGATACTCCACAAATGTGATGATGTGTATTACGAAAACGAAGAAGCATTAGATGACGTGCTGAACGAGTACGCCGCAAAAATCGAGCCGTAAAAACGATAAGTAAGGGTGCGACAATGTTCCAAAAAATCCGAAGTATCATGAATTCCGGCTCGGTTATGGGATATTTTCTTCAGGCACTTCCTGTTGCCGTCCTTGTCGGGATCCTTTATTTCATCATCCGGATAGCGCTTTTGAAAAAGAGAAAAAATAAGATCGATTGGCTGTCCGAGGTGCTTCGCGTGCTGTTCGTCTGCTATTTGACCGGCCTTGTGAGTCTTGTCGTGCTGCCGGCTAACTTTTGGCTGTGTATTTACGATGGGATCTTCTTTGGTTGGTGGGATGGTCTTCGAGAGCGGATCCACATTGGCGACGTCAATCTTGTTCCGTCGGTCATCAAATGCCTTGCCGGTGAGCTTTCGCTCGGAAGCTGGGTCAAAACGATGCTTATTTATAATATTTTGATGTTTGTTCCGTTTGGCTTTTTCCTTCCGCTGACGACGAAAATAAAAAGCTTTCGGAAAATGATTTGGGTTGCCGTCCTGACGCCCGTTTGCGTGGAAGTTTTGCAGCTTGTTTTCGGCAGAAGCTTTGATGTGGATGATCTTATCTGCAATTTTATCGGAATCCTTGCCGGAGCGGCTTTGGCGTTTGCAATATTGAAAATACCGGCTTTATCGGTAAGGAAACATTGAAAGCTAAGCGAAAATATGGGGTGATTTAATCGATGATAGGACCGGATCCGAACAAAATCCATCCGAATGAAGCCATCAAGCAAATTGTGTATATCAAAAATGTCATCACCCGTCCGAATATCATCGTCGGAGACTATACCTACTACGACGATGTGAACGGTGCGGAAAAATTTGAGGAACACGTGACGCACCACTATGATTTCTTGGGCGATAAGCTGATGATCGGGAAGTTTTGTGCCATTGCAAAGGGGATCGAATTCGTGATGAACGGCGCAAACCACCGCATGAAAAGCGTATCGACCTATCCGTTCAACATCATGGGCGGCGGCTGGGAAAGCTTTGCACCGACGCTTGACGACCTTCCGCTAAAAGGAGACACGGTGGTCGGAAACGATGTGTGGATCGGGCAGAACGTAACGGTCATGCCGGGTGTACATATCGGCGACGGCGCTATCATTGCCGCAGATTCGGTCGTTGTGAAAGATGTTCCGCCGTACTGTGTTGCAGGCGGAAACCCGTGTCGAGTGATCCGACCGCGTTTTGATGAAGAGCTGACCGCGTATTTGCTCGAACTCAAATGGTGGGATTGGGAGGCCGACAAAATTTTCCGTAATATGGAAGCCCTATGTAGCGGCGATCTGACAAAAATTAAAAAAATCAACGATTAAAAGGCAGGGCATCGCATGATTACCGTAAAAGAAATCGATGAAATTTTATCTCAAACCGCACCGCGCACGCTTTCCGAAGAATGGGACAACGACGGTGTGATGCTGTGCGAAAATCAACATAAACCGGTCAAAAAGGTGCTTGTCATGCTTGAGGTGACGCCGGACGGCATCACGGCTGCCGAAAACGGCGGCTATGACCTCATTGTCACCCATCATCCGTTTATCTTCCGTCCCTTCAAACGCTTGACCGGCAGCGATTATACGAATTTCAGCCGCCTCATGCAAAAGAATATCGCCGTGCTTTCCTATCATACCAGACTCGATTCGGCTTCCGGCGGCGTCAACGATACGGCGGCGGAGCTACTTGGACTTTCCGATGTCGTTCCCTTTGGCGGCGAAAACGGACAGTGCGGCCGTGTCGGCTCGCTTTCCGAACCGCTCACACCGGAAGCATTTGCTGCTGCCTTGAAAGAGACCTTCGGCAGCACGTCGGTGCGTGCGTCGTTTTTCAAAACGCCGGATAAAAAAATCCGCCGCGTCGCCTTTGTCGGCGGAGCAGGCAAGAGCTTCTTTTACGATGCCTATGCCGCCGGTGCGGACGCGTTTGTCACGGGTGAAGCCGCGCATAACACGTTTCTCGACTGCAAAGAACTCGATATGTGCTTATTCGACCTCGGTCACTACTTCACGGAAAATCCGGTCTGCGAGCGGTTGAAGAAGCTGCTGTCCGATGCCTTTGGAGAGGAGCTTTCGGTCGATACGTTCGACGTGCAAAGCCCGTACATCAGCCTTTAAGCAACATTTTTCTGTACTATAGGAGATTTACTATGCCATTTGATGCAGGCGTTATGGCCGCCGTTGTTCATAGCTTGGAAACCGAAGCCGTCGGCGCACGTATCGAAAAGGTGTGCCAGCCGGAACGCGATGAAATATTGCTGCATCTGCGTTCCAAAAACGGCTCGAAAAAGCTGCTGTTGTCGGCTGCCGCCGGTTCTTCGCGCGTCGGCTTTACCGCAAGCGACCGTGAAAATCCGGCCGTGCCGCCCATGTTCTGTATGTTACTTCGCAAGCATTTGACCGGCGGTTTCATCACCGGTGTCAGACAGCTCGGCTTTGACCGCGCCATGGAAATTGCGCTTGTTTCTTCCGATGAACTCGGCTTCCAATCCGAAAAATATCTGATTTGCGAAATCATGGGCACGTACAGCAACGTCATTCTGCTGGACAGCGAAAGACGCATTTCCGCCGTATTGCACCCGGTCAGCCTCGGCGCGGATAATAAACGACAGGTGCTTGTCGGTTTCCGCTATGAAAATCCCGATAAACAGGCCGGAAAGGTCAATGCGCTCGACGTGACCGAAGAAAGCTTTCGCGAGCGGCTTGCTTCCGACCTTGCGTCCGGTGTTACGACGGCCGCCGACAAATATCTCATTTCGCGCTATGCCGGCCTTTCACCGCTGACGGCGCGTGAGATTGTTTTCCGTGCCTCCAAAGCGACCGGTACGCCGATTCACGAATGCGACGCCGACGCGCTTTGGTTTTACTATCACACGCTGTACGGTGCTGTGCGCGAAAAGAAATTTTCGCCATGCTTGGTGACCGACAAAAACGGGAAAGTGCTTGAGTTTTCGTTCTGTGAGATTCGCCAGTATGGCGCGTCGGGCGTTGTCAAGCCGTTTGACAGCATTCACGCGCTGCTTGACACGTTTTATGCCGAACGCGACCGCGCCGAAAGCATCAAACGCCGCGGACAGGATATCCTGCGCTTGCTTACCAACGCCTCCCAGCGTATTGCCAAAAAGACCGAATTGCAGCTTGCGTCCCTCGAAGAAGGCAAACAGGCAGAAAGCTGGAAGCTGTACGGCGACCTGATTACAGCCAACATTTACGCTTTGAAAAAGGGCATGGAAAAAGCGTCGCTCGTCAATTATTTTGACGAAGCGATGCCGACCGTCGAAGTTAAGCTCGACAGCCGCTATACGCCGGCGCAGAATGCCCAAAGCTACTACAAAAAATACAATAAAGCCAAATCCGCGCGTGTGATGCTGACCGCGCAGATCGAGGAATCCAAAGCGGAATCGGCGTATATCGACACGGTTTTCGAAAGCCTTGCCAAAGCCGAAACCGAAAGCGACCTTGCCGAGATTCGTGCCGAGCTTGCACTTGCCGGGTACGGAAAAAAGCTCGATAACATGCGCCGCGCACATGGCCTCGGCAAGGATCGCGCCAAGCTTAAAAAAGAGTTAAAGCCCATGCGCTTTGTCACAAGCGACGGCTACACCGTCTATTGCGGCAAAAACAACCTGCAAAACGATTATGTCACCACCAAGCTTGCCGAAAAAAACGACTATTGGTTCCATGTCAAAAACGCCGCCGGATCGCACGTTGTGATGGTTTGCGGTGCGGATGAGCCGCCGGCCGAGAGCTTCACCGAGTGCGCCATGATCGCACTTTTTTACAGCTCGGAGCGTGACAAGCCGCAGGCTGCCGTCGATTATACACGCGCACGCTATGTCAAAAAGCCCTCCGGCTCCAAGCCCGGCTTTGTGATTTATGAAAAAAACTATACGGCTTATGTGACGGCCGACAAAGAAACGGTCGAAAGATTGCTTGTCGATAAGGGCAACCGGAAAAATTAACGGTGTTTTGTCTCTTTTTGACGAAAAATGCCGAAATCGGCGGAAAAATACAAAAAGTGATTGATTTCTTTCCGGAATCGTGCTATAATAAACGCGGTAGACGGTATTGACGGATCATTCCGGCTGTTTTGCGCCGAACGGACTGCTTTGCCGTTTCACGATTTTGTTTTCGCTCAGGGAGGAGTTTTTCGAATGCCCCATTCCGATTATTTGTTTTCCGTTTCTCTTTTCGGCTTTTCGCGCGAAGAGGTTGCCGCCTATATTGCGGAAATGAACCGCTCGTTCAAGGAATCCGGCGCAAAGTATGAATCGCAGATTGCCCTTCTGAATGAGGAATTGGAAAAACTCCGGCTTTCCGATGCCAAATGCGGTGAGATCCAAAAGGCTGTTGCCGACAAAGAAGAAAAAATCACGGCGTTGGAAGAGGAAATCGCACGCTTAAAAAACGACACGGAAAATGCCCGTTTGGCGGTTGCAGCGGCTGAAGATCATGCCAAAGAATCCGAAAATACCGCGCGTCAGCTGAAAACCGACTTGGAAGCCGAACGCATCAAAGCTTCTGCCATGGAGGCAAATGCCAAGGAATACGATTCCATGTTAGCGGATGTCAACGGCATTCTTTCGACGGCACGCCGCAAGGCCGAAGAGCTGATCGCAGAAGCCGAAAAACGCGCCGCGCAGATTGTTGCCGACGCTGAAAAGCGTGCTCAGGAAAATGCGGATGAAATTGTCGCCGCTTCGGATGAAAAAGTGGCGGAAAACATGAAAAAGGTCAAATATCTCTATCGCCGCAAAGAAGAACTGGACGAGATTTTTAAGGATCATAAATCCAAGGTGGATGCGTTCTTTTCCTCTCTGCCGGCCAAAGAATCGGAATAAACGCGTTTATTTAAGCTGCACATGAAAGAAGGGACGGCATGGCTGTCATACATTGCTCCACGGCAGAGTTAAAAGAAAAGATTTCCGAAATTCATGCCGGTGATGAGGTTTTCCTTTCCGGCACGGTCTATACCGCGCGGGATGCGGCGCATAAACGCATTCGTGCGCTTCTCGAAGCTGGAGAGCCGCTTCCGTTTCCGCTCGAAGGTGCGGTGATTTACTATGCCGGCCCAACGCCGGAGCGACCGGGATGTCCCATCGGTTCGTGCGGGCCGACAACGTCGTCGCGCATGGACGTATATACGCCGCAGCTTTTGGAAAACGGTCTTTGTGCCATGATCGGCAAAGGACCGCGATCGCCGGAGGTGGTGCAGGCGATTATCCAAAACAAGGCCGCTTATTTTTGTGCAATCGGCGGCGCAGGCGCACTTACCGCGATGGCAGTGAAAAAAATGGAGGTCATTGCCTTTGAAGAATTGGGCTGCGAATCGGTCAAGCGCTTGGAAGTTGAGGAGTTTCCGGTTTTGTGTGCCATCGATTCTTACGGAGTGAATTTGTTTGACCGAAATCAAAAATGAGCATAAATTATGGAAAGGGTTGTCAAAATGAAAATGAAAGACGGATTCCTGCTACGGAATGTTTCGGATGCCTATGTGGTGGTTGCCGTAGGCGAAGCTGCCAAGGATTTTAACGGGATGATCACGCTCAACGAGACCGGTGCATTTTTATGGGAAGCACTGACGGAGGGCTGTGCCGACAAGAAGGCGTTAGTTGATAAACTGCTTGCCGAATACGATGTTGACACGGCACTTGCCGAAAAAGATGTTGACGCATTTATCCAAAAGCTTGAGGAGCAAGGGCTTTTGACTGAATAAAGAAAAGGGCATCAAACCGTCGGTTTGATGCCCTTTTTGGTCTGCTTTTTGGGACAAAAAGCAGACCAAAAAGGCACGCGGAGCGTGCTGCCCCGAATGGGGCAAGCTTTCCGTGCAAACGGAAAGCTTCAAAGGCCGCGGAGCGGCAAAAGGATTTAATTGGATTTGTGCGAAGTTGTAGTTTTGTGTGCTGATTCGAGGTTTGCAGAACCTCGAATCTCTCCCTGCAAGGGAGGGCTTTTTTGTCATACTTTTTGTGGCTAACAAAAAGTATGTAAAAGTTTTCAAAGGTTTTAATTTTGTTCGTGCGAAGCCGCCATTGTGGCGAGCTGAATCGAGGTTTGCAGAACCTCGATTCTCTTTTTGGGATGGTTTTAATTTTGTTAGTGCAAAGCCGCCATTGCGGCGAGCTGAATCGAGGTTTGTAAAACCTCGATGTTCTCTGGTAAGAGAACGAGTTTATTCTTTTCGCGTGTACGAAAAGAACGGGGAGTACCCCAGAGGGTTGCGACCCTCTGGACTCCGGGGAGCGATTCAAATCTCCGCTCGATACGTGATTTCCGCTGAAATGACCGGCCATCATCATGTAACCGGCTGTGCCGGGTATGACAACCTTTCCGGGTATCGCCGGTGAGGATTTGAATCGGTGCGAAAGGGCTACCGTAGTGCTGACGCAAGATTGCGAAGTTTCAAAAAAGAGTTATTTTGCTGCAAGCTCACAGTGGCAAGCGATATTCGAAAAGGGTTG
>URCT01000012.1 GCA_900546385.1 uncultured Eubacteriales bacterium | reverse complement strand
TGCCCGATATTTGTGTAATTCAACTGCGTTGCCGCCGAAAACTTGACTTTTCCGTCCGGGTTTGTTATACTATCCGCAGAAAAATGTTTGCATCTTACCGCGCAGAAAGGAAGTTTGTCATGAAAGAATTTATGGGAAAAGATTTTTTGCTTTCCACTCCGACCGCTGTAAAATTATTTGAAGACTACGCCGAAAAAACGCCCATTGTGGACTATCACTGCCATTTGAGTCCCGAAGAAATTGCAACCAACAAGCAGTTTAAGAACATCACCGAAGCCTGGCTCTACGGCGACCATTACAAATGGCGTGCCATTCGCGCCTGCGGTTTTGATGAAAGCCTTGTGACGGGCGGCGCATCGGATTATGACCGCTTCAAGGCCTGGGCAAAGACCATGCCGAATCTCATCGGCAATCCCCTTTACCATTGGACGCATTTGGAGCTTGCGCGCTATTTCGATATCCATGAGCCGTTAAACGAAGCGACCTGCGACGCGATTTGGGAAAAATGCAACGCCATGCTCACGTCCGGTAACATGGGCGCACGCGACCTCATCAAGGCAAGCGGCGTCAAGGTCATCTGCACGACCGACGACCCGGCCGATTCGCTGGAGCATCACAGAGCTATCGCCGCCGATAAGAGCTTTGAGACGCGCGTGCTGCCGGCGTTCCGTCCCGATAAGGCGGTCAACATCGAAAAGCCCGGCTTTAAGGAATATATCGCCGAAAAGCTCGCACCGGCCTACGGCAAGGAGATCGCCGATATCGATACGCTGCTTGACGCCATGACCGCGCGCCTTGACCATTTTGAAGCGCACGGCTGCAAGACCAGCGACCACGGCATGGACTATGTGCCGTTCGCGCCCTGCACGGCAAAAGAAGCCGACCTCATCTTCAAGAAAGCCCTTGCCGGGCAGACGCTCTCGACCGAAGAAGCCGACGCATATAAAACCTTCCTTCTGTCCTTCTTTGCCGGTGAATTTACTAAGAGAAATTGGGTCATGCAGATCCACTTCGGCGTTATCCGCAACCAGAGCGCCAAGAATTTTGCAAAACTCGGCCCGGATACCGGCTTTGACACCATCGCCGGTTATGACTGCGTCCGCAACGCACTCAAGTTGCTTGACAGCTTCGAAACAGCCGATCACCTGCCCAAGATGATCTTCTATTCGTTAAATCCCAACGACAATGCCGCCATCGACGCCATGTGCGGCTGCTTCCAAGGCAACGATAAGGGCATTAAGAGCCGCATTCAGCACGGCTCGGCATGGTGGTTCAACGACCACCTCGACGGTATGCGCGACCAGCTCCGCTCGTTTGCCGCCACCGGCGTGCTTGCCAACTTTGTCGGTATGCTCACCGATTCCCGTTCGTTCTTGTCCTATACGCGCCATGAGTATTTCCGCCGCATTCTCTGCGATTATCTCGGCGGCCTTATTGAACGCGGCGAATATCCGAACGATATCGAGACGGTCGGCAAGATGGTGTACGACATCAGCTATCAGAACGCTTACGATTTCTTTGGGTTTTAAGGGATAAAACAATATAAACGCGCTGTCCGGAACCGGCTTTCGGACAGCGCGTTTTTCTTATTTGCTTTGAAAAATTCTGTTCAGTTCGTCGAGCTTTTCTTTGGACGGAACAGCAAAGGACGTCATTTTTCTTCCCAGTGCCGTATATTTGTGTTCACCCATTTTGTGATAGGGCAAAAGCTCGGTTTTTATCGGCTTGAAAGCGTCAAGAAACGCCTTGACGTCTTTCATGTCTTCTGCCGAGTCGTTGACGTTCGGAATGATTGGAATTCGTATCCAAACGTTTGCCTTAACCTCTAAGAGCTTTCGCAGGTTACTTAAAATCGGTTTGTTGGAAACACCGACAAATTCTTTATGTATGTCATCCTTCAACGTTTTTATGTCATACAGAAATAAGTCGGTATAAGGAAGCACCCTCTCAAAGGATTCCCATGGAACGAATCCTGCCGTATCGATGGCGGTATGGATGTGCTCTTGCTTGCACTTTTGTAAGATCTCGCACAGGAAATCGGTTTGCAGCATGCATTCGCCGCCTGAAAAGGTTACACCGCCGCCGGAGGTTTCGTAAAACGTTCTGTCTTTCTGTATCGTATCAAAAACCTCTTTGACCGTATATTCCTTTCCGCAGATTTGCTTTGCGTCATGAAAACAGACAAATTCGGTATTCTTTTCGGTGATGCCTTTGCATCGGCCGCAGCCGGTGCATTTGTCCTTGTAGAATAATATTTGCGGCTTGGGCGATTGACTTTCGGGATTGTGACACCACTTGCATTTCAGATTACAACCCTTGAAAAAAACAGTGGTTCGTATGCCCGGACCATCGACAAACGAATTTCTTTGTATATCAAAAATAATTGCTGTATTCATCACGGCTGCCACCTATTTTGTGTGCGTTGTTCTTTGTATGATCTCGTCCTGTAAGCCTTCGTTCAAAAACACGAAATAGTCGGAAAAGCCCGAAACCCGGACGCGCAGATTTTTGTATTTGTCCGGCGTTTTCTTCGCATTGACTAAGTCTTCTTTGGACACATAGGTAAGCTGAAAATGTGTTCCGCCAAGCTTGAAATAGGTTTCAAACAGATAAACCAATTTTTCAAAGCTTTCATCGTTTTTGACCAACTTTTCGTCTAACAGAACGTTGGTAACGCTCGGCCCGGTCAAAATCGCATACGGGTCGCATTTTGCCACCGAGGATAACAGAGCCGTAAGGCCGTTTCTGTCCTTGCCCTCCGATTGACCGATTCCGAAATTCAACATATCGCCGTCAAAGCGCCCGTCGGGCGTCGCCTTGGTATGGTCGCCGAAAAACTTGTGATGTTCGTTGTAGCCGACAAGATTTCCGAATACCAGCTTTTTGTGCAAATAGTTGTCGCCGGTGTTCCATTTGTAAAGACTTTCAAAAAACCGGTGCGCCATGCCGTTCGAAAGGTCGTCGTCGTTGCCGAAAAACATTCCTTTTTTTAAGATGTATTCCCGTAAGTCCTCAAAGCCGTTCCAGTTGTTCTGCAAGGCTTCGATAAGTTTCTTCATCGAGATCCGCTTTTCATCAAACACAACTTGCTTTGTTACGGCAAGCGAATCGATGACGTTTGATATGCCGATAAGAAGCCCGACGGCAACATAGGTATCCGTGCCGCCTTTTGTAACGCTTTTGGCATTTTTTATGCAGCCGTCAAGGAGCATATTGCTCACCAAATTGCAGTCGCGGCTGCGGATGGTCTGCAAGCCTTTGCCGATTTCGTCCGCTTCGCGCAGGTCTTTGTACAGTTCCTCTTGGAAAATCGCGTAAAATTCGTCGAAGCTTTGGACGTTCTGAATATCGCCGCTGCGGCTAAAAAACGTATTCTGCACACAGCGCACAATGTTCATCGGGTCAAAGCCGAACACAATGCCGCCGGGCAGCGCGATTTCGTTGCAGCCGATCATGGTGTAATGCACGGCTTTTTCGTAGGAAAATCCGGTGTATTCGGTCAAGCCCTTGATGCGCGGCACATCGTTCACGAACGCAATGCGCTTGTTCGGATCGTTCCGTTCGCAATCCATCATGTAACGTAACACCTCGTGCGGCGTTTTGGGTGTCCAGCGCAATGAAATCTGCGGAATCCAGGTCGGCAGCTCCATCAGCGAATCAACAATTAACTTGGGTAGTTCGTTGAAGCCGTCCTCGCCGTTTTCCAGATAGCCGCCGACGCAGAAATGCGATTCACCGCCGCGGTAAAACCGGTCGGAGGACTTGTGAATGCGCGCTTGCAGCATCAAAAACAGCTCTTGCAAATACGCTGACGCTTCCTCCTTGGTTAAAATGCCGCTTTCAATATCCGCCTTGTAATACGGATATAAATACCGGTCGATTAACCCGATGCTGTCCGGAAGCAAGCCGTAGCAGACATAGAGCGACAAAATCGCTTCGTAAAAGCTTTGCGCCGGTTTTTCCGGCACATTATTTAACGACTTCGATAGCCTTTCTAAATTTCTTTTGCAGCTTTCATTGGCAGTCGTTTCGGCAATGCGCCGCGCTTTTTCGGAGCATTTGTGCGCCCAATCGATGACCGCGTCACAGATGTCCGTTTGCGTTTCCAAAAATTCTAACGCCTCTTGGTCATCCTTGTGATGCCGGGCGGATTCTTGAATTTCTTGTTTTATGCCGCTTATACCGCCGCCAAGGATTTTTCCGAAATCGCCTGCCGAATGCTGCCATTCAAAGGTCAGCAAATTGTCCACCGGCTGGTTGTAAAAATTCTTGCAGGCAATGGCAAAATTGCGGTGACCGTTCCGGTTGAAAATATCGCCCTCCACACTGCTGTCGAACGCCAATAGCCCGGTAAAGCAGGATTCTTCAATGACAAGCGGCTCTTGATGGCGGATATATTCGCACACTCTTTTTGCCGACATTTTCACCGGCGATAAAAATAAGTCGCACCGGTCGTATTCCGTCTTGACCGGATAAACAAACATTTGTCCGGCAACGGTTTTTTCAACTAACTTTTCGATTCTTTCGTTCATTTTGCTCACACTCCTCTTACTATCGGATGGAATAAGCACCGTCGATAATCACGGTTTCGCCGCAGATCATCTTTGCCTTTTCGTCTAACAGATACATGGCAAGCGCGGCGACCTCGTCAATCGTGGCAAACCGGCCGTAAGGGATCCGGTCGTGCTTCATGGAATCGCCCTCATGCCAGTTGTTCATCTCGGTCGCTACCGGCCCCGGCGCAATGCCGTTTATGGTGATTCCGTCCGAAGCAAACATCTTGCCCCAGCCGCGCGTAAGTCCCGTCGCAAGAATTTTGGAACCGCCGTACGCGCCGAAAACCGGTTCTTCACCGGCGACCGACGTAATGTTTAGAATATTGCCTTTTACACCGTTTTCAAGCATATAGTTGACCGATGCCTGCATGGTGAAAAATACCGCACTGGCGTTGACATCGATGACATCCTGCCATTCTGGAACGGTCGTTTTCAACAGACTTTTTTTGTCCCATTCGCTCCGCCGGGCAAAAATGCCGGCATTGTTTACCACAATGTCAAGACCGCCGAGCTGCCCGGCCGCTTCGCGGACTTTTTCATCCGCCTTGTCGAATTCTGCAGCATCCCAAACCATAGGAAATACGTTTTGGCCAAGTTCCTTTGCCACACGTTCCAGTGTCTCTTTCTTTCTGCCGGTGATAACGATTTTATCGCCGTTTTGCGCGAGCTTTTTGGCAATTGCATAGCCAATGCCGCGGCTTGCGCCGGTTACGAGTGCTTTTCTCATGTTTTTCCCGCCTTTATCGGTTTATTGACTATGATTATAGCGAAATCCGCAAAAAAGTAAATGTTTGTAAACGCATGAATTTGTTTCAAACGGATATTATGCTTGATTTTTTTCGCGATATATGCTATAATGCAAAAAGCAAAAAAAGAGCAACGGAGAATCATAGGAGTTTCAACATGAAGTTCGAATTTTCAGATGTACCGTGCTTTGACGACGCACGGTTTTTTTGTGATACGTTAACCAAGGATAAGCCGTATCGGGCGTTTGAACCCAGAAATCACGAAAGTCTTGCGTTTGTCACAAACGGAACACTCGGCTATACCAAAGACGGAAAAACCGTCCCAATCAAAGAAGGGCAGGTGGCGTATATTGCCAAAGGCTCGGTGGATGAAAGCGGCGCCTATCGCTGCGATGCGGTGTCGTATATGGCGGTCAATTTTAATTTCGAGAAAAACGCCGCTTCTTTGCGCGGTGCGTTCCCGTTCAAAACGGTCTGTTCCGCCGTGAACGCCTATGCATATGAAAAGCTGTTCCGGAAAGCCGTGAAGGAATACAGCCTGCATTTGCCCGGCTCTCGGCTGATATGCGGCGGCCTTCTCTGCCAAATCATCGGAATGCTGTATAACGAGAGCAGTTTTGACGACATCAATGACAAAATGGCCGGAAAAATTGCAGGCGCATTGGATTACATAAACCGGCATTACAGCCGCCCGGATCTGCGGCTCAGCGAGCTTGCCCAAAACGCCGGCATCAGCGAAAAGCATTTCCGGCGGTTGTTTTCGGACATCTATCAAAAAACACCGCATGAATTCTTACGGGAGTTTCGGCTGAACAAAGCGGAGCTTTTGCTTTTGAATACGTCTAAATCGATTTCCGATATCGCTCTTGGGTGCGGCTTTTCGGATGTGTATTCCTTCAGCCACTGTTTTAAGCAGAATTTCGGCGTGCCGCCGAAGGTGTACCGCGAAACACGCGCATACACGCTCGGATAAACGGCTTATGACATACAAAAAAGCGGCCGCTCCGCCTTTTGGGAGCAGCCGCTTTTTATTTTGCTTCGTTTAATAATCGATTTTCGAATTCTTTTTCTTTCTTGCCACATACAGAATGATGAAGATGATTAAGGCAAGAAGCAGAATGAGTGCCAACAGATATACCGGGCTGTCGAACATGGAGGTGCTGCGAATCTGAAGCCACAGATCTTCCATGTGGCTGTTGGCTTCGTCGCCCAACATCACGAACGTTTCGGAGTTTTCGAGGGCTTCTTCGGTCGGCTGGATGCGTTCGTCAACGCCGACAATCTCCATGGCTTTTGTCTGCGGCGTAAAGTACGAGATGAATTCGCAGTTGGCAACGGCGATATCGGTTTCGCAGAGGAAGTTGATGAAGGCTTCGGCGGCATCCTTGTTGGTCGTGCCTTTGGGAATGCAGACCGAGTCGATAAACTGGTTGACGCCCTCTTTGGGGTAGGCGAACGCAAGGTTTTCGTTGCGCTCCATCATGGTCAGGCAGTCGCCGGCGTAGTAGGGCGCGGCATAGGCGTTTTCGTTTGCCATTTTGTCAAACGTCTGATCCATGGCATACATCTGATTGACAGCTTTCTGCGCTTTGAGCGCGTCGGCGGCCTTGTCGATCTCTTCAAGGTTTTCCGTGTTGAGCGAGTAACCGAGTTTCTTAAGTGCAATACCGAATGCATCGCGGCTGTTGCCGAACATGAGCACCTTGCCCTTGAACTTTTCGTTCCACAGAACGTCCCACGTGCTTGCTTCTTCGGCCGTTACATACTTGGTGTTGTACACAAGTCCCACCATGCCCCAGGTGTAGGGAACTGTGTAAGCCCCTTCGGGATCGAAATCGGTAAAGCGGTACTTGTCGTCGATGAGCGAGATGTTTGGGATCTTGTCAAAATCGAGCTTTTCCAAACGATCCTCATCAATCAGGCGGGCGATCATGTAGTCGGACGGGATGATGATGTCATACTGCGAACCGCCGTGAACCACCTTGGCATACATATCCTCGTTGGTGTCAAACAGCGTGTAGTTGACCTTGATGCCGGATATCTCTTCGAATTCTTTGATCACATCGATGCTGCCGTCCGAACCGTCGGAAATGTATTCGCCCCAGTTGTAGACGTTGAGGGTGATTCCCTTGTCACGGAAGGCGGCATAGTAGGCTTCGTCCTCGACGGAAACCTCGGCAAAGGCGGCAAAGTTAAAGAGCATTGCCGCCACAAGGGCAAGCAAGACGGAAAATACGGTTTTTTTCATTTGATTTTTCTCCTTGTGATTGTACGTTATGCTTTTTTGGCGAGGCCGACCGCTTTGTTCTTCTCGTTTTCAAACTTCATATCCACAAGATTGTAAACGATGAGTACGGCAAGCACGCCTACAAAAAGCAGGGTGGAAAGTGCATAAATGGTCGGTGTGACCTGTTTTTTGGTCATGCTGTAGATGACCACCGGCAGAGTCTGCGAGGTCGTGCCGGAGGTGAAATAGCTGATGACGAAATCGTCGATCGAGTAGGTGAGCGCCATAAGAAAACCGGAAACGATACCCGGCATGATCTCGGGAATTACCACTTTGAAAAACGCTTGTCGGCGGTTGCAGCCGAGATCCATGGCGGCTTCATACAGACTGACGTTCAATTGCCGCAGTTTCGGCAGTACGCTTAATACCACCGTCGGTACGCAGAACGTGATGTGCGCCAAAATCAGGGTCGCAAAGCCGGACGTGAATTTGAAGTAAGCAAAAAGCAGCATGAGCGAAATACCGGTTACGATCTCCGGATTGAGGATCTGAATGTAGGTGAGCGTTCGCATAACGCCCTTGGACATTTTTTTCATGCTGTTCATGCCGAAGGCCGCCGTCGTGCCTAAAATGGTCGCAAAGACCGACGCGACCAGCGCGACGATGAGCGTATTGATAAACGCGCCGATGATGGCTTGGTTGCGGAACAATTCCACATACCACTTTGTGGTAAAGCCCGTCCAGGTTGCACCCTTGCTGGTGTTGAACGAAAAGACGATAAGAATCAGAATCGGAATATACAGAAAGGCAAAGCAAATGCCGGTGTATATGCGTGAAAAGGTCTTTTTCATTTGATCGAATCCTCCATTTCATCGCTGTCAAACTGGTTGAGGATTCCCATGCTGATAAGCACCACGATCATAAGCACAAGCGAGGTCGCCGAGCCGACATGGAAGCCGGTTCCCTTGAGCTTGAACTGTTCTTCGATGAGGTCGCCGATGAGATAGCAGTCGCTGCCGCCCAAAAGCCGGGAAATGATGAACGTACTCACACACGGCACAAACGTCATGGTAATGCCGGTCGCAATGCCCGGAAAGCTTAGCGGCACAACCACCTTGCGGATGACTACCGGCATACTGCACCCGAGGTCTTGCGCGGCCTCGATGACGTGCCGGTCGATCTTCGTCATAATCGAAAACAGCGGCAGAATCATAAACGGCAGATAGTTGTAGACCATGCCTAAGATGACCGCACCCGAGGTGTTGATGAGCTTGGCCGCTGGCAGTCCGAAAAAGGCGAGAATGTTGTTGATGATGCCGTTGTCCTCAAGAATGGTCATCCACGCATACGTGCGCAAAAGAAAGTTCATCCACATCGGCAGCATGACAAGCATCATAAATACCCGCTGTACGGCCGCCGATTTGCGGCTCATGATGTAGGCCAGCGGATAGGCGATGAGTAAACAGATGAGCGTTGCCACAAACGCAAGACATAACGATTTGATAAGCACCGGCAGATAGGCGCTGGAATTGGCAATGTTGTCAAGCGTAAAGCGGCCGGTGGCGTTGTCCGAGAAGGCATAGTAAATGACTAAGACAAACGGAACAATCGTAAAGATCAAAATCCAAATAATGTAGGGAATAGCCGAGATTTTAGAGCCCCGCTTCATTTGCCGCACCTCCCTCGAGGTACTCCGCGTCGGCTGCGTCCGAAGCATAGCTCTTGTGCATGATGTGGATATCCTCCGGCGTGAGCGCCATGCCGATAAAGGAGCCTGCCTCGGCAGCCTTGGTGGAATGGATCTTCCATTTCGTGCCAAAGCTGTCCACAATCATTTCAAAGTGAACGCCCTTGAACGTAACGGTCTCGACCGTGCCGTCAATGGTGGTGCCGTCCGGCTCTTTGACGCGGATGTCTTCGGGACGGATGACCACGTCCACCGGCTCCATTTTGTCAAAGCCCTTGTCCACGCAGACAAAGTGCTTGCCGGCAAATTCAACGTCATAGTCGTCGTGCATAATGCCCGAAACAATGTTGCTTTCACCGATAAAGCGCGCCACAAAGGCGTTGGCCGGTTCGTTGTAGATGTCCTCGGGCGTGCCGATCTGGTCGATACAGCCGCGGTTCATGACGACGATGCGGTCGCTCATGGTGAGTGCTTCTTCTTGGTCGTGAGTAACGTAAATGAAGGTAATGCCGAGCTGCTGCTGCATGCGCTTTAACTCGATCTGCATTTCTTTTCGTAATTGTAAGTCAAGCGCGCCGAGCGGCTCGTCGAGAAGCAACATCCGCGGATGGTTGATGAGCGCCCGTGCAATGGCAACGCGCTGCTGTTGGCCGCCGGAAAGAAAATCCACTTTCTTGGCACCGTAGCCCTTAAGGTTGACAAGCTCAAGCATTTCGAGAACGCGCTGTTTTATCTCTTTTTCGGGCGTTTTTTTCAAACGCAGACCGAAAGCAATGTTTTCAAATACGTTCAAATGGGGGAAAAGTGCGTACTTTTGGAAAACCGTGTTGACCTGCCGTTTGTACGGCGGGATTTTGTTGATCAGCTTTCCGTCAAAGAAGACCTGTCCTTCGTGCGGCTCGATAAAGCCGCCGATGATGCGGAGTGTTGTCGTTTTTCCGCAGCCGGAGGGTCCCAGCAAGGTAATAAATTCCTTGTCATGGATATCAAGGTCGATACCCTTCAATACCTGCTCATCGTCAAAATTCATGACAATGTCTTTCAAGCGAACGATGACACTTTTGTCCAATCCTCACACCTCCGCGCCGTGTTGCTGTGCGGCGCCTTTCCGACGCTCCGAACGGGATTTGCCCGAAACGTCTTTTGCTCTCACCTTCGTGCAACATTCAGATTAAAGGCAAGAATTTTGCATTTTGCAAATTAAGTTAATAATACATATTTTGACAAAAAAATTCAATAATTTATTTCGACAGAACTGTTAATAAATGCAATCGGAAAGCGATTATTTTTGAAAAGAGCCGCCGCACACAAAAATCCGCCGAAAAACGCTTCAAAACTTCTACCGCAAATGCACGTTTTGCGATTGACAAAACGCCGTTTTTAGGGTAAAATGAACTGTACGTTACTTATCCTATGGAACATCTGTAAAAGTGAGGAAAGCATCATGCCGTTTTTTGAAAAAGCACGCCCTGTTTGGAATACATCCCTTGCCGACGAGCGGAACGTCACCGTCGGCCTTTGCAGTGCACCGCTCCGCGCCGGAACCTATACCTTCAAAGCCGCAACCAGCGGATTTTACCACCTGTTTGTCAACGGCGCGTTTGTGCATTTCGGCCCGGCACGCTGTGCGCACGAATTCTATCGCGTCGATGAGCTTACGCTTGCGCTCACGGAAAACGAAAACTATGTGGCCGTCGAGGTCAACAATTCCTATCTGAACGGCTTCGGCCAGCTCCGCCAAAACGGCTTTATCGAAGCAGAGCTTGCCGCTTCCGACGGCACGGTCATCGCCGCCACCGGCAACAGCGGCTTTGATGCGTTCATGCTTCATGAACGCGTGCGCAAGGTGCAGCGGTACAGCTTCCAACGCGATTTTGCCGAAGCGTATCGCTATGAAGGGAATGTCCATGCATGGCGCGTCGGAAAACCCGATAAAAACGCCGAACCGTTCACACCCGGCGAGACCGAACCGAAAAAGATAGTCGAACGCCGTATTCCGATCGGAGACTATCCGGTCATTGTTCCGAAAAGCCGCCTGTGGTACGGCGATTTCGTGACCGGCGTCGCAGGCGAAGTCTACAAAGACCGTTCGCTTATAAAGCTTCACGACCCGACTGCCGGACTGCTTGAAGGGTACGACGAAAGCGAGCTTGACCTTCATCTTTCGGACGAAGCGCAGGGCTTCCGCTATACGACGCGCACCGACGACGTGACGGACTATTCCGGAAGAACCGCTCTTTCGGCTGGCAAATACGAAACATTTCGGTTTGACGGCGAGCATACCGGCCTTTTGGGCGCAACGCTTGTCTGCCATGAGGACGCCGAGGTCTGCTTTATGTTCAGCGAGGTGCTGCACGGGGACGATGTTCGTCCCATCGCCGATTGGTGCAACATGATTCGCATCGATATGAAACCCGGCACCTACGATTTTCGGACGTGCGAGCCGTTCGGAATGCAGTATCTGAAAATCGCCTGTGTTTCGGGCAAAGCCGATGTGCTTGATGTGAACCTTGTCGCCATCGTCTGCCCGGAAAAGATCACGGCAAGCTATACCGGCTCCGATCCGGCAACCGCCAAAATCTTCGAGGCCGCCAAGCAGTCGTTCATGCAGAACAGCGTGGACATTTTCATGGACTGCCCGACGCGCGAGCGTGCCGGTTGGTTGTGCGACAGCTTCTTTACCGCACGCAGCGAACGCTTCTTTACCGGCAAAAACGATATCGAACACAATTTCCTGGAAAACTTCCTTCTTGCCGAACACTATCCCAACGTTCCGGACGGAATGCTTCCCATGTGCTATCCGTCTGACCACTACGACGGCAATTATATTCCAAACTGGGCGATGTGGTTTGTTTTGGAGTTGGAGGATAGGGAAAAGCGCACCGGCGACAAAGCCTTTACGGTACCATACAAAGAAAAAGTGTATCGGCTGCTCGATTTCTTCAAAAAATATGAGAATCAGGACGGATTGCTCGAAAAGCTGGAAGCATGGGTCTTTTTGGAATGGTCGAAGGCAAATGAGCTGACGCAGGATATCAATTTCCCGTCCAATATGTTATATGCAAAAACCCTGCTTGCCGCGGCGCATCTGTTTGACGATGCGGCACTCGAAGCCAAAGCAAACGCCTTGTTTGACGTCATCCGCGCACGTTCGTTTGACGGCTCCTTTTTCCGCGACAACGAGGTGTATAACATAGACGGCATCCCGGTCTCTCCCGGCGAACGCACCGAAACCTGCCAGTATTACGCCTTCTTCACCGGCACGGCCACGCCCGAAACCTATCCGGAATTGTGGCATACGCTTATCACCGATTTCGGACCGAAGCGCGCGGAAAAAGGCCTGTATCCCGAAATTTATCCGGCAAATGCCTTTATCGGCAACTATCTGCGGCTCATGCTGTTAGACGAAAACGGTTTATACGAAAAACTCATTGAAGAATCCAAGGACTATTTCCTGTATATGGCCGAACGAACCGGCACACTTTGGGAAAACACCGGCGACTATGCCAGCTGCAACCACGGCTTTGCGTCATATGCCGCGCCTATGCTCATCCGTGCCGAAGAGAATCTGAAAAAATAAATCCGATATTTGTGAAAAAGAGGTCTATCTGTGGATCATTTTGAACTTGTGGCTCCCTATAAGCCGACCGGCGACCAACCGGCAGCCATCGAAAAACTCGTATCCGGCATCGAATGCGGCATGAAGGATCAGACGCTTTTGGGCGTGACCGGTTCGGGCAAAACCTTTACCATGGCGAACATCATTGCGCGCGTCAATCGCCCGACATTGGTGCTGGCGCACAACAAAACGCTTGCCGCCCAACTTTGCAGCGAATTCAAGGAGTTTTTCCCGAACAACGCGGTCGAATTTTTCGTGTCGTATTACGACTATTATCAGCCGGAGGCCTATATTCCCGGCAAAGACGTGTATATCGAAAAGGATTCCTCCATCAACGATGAGATCGATAAGCTGCGCCACAGCGCGACCAGTGCGCTTTTCGAGCGGCGCGATGTCATCATCGTTTCTTCGGTTTCCTGTATCTATACGCTCGGCGACCCGGAGGAATACAAAAGCATGACCGTTTCGGCTTCTCCCGGACTTCAGATCAGCCGCGAAGCCTTTATCGCCTCCCTTGTGCGCATCCAGTATGAGCGGAACGATTTGGTGCTTGAACGCAACAAATTCCGCGTGCGCGGCGATACCGTCGAGCTGCTGCCGGCCAACAACGATAAGACCGCACTGCGTGTCGAATTCTTTGGCGATGAGATCGATAACGTGTCGGAAATCGATATTGTCACCGGCGAGGTGTTGCACCGCTTGACGCGTGCGGTGGTATATCCGGCGACGCACTATGTCACCTCGGCCGAAAAGCGGCAGAAAGCCATCGATGAAATTCTTGCCGAAATGACCGAACGCGCCGCCTTTTTCAAGAGTGAGAACAAGTTTATCGAAGCCCAGCGCATCGAGGAGCGCACACGCTACGACATGGAAATGCTTGCCGAAATCGGCTATTGCTCGGGCGTGGAAAACTATTCGCGCGTGCTGTCGGGAAGACCGGCAGGCAGCACGCCGTATACGCTGCTTGACTATTTTCCGAAGGATTTTCTTCTGTTCGTGGACGAATCGCACGTAACGCTGCCGCAGGTGCGCGGCATGAGCGGCGGCGACCGCGCGCGCAAGAAAAATCTGGTGGATTACGGCTTTCGGCTTCCGTCGGCGCTCGATAACCGGCCGTTATTCTTCGACGAATTCGAAGAACGTATCAACCAAGCCGTTTTCGTCAGCGCCACGCCGCAGGACTACGAAAAAACGCATTCCGAGCAGATCGTCGAGCAGCTCATCCGCCCGACAGGACTTCTCGACCCGGAGGTCGAGGTGCGTCCGGTCAAGGGACAGATCGACGATCTTATCAGCGAGATCAACAAGCGCGTCGAAAAGAGCGAGCGCGTGCTTGTCACGACGTTAACCAAAAAAATGGCGGAGGATCTGACCGAGTATCTTGGCAATTACGGCGTCAAATGCCGCTATATGCATTTTTCCATCGAGACCATCGAGCGCATGGAGCTGCTTCGCGACTTACGCCTCGGCGTGTTCGATGTGCTCATCGGCATTAACCTGCTTCGTGAAGGCCTTGACCTGCCGGAGGTGTCGCTTGTCGCCATTCTCGATGCCGACAAAGAGGGCTTCCTTCGCAGTGAGACCTCCCTCATTCAGACCATCGGCCGCGCCGCACGAAATGCCGACGGCAAGGTCATCATGTACGCCGACAACATCACCGGCTCCATGCGTGCCGCCATTTCCGAAACCAACCGCCGCCGCAAGATCCAAAAGGAATACAACGACGAACACGGCATCACTCCGCAGACCGTCAAAAAGGATGTGCGCGACATTATCGAGCTTGCCGTCAAGGACAAAGACAAGGACAAGGGCAAAGCGAAAAAAATGTCCAAGGCCGAGCTTGACCGGATGGTGGCTGAGCTTACCGAGCAGATGAAGGCCGCTGCTGCGACCCTTAACTTTGAGCTTGCCGCAGCTTTACGCGATAAAATCGCAGGCCTCAAACGAAGCAAAAAGTAAAGCGCGTTTTTGGATTGGCTTCACAGAATTTACACATAGCGCGCGTATACTGTTAAAAACCGTAAAGGACGTAAATGATTCGAAATAAAGGACGTGAACGTATGTACAAGCTTTTAGTTGTGGACGACGAACAGAAGATCCGCGAGATCATCTCCAAATACGCCCAGTTTGAGGGCTACAGCGTCGAAGAAGCGCCGGACGGCATGACTGCCATCGATATGTTTAAGGAAAAGGACTACGACCTTGTCATTTTGGACGTAATGCTGCCCGACCTCGACGGCTTTTCGGTCTGCCGCGAGCTTCGCAAGACAAGCCGCACGCCGGTCATCATGCTGTCGGCACGCGGCGAGGAATACGACCGCATACACGGCTTTGAGGTGGGAATCGACGATT
Source organism: uncultured Eubacteriales bacterium (assembly GCA_900546385.1). Classification (GTDB taxonomy): domain Bacteria; phylum Bacillota; class Clostridia; order Oscillospirales; family CAG-382; genus UMGS882. The sequence continues at coordinate 20,882 of URCT01000012.1, read as the reverse complement.
ATGTCGTCAAGCCCTTTTCGCCGAAGGAGTTAATGTTACGCGTTTCGGCGGTGCTAAAGCGCACCAACAGCATTTCCGACGACACCTTTGAATACGAGGGCTTAAAGGTGGATTTTGCCGGACGAATCGTGTATATCGACGGCAAAAAGACAGATCTTACGCCCAAGGAATACGACCTTCTTTTCTATCTCATCAAAAATAAGGGCATTGCGCTGACGCGTGAAAAGCTCATCAGCAACGTCTGGGGCTACGACTTTTTCGGCGACGACCGCACGCTCGATACCCATATCAAGCTGCTTCGCAAAAATCTCGGCGAGTATGCGCGTCTTATCGTGACGTTAAGAGGAGTGGGATATCGCTTTGAAGCCAAATAACGAAACCAAAACCGCTTCCGGAAAGAGCGGAATGCATATCCGCTGGAAGATTTTTTTCAGCTTGTTCTTTGTTTCCATGCTGATCTTGCTTGTTTTGTGGAGCTGTCAGGTGCTTTTTATCAGCAGCTTTTATCAGTATGTCAAAACAAGCGAACTCAAAAGTGCGACCGATGAGGTCATCGCCAACCTTGACAGCGACGACAGCGAAGCCATTTTTGAGCGCATTATCCTCCAGGGCGATATCAATGTGCGTATCATCAATACGGCCAACCTAAAAAGCATTTATTCCGGCGGCGACGGCCGGATATCCGCCACGCACGACATCGGCGATTTTGAGGTGTTACGGCTGTATGACCTTGCCAAAGCAAACGGCGGCGAGGTGTCGCAGTATTACACATATGACCGCGAAAACGAGGATTTTTTACAGGGCATCCATGTGGCGTTCCAGCATAAAACCGATTCCGAAAGCACGCAGAATGATACCTCCTCCGAGGAAACGGACGGTAATACTGATACCGAAACCGGTGTCACCCGCAAAGAAATCGGCGTGCAGTTTTTCTCGGGACGCCCCGGCTTTTTCCGCAACGACCGCTATGTGGACGATTTTCTGTATGCCAAGCTTGCTACTCTTGACGACGGCACCGAACTTATGGTCATCAGCGACGTGCAGGTCACACCGCTCGATTCGACTATCGCCATCTTAAAGGGACAGCTTGAAGTAACGTCGGTGTTGGCACTTGCCATTTCACTCATTGTTTCGTTTGTCATCTCACGCAACATTTCGCGCCCGATCGTGAAGCTGAACGACGCGGCACTTGAGCTTGCACGCGGTAAATTCGATACCGAGTTTTCCGGCAAAGGCTACCGCGAGATCGAGGAACTCAGCGATACGCTCAATTATACCGCCAAAGAACTCGGCAAAGCAAGTGCCTTTCAGCACGAGCTGCTTGCCAATGTGTCGCACGATTTGCGCACACCGCTGACCATGATCGGCGGCTATGCCGAGGTCATGCGCGATATTCCGGGCGAAAACACGCCGGAAAACGTGCAGGTCATCATCGATGAAACCAAACGGCTGACCGCGTTTGTCAATAATATTTTGGATTTGACCAAACTGCAGAGCGGCTTTGAAACGCTCAAATGCGATACCGTCTGCTTAACCGATATGCTCGAAAGCATTCGCACGCGCTATTTCAATCTCACCAAAAACGACGGCTATACCGTGGAAATTCAAGCCGATGCTGATGCATACGTCGTTTGTGACGAAGCCAAAATTTCGCAGGCCTTCTATAATCTTATGGATAACGCCGTCAACCATACCGGCGCGGACAAAACCGTTGTCATCCGGCAGATTTTGACGGATAAGAAGGTGCGCATCGAGATTGCGGATTCGGGCGAAGGCATTGCACCCGAAGAATTGCCGTATATCTGGGAACGCTATTACCGCGCCAAGCAGACTGCCCATAAACGCGCCGTGGTCGGCTCGGGCATCGGCCTTTCCATCGTCAAAAGCGTGTTTGAGCTGCATAAGTTATTATACGGCGTCGAAAGCGAAGTCGGCAAGGGAACCACGTTTTGGGTGGAATTCGACCGTGTAAAGGTGTAAAACAGCGAGGAATGGCTATGACAAACAATCAAACAGAAATACGTATCGAACATCAGACCTTCGATCAAGAGCGCGCCCTGTACGGGCAAACCGGCATTTGTGCGGTCGACTGCACCTTTGCCGGGCCCGCAGACGGCGAAAGCGCGTTCAAGGAGTGTAAGGACATATGCGCAGAGCATTGCCTGTTCCGGCTGCGGTATCCGTTTTGGCACGACCGAAATCTGAAAATCACCGCTTGCGAGATGACCGATACCTGTCGGGCGGCGTTGTGGTATTCGGAGCATATAGTGGTTGAGAATACCAAGCTGCACGGCATCAAAGCCCTGCGCGAGTGCCGCGACGTGCACCTTTCTGACTGCGATATCTGCTCGCCGGAATTCGGTTGGTCGACCGTCGGCGTCACCATGACCGATTGCACGGCCGAGAGCGAATATTTTATGATGCGCGCGGAAAAGCTGCATTTTGAAAAGGTGCGGATGAAGGGCAAATATTCGTTTCAGTACATCAAAAATGCCGTTTTTGAAAACTGCGTGTTCGATACCAAAGACGCTTTTTGGCACGCCGAAAACGTTTTGGTGAAGAACAGCCTTGTCAAGGGCGAGTATTTGGCGTGGTATTCCGACGGACTGACGCTCGATCATTGCAAGATCATCGGCACACAGCCGCTATGCTATTGCAAGAACTTAAAGCTTATCAACTGCGAAATGACGGACGCAGATCTCTGCTTTGAAAAATCCGCCGTTTCGGCGAACCTCCTCACGCCGGTCATCAGCATTAAAAATCCGCTGTCCGGTGTCATCACCCTGCCGTCTGTCGGTGAAATCATCCGGGACGACCCGCTTTCCAAAGGCGAAATCCGTGTGACGGCATAGTCAAAAAAATAGAACAGAACAGTCTCTGCGGCTTTGTGCGTTTGCCGCAGAGGCTGTTTTTTGTCTGTCTGCCGTTTTTGTCCCAAACGGTTGCAGATTTGCATATTTATACATTCATTGTAACATTTCAAACCTTGACAAGAATCGACAATTTTGATAAAATAAGCTGTAAGCGGCGTTTGAAAAGCGGCTTTTGCCCGCGACGTCCGAAACGGACAAAAACGGAGGTGAGACCGATTGGCTTACAGGCTCGAACAATGGCTTTGCCGCGTTGCGGAAAAGCTCAAAAGCTTTGATATCGGCATTGCCTGCCTTCTCGGCTGTCTCTACTTTTTGGCCGTTCCGCTTACCATCACGGTAAACGATTCCGGAAACTCCATGTTAAAGCTTCTCACGCTTCCGATCGGCGGCTATTTGGCGGTCAGCCTCTTTTTCTACCGAAAGAGCATCGAGCTAAACCTTGTCCATCTCGGGTCGTTTTTGTATTTGCTCACCATTGTGGCGACGCTGTATGTGGACGGAAGCTCACTTGCGGTGCGCTATGTGATCGGCTATGTGCAAACCTTCGGACTTTTGTTTTTGATGACCCTGCGAAGATATACCGCAAACGAGATCAAAGCCTTTGAGCTTGCACAAATTGGGCTTCTCGGCATTATGATCGCCCTCGGTTTTATCGGCGCGGATTGGGGCGGCGGCAGAAACACCTTAAAGCTGTTCGGCGCCACGTGCGACCCGAACTATTTCGTCGGGTTTTACTTACTGCCGATGGCGGTGGCCTTGAAAAAGCTGCGGGAAAGCCGCCTATATGCGCTTCCGTGCGCGGTGATGTTTGCGCTCGGCGCGTATATCGTGGTCTCCTCCGGCTCACGCGGCGGCTTGCTTGCCCTCATCGTCACGGTGCTTTCGTTCGTGTTTTTTAACGCTAAAAGCGGCAAACAGCGGCTTGCCGGCATTGTCGTCGCGGTGTTCGGCGCGGTGCTTTTTTGGACGGTGGTTCTGCCGTTATTGCCGGAAAGCGTTTCATCGCGGTTTGCGCTGCAAGCCATCCTCGAATCGCGCGGCACGGGGCGCGTCGATATTTGGCTCTCCATGCTCGAAACCATCTCGGAATCGAAATGGGAGCTGTTCCTTGGCCGCGGCGTTTTAGCGCAGCACGAATTCTTTTTGGGCGGCCAAATGGCAAAATGGGCGGCGCATAACCAGTTCATTCAGGCGTTGTACAACCAAGGAATCCCGGGACTTCTTGCCTTTCTTCTCATGTCCTTCGGCGCAGTGTTCCGCAACATCAAAAAGCGGCCGCACATCGCGGCGGCCATGCTCGGGATGCTTGCACTTTGTATGACGCTCACCATCAACACCAGTATCAAAACCTTTTGGAATCTGTTGATTTATGCGGCTCTTTCGTTTGATGAGCCGGAAAAAGACTAAGGAGGATGTCATGAAATATTCACCTCAAAAACCGCAGACCGAGACGAATGTTTTCGAAACCGAACCGGAAGCGAAAGCCGTTTCTTCCCAAAAAGAAAAAGGCAAAGGCAAAGGCCGCGCAAAAAAGCGCACACGCTTCAAGCTCGGCTATTCGCTCATCTGCGTGTTCCTTGTGGCAATCGTCGCCGGTGCCAACGTGGCCTTTACCTATTTCAACATGGCCTATACCACCGTTTCGATCACCTTTGCGGAAATCGCCAAAGGCTGTAACCCGGACGGCTCACCGTTTGATATTTACGAATTGCTGAACGATGAGGTTCTGGAAAATGCCTGCCAAAAATTAGATAACAAGGTGACGCCCGAAATCTTGCGTGAGCATCTTTCGGTAACCGGGATCACGACCGATGGCAGCTTCAACGCTATCTGGCAGAATGTGCTTGACGGTAACGATACCTATTCGTATTTCCCGTCCAAATACAATATTTCGTATTCCATCGTGTCGGATGCGATTAAAGAGGAAGGCCTTATTGCCTCCGCCAAAGCCTTTATCCGGCATTTTACGCTTCCGCCGACCGAGGAAATTCTTTCCTGCGTGGCGCAAAGCTATAAAGAATACTATATCGAACGCTATGTTGTCATAGATTCCGTGTTCGAGGCCGATTGGACAAAAATCGGTGCACTCGATTATTATAACCGGGTAGAGGAAATGGATAACATGCTCAACCGCGTGGGACGGTATTTGGGAAAACGCTATGACGACAATACCAAGTACGTTTCCGATTCGGGCGTCAGCTTCGGCGATCTCAGTGCCGAGGTCGCGCGCATCCGCGCCAATGACCTTGGCGAATACAAAGCGTTCGTGATTCAAAACGGCATTACCGCCGATAAAGATACCTTGTTAAAGCAGTTTCGGTACGTCGCGAAGGAAAATGCCGAAAAGACTGCCCGCAGCCGCGGCGAATACAACATTATGTTAGAAGGCATTTCAATATACGATCCGCTTGTGACCAAGGTGGTGTTCATTCCGGCCTTGGATGCCGATAATGTGTTCTACATGAACCGCACCAAAACCGGCATCGACTATTTGACCGAAAAGGCCGATACGGCAAACTTAAAGGGCGATGAGACCCAAAACACGGTGGATTACTGCAATTACCTTATCGAGCAGTTTGAAAACGTCGGCGACAATCATGCATGGATGCGCGAGACGGCCGAGCAAAAATACGCCGCCATTACGGAAAAAATCGATGCGCTTTTGACAAAAGCTTCTGCCGTGAACCAAGAGTATATCGAAAACGTTTCCTACGAAACCGTTTCGTTAAGCCATGTCGGCCGTGAAGCCGATCTTATCTACATTGCCGTCGAGGTCATAAAGATCACGGTCATCTTGTCGGCACTGTTATATTTGTGGTGGCTTGTCTGCTTAGGCTTTAAGAAAATGAGAGCCGGGAAAGGAGAGAAAACGTATGCTGCTTCGTGAGTATTTGTTCGGCATTTTTGAATATCGGAGAATCACGGCATTTCTCGTGGCAGTAAGCGTGCTTCTCTGCACCATGAAGTTGAAGTCTTCGGAAAGCTATACGGCGCAGATCGTCATCAAATATACCGATCCGCGCGCCGAGGAAGGCTTTACCGAAAACGGCAGCCAAATTAACCCGTATGAGATCAACAGCCCGCTTGTGGTGAAAAATGCGCTGTCGGTGCTTGGCTTTAAGAACGTCAGCACCGAAGTCGTTTGCAGCGGCTTGGTTATCACGCCCATCGTTCCGACGGCGGAGGACGAAAAATATGCCTCTTGGATCGCTCAGTTTTCGGATTACGAAAATACCGAGGAACAAAAACGCCATACGGTTTACTATTCGGTGAAATTCACCACGCCTTTGGGCAAGGACTATGCCAAACGCGTGTTAAATGCCGTCATCAGTCAATACCGCCTGTATTACGTGGAAAATTACACCTTTAACAAGGATATCACCAATCTTTCGGGCGATGCCGCCTTGGAGTATGATTACTACGACACGGTGGATATGCTACGCAAAAAAATCAATAAAAACATCGAATATCTCACGCAGATTGCCTCCGACGATGTCGATTACCGTTCGCCGCAGACCGGTTATTCCTTAACCGACCTTGCCGCCGAATATAAATCGCTTGCCGAACAGGATTTGTCGGTGGCCGAGCGGATGGTCGTCGAAAACGGCTTGACCAAAAATGCGCTGTCCTTGAAGAATACGCTGCAGAACAAAATGACCGAGGCTTCGTATGACATCAATTTGAACACGCGTATGTCGGAAACCCAAAAAACGCTCATGGACGTGTATTCCGAAAAGAACAAGCAGTATCTCTGGGACGAACAGAACGGCATCGACGGTTCCGGTAGTGTCGGCTCACAGGTGCGCGAGAATACCGAACGCAACACAGCCTACGTCCAAGGCACCTCGGTGTATGACCGCCTTGTGCTCGATTACGTGCGCTACAGAACCAATGCCATGAACGCGGAAATCGACCGACAGCATTACGAAACCGATGCCGCCGCTTTTTCCGATATGTCCGGCAACACCGTCCTTCGCGGCGATTTGGAAAAGCGGCTGCAAAGCACCTGCGACAGCTTTAATGCGCTGTATGCCCTCACCAAAAAGACGCTAACCGACTATAACTCGTATAAGGCCGCGCAGAGCATCACCTGCATTTCGGGCGTGGTCGCGCATAAAACTGCCAATACGATTTTCTTGTATGCCGTCAGCTTTGTACTTGCGGTGATGATGGGACTGTTTATCAGCGGCGTTTTGGTGTATATCCGAAGCCGTGAAAAACAGCCGAAATCTGCGGAGGATTCGGAAAATCCGGAAGAATCCCGTTCGCCCGAGAGCGAACAAACGGCGTAAACCGGCAATTTTGTGAGGCAAAACCGCATGAAAAAAGTTCTGTTTGTTGCGACAGTGGTGAGAACGCATATCCGCGTGTTCCATCTGCCGTATCTCCAAATGTTCAAGGAGCATGGCTACCGGACGGTGGTCGCCGCCAAAAACGATTTTGCGGACGGCAAGGTCGATATCCCATATTGCGATACGTATGTCGATGTTCCGTTCGCACGCAATCCGTTCAGTCCGCAAAATATCCGTGCCTATAAAAAGCTGAAAGCCGTTTTGGAAACCGAAGAGTTCGACATCGTCGAGTGCAATGCGCCCATCGCCGGTGCACTTGCGCGTCTTGCCGCACGAAAGGCACGCAAAAAGGGCACCAAAGTCGTTTATATCGCGCACGGCTTCCACTTTTTCAAGGGCGGTTCGCTTGCGGCATGGCTCTTATTCTATCCGGCGGAAAAGCTTCTTGCACCTTTGACGGATGTTCTTGTGACCATTAACAAAGAGGATTACAACTTAGCCGCAAGGCACTTCAAAGCCAAAAAAATCGTGCAGATCTCCGGCATCGGCGTCGATTTGGAACGCTTTGAAAACTGTCAGAACGACCGCGAAAAGCTCCGCCGCTCCTTCGGCGTGACCGAAAACGATACGCTTCTCATCTCGGTCGGTGAGCTGCGAAAATTAAAAAATCACAAAACCGTAATTTCCGCCATGGCCAAAACCGGCAATCCGCATATCCACTATATCGTCGCCGGCTGCGGCCCGCTCGAAAACGAGCTGTATCAAACCGCCGAAAAGCTCGGCGTGCGCGACCGCGTGCATTTGCTCGGCTTTCGCGAGGATATTCCGGAACTGTTGAAAGCAAGCGATGTTTTCTGCTTTCCGTCCACCCGAGAGGGAATGCCGGTTTCCTTAACCGAAGCCATGGCAGCCTCTCTTCCGGCCGTGGTGTCGGATGTGCGCGGTAACCGCGATTTGATTGTCCCGGAAAAGGGCGGCTATCTGTTTGCACCGCACGATGCCGACGGCTTTGCAAAAGCCTTGCAAACCTTGGCCGAGCATCCGGAATTACGCAAACAGATGGGCGAATTCAACCGGAACTATATCCGGGACTACGATTTGAAAATCGTCAAACAACAGCTGTCGGATATTTATTTCGGCGCAGAATAACTTGTAAATGAGGTGAAACACGTGCCTGCGGCTTATGAATACAGCTTTATCGTGCCGGTCTACAACGCCGAAAAGCACCTTGCGGAATGCCTTGACAGCCTTGTAAGGCAAGGCGAACGGTGCGAGCTTGTGTTAGTGGACGACGGCTCATCCGATTCGTCCGGCAAAATCTGCGATGCCTATGCCGAAAGCTGTGAGCGCGTGCGCGTCTTTCACCGCCCAAACGGCGGGCCTGCCGCCGCACGCAATTTCGGCCTTGAACAAGCGCAGGGCGCGTACTGCATTTTCGTCGATTCCGACGATTTTATCAGCGCGGATTTCATTGAAAAGCTCGAAAAAACCTGCGGCAAAGATAAAGACCTCATCTTTTACACGATCGAGAAACGTTTTGCCGACGGTCGTTCGGAACCCATGGCGGAAGGCTTGAAAAGGGAACAAATTGCCGGGAAAACGCCCGAAGAGGTGCTTGCCGCCCTTGCCGCCTGCGCCAAGTTTCCGGCAAGCACGGGCGGAAAAATCGTCAAAACCGCTTTATTAAACGAAAATCATATCCGTTTTGCCGACAACTTCGTTGGCGAGGATATCGACTGGACGTTACAGTTGCTTTGTTCTATGAAAAGCGCGGATGTGTTCGCCGAAGGCACGTATTTCTATCGGATAGCACCCGACAGCCGCCGTGCTTTCGGCAGAGAAAAAAGCGTGGCCGATCAGCTGACCATTATCGAAAACTGGCTCAAAAAAACCGAAAACGACCCGAAGCGGCCGTATTTTCTCTCATTTTTAGCCTATCAGTATGCCGTCTGCCTGCCGTTTTACGGCGCACTGCCGCCAAAAACGAAAGCCGCCTATACTGCGCGTGTCAAAAATTTGCGCTTCTTATTATCTTACGGCAAAACGCGCAAAATCCGCATGATTCGTTTGGCAGTGAAGCTCATCGGTCTTCGCGCGGCATCACGGCTTTTATATACCTATGTTGTCAAAAGGGATGGAACACGTGGCTGAAAAGAAAAAGAGCATTTTGGTTGCGGCGCAGAACCTGCATATCGGCGGTGTGCAGGCCGCGCTTGTGAATTATCTGAAAGAGCTGTCACGTGATGGCTCCTATGACATCGATGTTTTTGCCTTCACCGGCGGCGCTTTGCAGGAGAAACTGCCAAAAGACGTCCGTCTGACGCTCGGCGGAAAATGCTTGCAGCTGTCGGCCACCTCATTTGACGAGATTCGCCAAAGCGGAAGCCTTTTTGATCGGCTGTTACGTGTTTTTGTCACGGCGTTTGCCAAAATTTTCGGCACAGAGCGGTTTTACCGACTGTGTTTCCGGCACAAGAAGCCGCAAAAAACGTATGACATTGCCGTTTCCTATTTTACCGATGTTCCGGCCGGCGTGTTCAATAAAGGAACCAATCTGTATATCGCCGCGTATGTGACAGCCGCCGAAAAGCTTGCCTTTGTGCATACCGATCCGCTTTTGAGTGGCTTCGACAAGGAGTATTGCCGCCGCATTTATAAGCCGTTTGACAAAATCGTCTGCGTGTCGGATGCGGTGCGCGAAAAGTTTGCTATCCTGCTTCCCGCATACAAAGAGAAAACCGAAACAAGGCACACGGTGTTCGACACGGATGAAATCCAAGCCCAAGCGGCGGCGTATGAGCCGTTTGAAAAGGGCGTGTTTGACATTGTGACGGTCGCCAGAGTCGATAACGCCTCCAAACGCATCGACGGCATCGTCCGCTTGTGCGCACGGTTAAAAAGCTGCGGAAAAACCGCTTTTACATGGCGCATTGTCGGCGACGGGCCGGATCGGAAAAACGACGAAGCCCTTGCCAAGGAGCTTGACGTAGCGGAGCTTGTTCGCTTTGAGGGACAAAAGGAAAATCCCTATCCGTATATCGCCAAATCCGATTTGTTCGCGCTGTATTCGGCCTATGAAGGATATCCGCTTGTCGTCGGCGAAGCGCTCATTTTGCACACACCCATCCTCACGACCGCCTATGCGGCGGCAAAGGAGCAAATTCCAAAGGATTGCGGCGTGATCGCTCAAACGGACGAAGCATTTTTCGAAGCCTTGTGCGCACGCATGGACGGTGCTGTCTGCTGAGCCTTCGACAGCACCTGACGGCACATATCCAAAACAAAAACAGAACGGCGGTGTACGGATGAATCCGAAACTCAGCATCATTGTCCCGGTGTATCGGGCGGAAAATACCCTTGAAAAATGCCTTGACAGCCTGTTGGCACAGCCCTATCGGGATATGGAAATCGTGCTTGTGGAGGATGCTTCGCCCGACGCAAGCGGTAAGCTGTGCGATGCTTATGCGCAAAAATACGATTGTATCAAGGTGCTGCATAAGGAACACGGCGGTCCGACGCATACCCGAAAAGCCGGACTTGCAGCCGCAAGTGGCGATTACATTTCGTTTGTGGACAGCGACGATTATGTTGAACCGGAAATGTTTGAAGTGATGATGCAAAAAATCACCGAAACCGACGCAGATATCTGCATTTGCGGCATCGTCGTCGATATCGACGGCAAGCGCACGCCGATGTACGGCGATATGCCGGAAGGACTTTATGACAAAACACGGCTAAAGCAAGAGGTCTATCCCGAGATGCTGTTTTCGGAAGCCCTGCAAAATCCCTTGATCACGCCGAGCTTATGCAATAAGATTTTCCGCAAGGACATTATCGAGCCGGTTTTATCGACTGCCGACGACAGCATTTTCTATGGGGAAGACGCTGCCTGCACCTATCCGTGTATGCTTGACGCGCAGCGCGTGTATATTTTGCAGAAGCGGTATTTTTATGTGTATCGCCAAACACGCAAGTCTATCACAAAATCGTATGACAAACGGCTGCTTGAAAAGATTCTTACACTGGTGGATGTGTTGGATAAGGAATGCTCCAAACGGCAGTACGATGTGTCCGTGCAGCTTGACAATTATGCAGCCGTCCAGCTTTTGTTCGCCGTGCGCAGTGAGCTTTTGCACAATAAGGAGCTGCCGCTCGCCGGACGCGTGAAAAAGTTAAAAGCCTATTTGTCCGAGCCGCGGTTTGAGCGTGTTTATGAAACGGTTCGGAACGGAAATCTCGGGAAAAAGGTGAAAACCAAGATACGCCTTGCCGAAAAAAAGCAGTTGTATCTGTTATTTTTGTTATGTTTCTTTAAGGAAAAAGTTTTGCAGTTAAAGGGTCATTATCATGAAGGATAAAACGGAAAAAAACAGCCTCGGACGGCAAACGCGCGCCAATCTTGCCGTGTCCGTGCTGTACCAGATCGTTGCCGCCGCGTGTTCTTTGATCCTGCCGCGGTTCATCCTGCGTGCATTCGGCTCAGAGGTCAACGGCCTTATGCAGTCGATCAACCAACTTCTCAGCTATACCATGCTCATGGAATGCGGTGTCGGCGGTCAGATCCTCGCGTCCTTTTACAAGCCGCTTGCCGATAAGGACGAAAAAGCGGTTTCGGATGTCTTTCATTATTCGCGCCGCTTTTTTAATAAAATTTCGTATGTGTACATGGGCTTTGCAGTGCTTTTGGCACTTACCGCCAAACAGGTTATCCGCACCGAACACACGTATCTCTACGTTTTCACGCTTGTACTCATTCTTGCTGTCAGCTATTATTTTTCGTATTATTTTGCCTTAACGCAGAGAATCCTCATCCGTGCCGACCAAAAAATCCGCATTGTGCAGGGCGTGCAGAGCGTGACGCTCATTCTCAACGCCATCATCTGCGTGGCCGCCATTCGTCTTGGCTGCGGCATTCATGCCGTCAAGTTAGTCAGCGCGATCGTGTTCTTGCTCAATCCGCTGTTTTTCCGCTTTTATGTCAACAAGCACTATCACATCCATAAGGAGCTGTATGATAAAAAACGCACCTTTCCGCGCAAACGGGATGCTCTTGTGCATCAGATCGCCTTTTTCGTGCATATGAACACCGATATTGTGTTGATTTCGGCAGCCTGTGGCTCGAAAGAGGTGTCGGTGTATTCGGTGTATAATTCGGTGCTTTATGCGATTCAAACGTTTTTCACCACCGTATCCGACAGCTTTTCGGCGGCCATCGGCAATTTGATTGCCAAAGGCGAAGAAAACGCCTTGCAGACATCGTTTGAGCTGTATCAGATGGTCAATACCGCGGCTGTGACATTTGCCTGCGTGGTCGAAGCGATTCTGATTCTGCCGTTTGTGCGCATTTACACAAACGGCGTTACGGATGCGCTGTATATTCGTCCGGCATTTGCCTATACCATGATTGCGGCACAGTGGTTTTTCTGTATGCGAATCCCGTATAACAACACCATTTATGCCGCCGGACAGTATCGGGAAACAAAGTTTGGCGCGTATTTGGAGGTGCTTTTGAATCTGTCGCTGTCGCTTGTGTTGTTAAAACCGCTCGGCATTTGCGGCGTGGCGGTGGGAACGTTTGTTGCCATGGCGGCAAGAGCCGTGTATATGGCGTGGTATCTGTCGAAGCATCTGCTGTTTCGGAAGCTGTGGCTGTTTTTCAAGGAAACCGTTCTTCATGCGACGTTCGGCATGCTTCTTGTTTGGATCGCGTCTAATGTATTGGTGATTGCGGCGGATAACCTGTTTGTTTGGGCGTTATATGCTGTCGGTGTCAGCGTATGTGTGCTGCTTGCGCTTGTGCTTTTCAATTTGCTTGTGAACCGCAAGACGCTTACGGATTTGCGTGAGCGGCTGAAGCAGAAGGCGTGAGCGAGGTTTGCAGAACCTCGAAGCTCTTTTTTGGAAGGTTTTAATTTTGTTTGTGCGAAGCCGCCATTGCGGCGAGCTGAATCGAGGTTTGCAGAACCTCGGAACTTCCCGAAAGGGAACAGTTTTATTCTTTTCGTACACGCGAAAAGTACGAAAAACGTTCCTTTCGCAGGGAGATTCGAGGTTTTGCAAACCTCGAATCAGCGCACACAGACAACATCTTCGCACAAACCCAATTAAATCCTTTTGCCTCCTTTGGAGGCTATTTCCCTGCTTTTTGCACCGCAAAAAGCAGAAAAAACGCCGTCTGAAAGCTCCTTGCTTTCGGACGGCGTTCTGCTTTGTCCGCTTAGCCTAATATTACGAGCGGAATGAGTGCTACATCGGCGTGACCCTCACACGTGATCTCGATAATCACACGATTTTGCGCACCCACCGTGTCGCCGGCCTTGATCACATATTCACCGACGGCAATGTTGCCCATGTGCTTGACCGAAATATCCTGCTTGCCGTGGTACGACCAACCCTCCGGCAGGATAAAACGAACCGCAAAATGCTTCTGCGAACGGAAACGGTTGTTGAGCGACAGCTTGATGCCAAGCTCTTCACCCGGCGCAAGCACCGGTTCGCGCTCTAAATCCACCCAAGTCCGGACAAGCACCGATTCGGTGTAGAAGGAATAATCGCTGTGCGCGGCAAGTAAATCCGAAAAGGCCTTGCCTTTGAATTTTTCACGGTCCGCCGCGTCGATCTCGGTTTCACCGTCGGTAACGGCAACCGGCTTTCCGGCAAGCATTACGGCGTGCAGCTCCATAATTTTGTCAGTCAGCGCCGTGCAGGACAGCGGAATGCCGTAGGCCGCGCCGCGGTTGATGGCGACCGTCACAATCTTGTCGCCGATATACGCCTTCCAATCCTCGGGAATGACCTTCGTGCCGCCGATAATGCCGAGAAGCGAACCAACCGTCGCACCCGTGCAGTCAGTGTCGTCGCCGCAGTTGATGGCCGTCAGCATCGTCTTTTTGAAATCACCGTCACCGTAAAGAAGACCGATTACAGCGTATGCCACATTGGTCGGTGCCTGGAACCAGCCGAGATCCTTGAAGCTTAACGCCATGTCGGTCACCATGTTGCGCGCTTCCAACCACGTTTTTCCGCTGTCATACGCTTCGATGACCGTGCGGATGAATTTGGCAAACCGGCAGTCCTCCGGAATTTTGGAAAGACCGATCTCAATTAGTTCGCGAAGATCGGAAATGACAAATGCCGCACTTTCCATCGCCGCCACAAAAATCGTCGCATACGTGCCGTCGCCCTTGCCGTGATCCACACAGGAATCCATATAACCGTAGCGAATGGTTTCCTCCACAAGACCCGGATTTAAGCACGCCCAAACCTCGGTGCGGATCCACGCACCGTTGGAATGCTTCCATTCGTTCTCATATTCACCCGAAAACGGCGGAATCAAACCGCGCGTCATGTTGCTTTTTCCGACACCGTATTCGTTCCAATACGGCGAAATATATTCAAGCCAGTATTCGCCGAGCACGCGTTCGTTTATGTCTCTGCCGCGTTCCATGACGGCAAGCAGCCAAATGAGCTGTAAGTCGAGGTCGTCGTTGGGCAGGGGATTGCCGGGCTCGGAATTGAAGCCGGTCACATCGAGCACCTCGCGCTTTCCTTCAAAAGGCGTGCCGAGCGTACCGCCGATGTTTTTGCCAAGCCAGCACGCATAGATTTTGTCGCGTAACTCCGCTTTGTTGAATTTTGTCATGTCATCACTCTCCGTTTGTTCGTAATGGTGCGAAGATTTTTCTTCAAAAGAACAATAACATACTTTGCCGCACCTGTCAAGCACAATCATGGAAAACAGTTGGATAACACAAAAATTAGATATTTTTGCCTAAATCGGCAGGCTTTTCATGGTGTTAACCGTCAAAAAAAGCAAATACTATCGACGTAAGCAAAAAGCGTTTTTGCCGGAAGCCGATTTTCCGACATCAATGCTTGGTCGGAAATTTCGGCGCTTGATTTTTCAGACGGCTTACATGGTAGAGTTTGCGTCCGCAATACGGACGCGGAAAGCACGGTTAAACACCGCTATGCAAAACGATAAAGTTTCCCTTCAAAACGATCCAACCGAACGTTTGAAGCATTCCCATCCGAATTTCGCCAATCATTCGGATGAAGTTCCGGATCTGACGGATGATATTCACCGCGAATTTCAAGAGGGTTACCGCAATGAAGTTTTAAGTGAGATTCCCGCCAAACGACCGGAAACGTATTCTTACAGAACCAAAACGAATCGGATCAAGCTTCGCATTCTCGACGGAATGGACAGTATTTGCGAAAAGAAAGGTTCCGAAGCGCAGAACAAAGCCAAATACTATGACTCCTACGACGTGAAGAAAACCGATCCGGACGGCAGTTATACGGGCGTTCCGACCGAACCGTTCGGAAGCGAACCGGTACAGGACGCCGATGACCTGTAAGACGTGAGCGGAAAACCGACAGAATTGTATTTCTGCCGGTTTTTCTTTGTCAAAAAACTTGATTTTTCCGGTGCAAACCGTTATAATAAAGCCATACTTTACAAGGAGCTTGATATATCATGGAAGAAAAAATCTATAAGCACCCGTATTTCGGCGAAATCTATTATCTGTTGGACATCCCCGAAAAATACAAAAACACCTCCGGTGCGCCGCTTTTGGTGTTTCTTCACGGTGCCGGTGAACGCGGCAGAGACCATGCGCTTCTCTATCGCCAAGGCCCGCCGCGCTATATCCGCGAGGGAATCAAGTTGGTGGATGCCATTACGCTCTGTCCCCAATGCCCGACCGAATACATATGGAACAATCTTGTGATTTTCCTCAAGGATTTGATCGATTCGATCATCGCAGAATATCAAATCGACCGCACGCGCGTGTCGCTTACCGGCATCAGCATGGGCGGCTACGGCACATGGGAAATGGCCATGTGCTATCCGGAAATGTTCCGCAAAATTGCACCGGTCTGCGGCGGCGGAACGCCGTGGCGTGCGTGGCAGATACAGGCCAAGATCCGCGCTTTCCACGGTGATCTCGACGACGTTGTACCGCCGGAAAGCTCGTATCAAATGGTGGATGCCGCTCTGAACGCAGGAAAAGATGCCTCGCTCACGATTTTCCACCATGTAAATCATGGCAGCTGGGATCCGGCTTATCTCACAACCAACGTCATCGATTGGTTGACGGAGGATTAGTTGTGGATTATATCAAAGAACTCGAAAGGCGTATGCGCTTGTTGCTCTGCTTCGCCGATATACTAAAATTCCGGCTTCTGTCTGCGCTCTTTCGCAGTCTGCCGGTATCCGGGACAGCGGCATATCTGTGTCTGGCCGGAAACATGGCTCTCTCCGAAATCGACGGAAAACGTGTGCGCGAATGCCTAAAACAAGGCGGCTCCGCACTGTAACTCTGTATATGCAAAAGCGGCACGAAGGAAGATTTCTTCTTTCGTGCCGCTTTGTTTGCGTGTTACGCTTCTTGCGGTGCTTTGTTTGCATATTGCGCTTCGTTGATGGCAAAATGCTTCTTTTTGGTGGTTGCATAGATAATGGTGGAGAGAACGACCGAAACAATCCAAGTGAGCGGCCAAGAGATGAACAAGGCAAGCAGCGTGTGATAGGCCTTAAACACCGTGAAAATCCATACAATGCGCACAAGTCCCACCGAAACGACCGTGATAAGGGTGGGCGGCCAGGATGAACCGATGCCGCGCAGTGTGTTGACAAGCACTTCGTGCAGTCCGCAAATGAAATACGTGCTTGCGACCAATTGCATACGAATCCAACCAAAGGCCACTGCCTGTGCGTCGTGCGGCTGATAAATCCGCAGTAACGGCTCATGGAAGATGAGCACCGCGATGCCCATGCTCACACCAACGACGGTGGACATGATGCAGGCGTTGATTAACACCTTGTCCACGCGCTTGTATTGCCTTGCACCGTAGTTTTGTCCGGCAAAGTTGAGTGCCGTTACCGCCACGGCGTTCATGGCCGTGTACATAAAGCCTTCAATGCTGGAGGATGCCGAGCTGCCGCCGACGACAGCCACATCGTGAAACGAGTTGACGGCTGATTGGATGATGACGTTGGAAACCGAGAACAAAAGTCCCTGAATGCCGGACGGAATGCCGTAGTTGAGCACTTTTTTCAGCTTGTCGCCGTGAATCTTCAATTCCCTGACGGTCAAGCGGATACTGTCGCCGGAATTGGCAAGCAGATAGAAGCCGCACGCCGCATTGATGACCGAACCGATGGTGGTCGCAAGTGCTACACCGGCCACCGACATATGCAGTACAGCCACAAAGAAAACGTTTAAGCAGACATTGACCATGCCGCTGACAACCAGTATGTAGAACGGCCGCTTGGTATCGCCGGTCGCACGTAAAATACCGGCCGCAAAGTTGTAAAATAACATGAACGGTGTGCCGACAAAGATGATTTGCAGATACAGCGCGGACATATCGAGAATATCTTCATGCGTGTCCATCAGAATTAACGCATCTTTGACAAAAAAGATGCCGATAAGTCCCACAATCACACCGGCAATCAAGGAAAACAGCACACAGGTGTGTACCGTTTCCGATACATTTTTGCCGTCGCGCGCGCCATAATACTGCGCCACACAGATGCAGCCGCCGCCGGCAATCGCCACAAACAGCGTCACAAACAGATTGTATAAAGAACCTGTCGCACCGACCGCCGCAAACGCATCATGACTGTCAAATTGACCGATGACCACAAGGTCGGCGGCGTTGTATAAAAGCTGTAAAAAGTTGGTGAGTATGATCGGAATGGTATACCGAATCATATTTTTCATCAAATGCCCGGAACACATATCAATGTTCTTTGTTTTTGCCATGCAACCACCTCAAAATCGTTTGTCTGCCGGGATTTTCGAAACGAACGCAGACAAATGCAGACATTGAGATTATACACCTTTACACAAAAAAGTCAAGCAAAAAAACGCCCTTTTGAAAACTTTTCCTCTTATTCATAAATGTGTAGCTTTGCGGCGGCTTGTTTTTGTGGATTTGGACGCAGGCTTTTCCGGCGGTCGGCTCTCCTTCATCTCTTCGTATTTGTGCTTGGTGGCAAGACCGCCGCGCATATGCCGCTCGGCCTTGTTGCGGTCTAAAACCGTACGTACCTTCTCAAACAAAAGGCCGTCAATCTCGGCAAGACGCGTGGTCATGTCCTTATGCACGGTGGATTTGCTGAGTCCGAAGCGAATGGCTGCCGCACGCACGGTTTGTCCGGTCTCGGTTATGTATTCGGCACAGCGGATGGTTCGTTCGTCGTAAGCGTCTAAAAGTTTGTGCATAAAACTCCCTCCGTATACGTTTGTTGTCTTTGCTATCACTATATGCATCCGAGAGGGAAAAGTATGATGCCAAAAAAGTTTTTTGCGTGCGGATTTTCGCTTTGCATGGCTGTCAACGCTTCGGAACAAACCGACACAAATGAAAAATCGAAACGGCGTTCGTTCAAATTGCTTCCGTTTTCACAGAAATTTCAGATAATTATCGCCGTTTTTGCATAATCGGCCATTCCCATATGCAAAATGTTTGAACGAACATTTAATTTTTAGGTAAATTTTGAGAATTCTCTTGCTTTTTCGCGCAAGTGTGCTATAATTTATAATGCTTGAAGTTGTGGTGTTTTTGAAACGACAATTTTTTAACAAGCATACGTCCTATCAAATACGACAATAATAACAACAGCTTCGGCTGTAATGGAGGTATTAGGAAATGACTGAGAACAAGTATGTAAAGCAGTGGGTTGCCGAAATGGCAGAACTTACCGCTCCGGACGCTGTCGTTTGGATTACCGGTGAAGAGGATCAGGCCGAAAAGCTTCGTCAGGAAGCCATGAAAACCGGCGAGATCATCAAATTAAATGAAGAAAAGCTCCCGAATTGCTATCTTCACAGAACTGCCATCAACGATGTGGCTCGTGTGGAAAACCGCACCTTTATCTGCACCACCAAGCGCGAAGATGCCGGCCCTACCAACAACTGGATGAGCCCGGACGAATGCAAAGCAAAGCTGCTTCCTTTATATAAAGGCTCGATGCGCGGCAAGACCATGTACGTTATCCCGTATTCCATGGGCGTGCTCGGCTCCGATTTCTCGAAGATCGGTATTGAGCTTACCGACTCGATCTATGTCGTGCTCAATATGCTTATCATGACCCGTGCCGGCAAGGCTTGCCTCGACCAGCTCGGTGACAGCCCCTACTTCATCAAGGGTCTTCATGCAAAGGCAAACCTTGACGAAGAAAATCGTTATATCGTTCACTTCCCGGAAGAGAACACCATTTGGTCGATCAACTCCGGTTACGGCGGAAACGTTCTGCTCGGCAAAAAGTGCTTTGCTCTCAGAATCGCTTCGTACCTCGGCAGAAAAGAAGGCTGGATGGCTGAGCATATGCTCATCCTCGGCGTGGAATATCCGAACGGCGAAACCAAGTATGTTTCGGCTGCTTTCCCGTCGGCTTGCGGCAAGACCAACCTCGCTATGTTAATTCCGCCGAAAATGTATCGCGATAAGGGCTACAAGGTATGGTGCGTCGGCGACGATATCGCTTGGATCCGTATCGGCAAGGACGGCAGAATGTACGCTGTCAACCCGGAAAACGGCTTCTTTGGCGTTGCACCGGGTACCAACGAAAAGTCCAACCCGAATGCACTTGCTACCACCAAGAGAGATACCATCTTCACCAACGTTGTGCATAACCTCGATGACAACACCGTTTGGTGGGAAGGCCTTGACAACAATCCTCCCAAGAACGCCATCGACTGGAAGGGCAATAAGTGGGATTACACCAAGTACGACAAAAAGGACAAGAGCACCTGCGGCGCTCATCCGAACTCCCGCTTCACCGCAAAGGCAATCAACTGCCCGTGCATTTCCAAGGAATTCAACAATCCGGCCGGTGTGCCGCTTGAAGCCATCATCTTCGGCGGACGTCGTGCAAAGACCGCTCCGCTGGTATACGAATCACGTTCTTGGCAGCATGGTACGTTCGTCGGTTCTATCATGGCTTCTGAAACCACTGCCGCCGCTGCCGGTGCAGTCGGTGTCGTAAGACGTGACCCGATGGCTATGCTTCCGTTCTGCGGCTACAACATGGGCGAATACTTCGCACATTGGCTCGAAATGGGCGAAAAGGCTGCACACGCTCCGAAGATCTTCCACGTCAACTGGTTCCGTACCGATAAGGACGGCAACTTCATTTGGCCGGGCTTCGGCGACAACTTCCGCGTACTTCTTTGGATCCTCGACCGCTGCGCAGGCAAGGCTGATGCTGTGGATTCCGCTATCGGCTATCTGCCGAAGCCGGAGGATATTGATACCGAAGGTCTTGATATCAGCGCCGATACCATGAAGGATCTGCTCACGGTGGATACCGAGAGCTGGCTTGCCGACCTCGACAGCATCAAGGCGTTCTACGCCAAGATCGGCGACACCATGCCGAAGGGTCTTCTTGACGAGCTTGCAACCCTCGAAGCTAATCTTAAGAAATAATTGCATTGACAGCAAAAAAGTCCACCGAAAGGTGGGCTTTTTTGTATGCTGCAAGGCGGCAAAAATTGTTGCGGAAGCAACAAAGATATAGCCGCCGGGCGGCGGAAGGATTTAAGTTTGTTTGTGCGAAGTTGTTGTTTGGGTGCGCTGATTCGAGGTTTGCAGAACCTCGATGCTCTTCTTAAAAAGATTTTAATTGTTGCGGTGCGAAGCTGCCATTGCGGTGAGCTGAATCGAGGTTTGCTAAACCTCGAAACTTCCTGCGAAAGGAACGTTT
>URCT01000011.1 GCA_900546385.1 uncultured Eubacteriales bacterium | reverse complement strand
ACTTTTTGTTAGCCACAAAAAGTATGACAAAAAAGCCCTCCCTTGCAGGGAGAGAATCGAGGTTTTGCAAACCTCGATCCAGCTCGCCACAGCCGTGGCTTCGCAACAAATATAGAAAGGAATCCTCCCATGAACATCCATTATTCCTGCGTCATCTTCGATATGGACGGCACACTCCTCTATACCATCGATGACATCGCAAAATCCGTCAATATCACCCTTCGCGAATTCGGGTTTCCCGAAAAAACCCTCGAAGAGGTCACTTCCTTCGTCAATAACGGCGCATACCGCCTCATGGAACTCGCTCTTCCCGAGGATAAACGCGATAAAGACACCGTTACCACCGTCTTAAACCGCTACCTCGATGTCTATGATGAACACGTCTGCGAAAAAACCCATCCTTACGACGGCATTTCCGAACTCATCGATACGTTAAAAAACGCCGGTATCAAGCTTGCCGTCGTTTCCAATAAACCCGACAGACAAGCTAAAACCCTTGCCGAACACTGCTTCGGCAAAGGCGTGTTCTCCTATGTGTCCGGCTCGGGCATCGGCCTTCCCACCAAACCCGATAAAGCCTGCACCGACCGCGCCATCGATGCCCTGAAGGTCGATCGGAAAGACGTGCTCTACGTCGGCGATTCCTATGTCGATGTGCTCACCGCCAAAAACGCCGCTCTGCCTTGCGCCGGCGTTCTGTGGGGCTTCGGTGGCGAACACAGCTTTGATACCGAAAAGCCCGATTTCTATATCCGCACGGTCAAAGAGCTTGAAACCTTAATTCTCGATTAAATCCGCCGGAAATCACGCAAAATCCTTGCATTATAACGGATTTTGTGTTATAATTTCTTTATTGGCGTACAGCGCGCGATTTCTGTCCAAAAGGAGGTCTTTGTACCGTGAAAATACATGAATCCGCAGAGAATTACTTAGAATCCATTTATATGATCCATAAGAAAAAAGGCAATGTCCGCTCCATCGATATCGTCAATGAGCTTGACCTTTCCAAACCCAGCGTCAGCGTTGCCATGAAAAACCTGCGTGAAAACGGCTATATCCTCATGGATTCCGTCACCGGCTTTATTTCCTTAACCGATAAAGGCACCGAAATTGCCGAAAAAATGTATGAACGGCACACCCTGCTTTCGGAATTTTTGGTTCATCTCGGTGTCGATCCCGAAACGGCTGCCGAAGATGCCTGCCGCATGGAACACGTCATCAGCGCGCAAACCTTTGACGCGCTCAAAAAGCACGCCGAACACAGGGAAAACCGCGAATAAACACCGCAACCGCTTTGAAATCATAAAACCTACGGATCAGGAGAACTTGTCATGGAAAACTTCATCGTAAAGCATCAAAATATGCGTTTTTATTACAACGGCGCACAAGGCGAACCGTTAAAAATGTCGGCTCTCGCCACCGAAAACGTGTCGGTCGCCGATCTTGCCGCTTCTCCCAACTTTTCGCTCGCTCTCGCCGCCGACGGAACCGCTCCCATGGAGGGCTGCGCATCGCTCGTCAGCCATCATGAGGGCTCCAAATGCACCTCCTTCAAGCAGAATAAGGGCGGTATCACTGCCAAATATCTCTGCGCCGACGATAAGCTCGAGGTGACCGTCAAAATGACCTTCATTCCGGGTGCGGACGCTGTCCGACAGGTAAATTCCGTCAAGAATATCAGCAAGGAAAAAGTCACACTGACGCATTTCGGCTCAGCACTCATAAACGGCGTCGCCTGCGGCGGTCTTTCCAAATGGTATCGCGACGACGCACGCATCAAGGTGCATCATTTCATGAGCCATTGGCAGGGTGAAGCCCAATGGAAGACCAACAGTCTGTCTGAGCTTGGCATCACCAAACAGACCGCTCACAGCTGGGAGATGACCTCATGGCGTGTGCGTTCGATCGGCTCTTGGAGCACCGGTAAGCATTTTCCGCTTGTGGCAGTAGAGGATACCGAAACCGGCGTCACATGGTACATGGAAATCGAGGGCGGCTTCAACTGGACCATCGAGCTTGGCAACCGCAACGGCCACGCCGACGGCGAAGGCACGTTCTTCCTCGAAGCAAACGCCGCCGATGAAGAAACCGGCTTTGTCAAAGTGCTTCGTCCGGGCGAAACGTTTACCGCCGCTCCCGCATTATTCGGCTGCACCGACGGCTCGTTTGAGGACGGCGTAAAGCAGCTTCTGATCGCACGCCGCAAGACCACCGTCGCCAAATGGGACGGCGAAGCACCGGCCTGCTTTAACACGTACATGGACTGCGTGTGGGGCGCAGGCGATAAAAATACGCTTCCGGGTCTTATCGACGCGGCAGCCGACGCCGGCTGTGAAGTGTTCTGCCTTGACGCCGGTTGGTATGAAAAGGGTCTTGGCGCATGGACGCTTGGTGACAAAGAATTCGGCGAGAAGAGATTTGGCAAAGGCGGCTTAAAAGGCATTTTCGACCTCATCAATTCCAAGGGCATGAAGCCGGGCGCATGGCTCGAAATTGAATCGCTTGATCCGAACACGCCCATGGCGGACGAAGGCGGCATCTTGAAACGCTGGGGAACGCCGGTGGCTGACAGCCATTTTGTCGATTACACCGATCCGAAGCAGTGCGCATACATTGAGGGCATTTTCGATATGCTGTATGACCTCGGTGCGCGCTTCATCAAGAACGATTACAACCATTCGGTCATGCTCGGTGCGGAGATTCGCGGGTCTTCGGTCGGCGAGGGTCTTAAAAAGTCGGCAGAAGCGTTTTATGCCCTGATTGACCGCGTCAAGAAAAAGCATCCGGATATGAAGGTCGAAAACTGCGGCAGCGGTGCGATGCGCAGCGACAACGGAACGTTACGCCATTTTGAGCTACAGAGCACGTCCGACCAAGAGTTTTACGAATTAAATCCATCCATCGCATCGGGCTATGCGGCCTGCATTGCGCCAGAAAAGGCCGGTATTTGGGCATATCCGTATCCGGTATCGTTTTATGAGCTTCAAAAGGGCTTGGATGTCTATGCGGACAAGAGCCGCATGGAAGCGCTTGCCGACGGTGAGCAGACGGCGTTTAACATGATCAACGCGCTGTGCGGCGTTTTGTATCTTTCGGGACGCATTGACAAGGCGGACGCCTTCAACAAGCAGCTCATCAAGGACGGCACGGACGTATACAAAGCCTACCGTTCGCACAATCATACGTCGTATCCGGTATGGCCGTGCGGCAGACTGAACCTGTGTGACAAGACGCATTCGGCGCTCGGCTTTTTATCGGCAGACGGCAAGAAAATGACGCTTGCGGTTTGGAAGTTTGAGGATTCCGCAAAGGTCATCAAGATTGATTTATCGAAGTATTTCGGCGGCAAGGCGGCAAACGTGAACTATGTCTATCCGACGGCGATTGACACGAAGTTTACGTATTTTGCCAACACCTCGATTTTAGCGATTGAGATGCCGAAGGACTACACGGCACGCTATTTCGAAATCACCCTGTAAAAAGGCCGCCAAGGGCGGCGAACTGCACGCGGAGCGTGCCGTCCCGGAAGGGGACAAACTTTCCGATAAGGAAAGTTTCAAAGGCGGCAAAGCCGCAAAGGATTTAATTTGGTTTGTGTGAAGTTGTTATCTTTGTGAGCTGATTCGAGGTTTGCGAAACCTCGAATCTTCCTGAAAAAGGTTTTAATTGTTGCGGTGCGAAGCTGCCGTTGCGGTATGCTGTTTCGAGGTTTGCGAAACCTCGGAACTTCCTGCGAAAGGAACGTTTTTCGTGCTTTTCGCTTGTACGAAAAGAACCAAAAGTACACCAGAGGTTTGCGAACCTCTGGACTCCGGGGACGATTCAAAGCTCTGTCGAAAGTAATTTTGCAAAGTTTTCCGGCGGCTTCTGTCGAAACCGGTTTTGCCCACAAAACGGCGGCGAAAAGACTTTGAATCGGTTCGAAAGGGTTACCGTAGTGCAGACGCAAGACTGATGTTTTTCGAAAATGAGAAGGTGTACTGCAAGCTCACAGTAAGTTTTTGCGGATGAAATTTGCAGCTGCACGTTAGCTTTGGTGCAGTGCGAAGCGGTTGCTGTGGGGTGCTGAAAAAAGCTTTTCTTTTGCACAAACCTTTCCTTAATTGCCACCCAAAGCTACTCTTTTCCACCCTCCGCCTCCCATTCGCACCACCCTTAACCTACTGTTTGCAAAGAATACAGCTGTTCTTTTAATCTCTGCTCTAACTCCTTACGCTGTAAAGCCGGAGCGTCGCACCGATTCAAATCATTGCCGGCGATACCCGGCGAAGTTGCAGCTTTTCGCAAAACCGGTTACCTGATGAACGCCGGTCACTTTCGCAAAAACACCGTATCGACCGGCGATTTGAATCGTCCCCGGAGTCCAGAGGTTCGCAAACCTCTGGCGTGCTTTTTGGTTCTTTTTGCACGACGCAAAAAGAACGTAAAAACGTCCCTTTTGCAGGAAGCTCCGAGGTTCTGCAAACCTTGAATCAGCCCACCGCAGCCGCAGCTTCGCACCGCAACAATTAAAACCTTTCAAGGGAGATTCGAGATTTTCCAAACCTCGAATCAGCGCACAAAGATAACAACTTTGTGCAATCCAATTAAATCCTTTGCCGCTTCGCGGCTTTTTTTCCGTTTGCCTGCGGCAACCGGTTTGCCGCCTCCGGCAGCATCTCAACTGCAAAAGGCAAAACCGATGCCGGTGTAATAATATTTCAAAATCTCATAAAAATCATATCCCTCTTCGGCAAGCGCGTTCGCTCCATATTGACTCATTCCCACACCATGCCCGAATCCGTAGCTTGTGAACGTATAGTCTTTGCCGCTCTCCGAAACCGCAAATACATCCGACCGCAGTCCGAGTGCCCTCTGCACCTCCTGCGGCGAGCACACCGTCACACCGTCCGAAATGCCGGTGCAAAGCCCGTCTGCATCCGCATAACAGCAAATCCTGCCGCCCTCAAAGGCGGCTTTGTTCTTTTTTAAGGCCACAGCTCTTAGAGCTGATGTGAGTGCCTTTGCCGAAACAGCCTTAACTTCAGCCGCACTTTCCCGACTCTCCACCGCTGCCACCGGCACAAGATACGCAAGCTCACCGCCCCAAACCTCGGCACTTGAACGCGTGTATCCCACACTTGCCGCATGATATGCCGCCAAAATCGGCTCACCGTCATAAACCGCAATAATGCCGCGTGTCGCCTCCACCGCCTCCCGCGCCGCCGAAATGTCGAATTCCACCTCCGCCGCATCCCGAAAGCTTTGACAGCAGCGATAATCGGTGCATACCGCGGCGTTTTTGTGCTTGTCGTGCCGCATAGCCGCCCGTACCGCAAAGGTGCGGCACGCGACCGCCTGTGCCATGAGTGCCTGCTTCTCAAAGCTCTGCGGCATTTCCGCGACCAACGCACCGACCACATACTCCTCAAGCGGCAGCAGGCGTACTTGTCCGGCGCGTGTGTCATACACGGCGATTTCGCGGATTTCGGGAATTTCGCTTGCCGAAACAGAAAGCGCGTTATCGGAAAGCGAAGGCGACAAGACGGAAAAATTTGCATTATCTTCAAAATCAAAATTCATTTTTTGTGTAGTTTCAACAGCTTTTTCGGAGGAATCCGATCGGCTATCAAGCTGTTTATACATACTTTCACGGCTGTCTGAGAGTGCGTCAAAAACGGTATTATCACCGTTTCTTAACACTTCGGACGCACAAAGGAGCAAAAGCAGTGCCGCACAGCCGATGACGGCGGCTGTGCCTTTGCCGGAGCGGCGGATCAAAAAGTTTTTTTGCATAATTTCGTTTTACCTCTTGCATTTTCAAAAAGACTGTGATACAATATAACTATTCATCCGAATGAACGGGCGAAAGCCCTTCTGATACAGTATATACGAAAGGACAGGACTTTATGATTCAAAACGAGTATCCCGAAAAGCTGTTGGAGCTTTCCGAAATCTGCAAGGAAAACTACCAGATCCCGGCCAAGGTGTTTGCCAATGCCAACGTCAAGCGCGGCCTTCGCAATGCCGACGGTTCGGGCGTTGTGGCAGGCGCGACCAATCTCGGTCTTGTACACGGCTATGTGCTGTATGAGGGCGAAAAACGTCCCGATGAGGGCAAATTATACTATCGCGGCTACGACGTGGAACAGCTCATTGACGGCTATGTCAAGGAGAATCGCTACGGCTTTGAGGAATGTGCGTTTATCCTTTTGTTCGGTTCACTGCCGACCAAGGAACAGTTAGAGGCCTTTCGGACGCTCAACGCCGAATATGCCACCCTGCCGCTCAACTTCACGGAAGATGTGATCATGCGTGCGCCCTCTCCCAATATCATGAACAAGA
The DNA here is from genome assembly GCA_900546385.1 of uncultured Eubacteriales bacterium. GTDB lineage: Bacteria > Bacillota > Clostridia > Oscillospirales > CAG-382 > UMGS882. The sequence goes on along the minus strand of URCT01000011.1, from coordinate 30,712 downwards.
TCCAAGCCGCTATCACGTCGTTATATTCCTACGACCCGGAACCGGAGAATATGTCGCTCGAGAATCAGCTCAAGCAGAGTATTCAGCTCATTTCCCGGCTTCCCATCATCGCCGCACACGCCTATTCGGTCAAACGCCATGTGTTCGACCAAGACAGCCTTCTTTTGCACCGTCCGCAGCCGGGTCTTGCCTGTGCGCAGAACTTCATGCGGATTTTGGGCAACGATGTTTCCTTCGACGAGCGTGAAGCAAGACTGCTTGACCTATGTCTCGTGCTTCATGCCGAGCATGGCGGCGGTAACAACTCGACCTTTGCCTGCCGTGTGCTTTCGTCGGCCGGAACGGATATCTATTCGGCCATTTCCGCAGCAGTCGGTTCGCTCAAAGGCCCTAAGCACGGCGGCGCGAACATCAAGGTCGATCAGATGTTTGAGGATATTAAGGCAAACGTGCGCGATTGGAAGGATGACGAGGAGGTCAGTGCCTACCTTGCCAAAATCTTACGCGGCGAAGCCGGCGACGGCAGCGGCCTTATTTACGGCATGGGTCATGCGATCTACACCATCAGCGATCCGCGTGCCATAACGCTCAAAAAATATGCACGTGAGCTTGCCGAAGAAAAAGGCTTTATGGATGAGTTCGAGCTGATGCAGAAAATCGAAAGCCGCACGCCGGACGTGTTCTATCAGGTGACCGGAAACGAAAAATATATGTGTGCCAACGTGGATATGTATTCGGGACTCGTGTACCGGATGCTCGGCATTCCGAAAGAGCTGTATACGCCGCTCTTTGCAACGGCGCGTGTCGCCGGCTGGTGCGCTCACCGCATCGAAGAAATCCTCACCGGCGGTCGTATCATCCGCCCGGCTTATAAGACAAACTATGTCATTCACGAATATGTGCCGATGAACGAGAGAGCTTAAAACGCGAGTCGAACAAAGGCTTGTTTTTTCGATGCAAAAAGGCTTTGCGGCGCAGTTTTTCGGATGAAATCTCCGAAATCCGCACTTGCACCGTAAAGCTCTTTATTTGTTCACAAATATCTGTTATACTGATACTACCGTCAGGCGCGAACAGCGTTTTCGCTCTTTTCGCCGAACGGCCAAAAACAAACTGTCTCGACCTTGTACCAAAGTTTTTTCTGCGGTATCAGCCCGAACGGAAATAAGCGAAGATGTTTGCCCGGTTGTTTTGCCGGTTTTGTGTGCGCACCGTTTTTTGGTGTGCCGACACGTATGTCTGATCCAAGCTTTGCCGTTTCGGCAGAGCTTTTTCTTTTTCCCATTTTCCGAAAGTCGTTTTTTGAAAGGAAGGTATTTATGGAAAACCAAACCGAAAACACCCGTGTGGCGGTCATTTCGATTCTTCTCGAATCGAGTGATGCCGCCGAAAAGGTCAATGCACTGTTACACGAATACGGCGCGTATATCATCGGACGCATGGGACTGCCGTACCCCAAAAAGAACGTCCACATCATCAGCGTGGCACTCGACGCACCGCAGGACGAAATCAACGCGCTTTCCGGCAAGCTTGGCCGTCTTTCCGGTGTTTTTGCCAAGACTGCTTATCAGAATCTATAAGATCGGACGAAAGGAATCATCATGTATAATAAACTGTCGCCTCATGCCGAGGAATTCATTAGTCACGAGGAAATTTTAGAGTCGCTCGACTATGCCGAAAAAAACAAGGAGAACTACGAGCTTATCGACGCCCTCATCGAAAAAGCGGCTCTTCGCAAAGGCCTTTCTCACCGCGAAGCGTCGGTGCTTCTTGCCTGTACCGAGCCGACCAGAGTCAAAAAAATGTATGACCTTGCCGAGCAGATTAAAAAGGATTTCTACGGCAACCGTATCGTCATGTTCGCGCCGCTGTATCTGTCCAATTATTGCGTCAATGGCTGCGTGTACTGTCCGTATCATTACAAGAATAAACATATCGCACGCAAAAAACTGTCCCAAGAGGATATTGTCCGCGAAGTGACTGCCTTGCAGGATATGGGACATAAGCGTTTGGCTATTGAAGCCGGCGAAGACCCGGTCAACAACCCGATTGAGTACATTCTTGATTGTATCCACACCATTTATTCCATCAAGCACAAAAACGGCGCGATCCGCCGCGTCAACGTCAACATCGCCGCAACCACCGTGGAAAACTACCGGAAGCTCAAAGAAGCCGGTATCGGCACGTATATTTTGTTCCAAGAGACCTATCACAAGGAAAGCTATGAAAAGCTGCACCCGACCGGCCCCAAGCACAATTACGATTATCACACCGAAGCCATGGACCGTGCCATGGAGGGCGGCGTCGACGACGTGGGACTGGGCGTTCTGTTCGGTCTTGAACTGTATAAATACGAATTCTGCGGACTTCTCATGCACGCCGAGCATCTCGAAGCCTATAAGGGCGTCGGACCGCATACCATCAGCGTGCCGCGTATCAAGCACGCCGACGACATCGACCCGGACGCATTCGACAACGGCATCGACGATGAGACCTTTGCCAAGCTCTGCGCTCTTATCCGCATTTCCGTGCCGTATACCGGCATGATTATCTCGACGCGCGAGAGCAAAGCTGTGCGCGAAAAGGTGATCCGGCTCGGCGTTTCGCAAATCAGCGGCGCGTCGCGCACGTCGGTGGGAGGCTACTATGAACCCGAACCGGAGGACGAAAACTCCGCCCAGTTTGACGTCAGCGACAACCGGACACTGGACGAAGTGGTGCGTTGGCTGATGGAAATGGGCTATATCCCGTCGTTCTGCACGGCGTGCTACCGAGAGGGACGTACCGGCGACCGGTTTATGTCGCTTCTCAAGGCCGGACAGATTCAAAACTGCTGTCTGCCCAATGCCCTCATGACCTTAAAAGAGTATTTGGAGGATTACGCCACCGAACCGACCAAGGTTTTAGGCGAAAAAATGTTAAAGAGCGAGCTTGAAAACATTCCCAATCCCAAGGTCAAAAAGCTTGCGGCCGAATACATCGAAAACATCCATAACGGCAAGCGCGATTTCCGCTTTTGACCGTTATTGCCGACCATTCCCGAACAAGGAGGAATCCTCATGCAAAACACACCGGCTTCCGAACGAACCTTTATTTCGTTTTTCGGCGCGGTCAATGCCGGAAAATCCAGCGTTGTCAACCGCGTGACCGGGCAGACGCTGTCGATCGTGTCGGATACGCCCGGCACGACCACCGATCCGGTCATCAAATCCATGGAGCTGCTGCCGATCGGGCCGGTCGCCATCTGCGATACAGCCGGTCTTGACGACAACACCGCGCTTGGCGAAGCACGCGCCGAAAAGACCTATGAGATCTTGCGCAAGACCGATATTGCCGTGCTTGTCGTAGACAGTACGGCCGGACTTTCGGCAAGCGACGCGGCGCTCATCGAAACCTTCCGCGAAAAAAAGCTGCCGTATCTTGTCTGCTACAACAAGAGCGACCTTGCGCCGGTCACGTTAGGGGGCGACAACGAACTTGCGGTCTGTGCGCTGACCGGCGAGGGCATCGAAACGCTCAAGAACCGGTTAGCCGCCTTTGCCGTGAAAAACGAACGCACCATTGTCGCCGATTTGTTTGAGGCCGGCGATATCGTGCTTTTGGTCACACCCATCGATGAGGCCGCACCCAAGGGACGGCTGATTCTGCCGGAGCAGTTAGTGCTTCGCGAATTGCTTGACATCCATGCACTGCCGTTTGTGGTGCAGGAGACCGAGCTTGCCGCAGCACTCACTTCGCTGAAAACGCCGCCCAAAGCCGTCATCACCGACAGTCAGGTGTTCGGCTATGTCAAAAAGATCGTGCCGGAAAACGTGCTTCTCACGTCGTTTTCCATTCTCATGCAGCGGTATAAGGGCGTACTCGACACAGCACTTCGCGGCGCGGAGGCGCTCGACACGCTGTCCGACGGCGATACGATTCTCATCTGCGAGGGCTGTACGCACCACCGCCAGTGCGGCGACATCGGCACCGTCAAGCTTCCGGCATGGATTCGGAACTATACCGGCAAGGAACTCACCTTCGAATTCACCTCCGGCGGCACATTCCCGAAGGATCTTTCGCCGTATGCGCTGGTGCTGCATTGCGGCGGCTGTATGTTAAACGAAAAGGAAATGCGCTTTCGCGAAAGCGAAGCTGAAAGCAAACATATTCCGTTCGGAAACTATGGGCTTGTCATCGCCAAAATGAACGGCATTTTGGACCGCAGCCTTGAAATTTTGAAAAAATAGCGAAAAAGCGCGAAAACGGTAGAATTATTCATACTTTTTTGCTATACTGTATCACGAACCGCATAGATATCAGGGGTGCTGTTTTAACGGCTGAGACGGAAAACCTTTTCCGAACCCTTCAAACCTGAACGGATAATACCGGCGTAGGGAGATAGCTTTCATCACGAAAAAGCATACCGCACCGATATTGTGTGCGGTATTTTACTTTTTTCGGAGGGCTTTTCCATGGAAAAGACAAAAACCAAAGTGCTTGCCGAGTGCGGCATTCTCATCGCCCTTGCGGCGGTGCTTAGCCTTATCAAAGTTTTCAAGCTCCCGTGGGGCGGCAGTATCACGCTTCTCAGTATGCTTCCCATCTGCCTCATCTCGATCCGCCACGGCGTGAAAACCGGTCTGTTTTCGTCGTTTGTGTATGCGGTGATCCAGCTGTTGTTCGGCATTCTGTTTGACGGTCTTCTCGGCTGGGGACTCACGGCAGGCGCACTGATTTCCTGCATTCTTCTCGATTACATCGTCGCGTTTACCGTTCTCGGCCTTGCCGGAATGTTTGCCGATAAGGGCATGAACGGCATTATTGGCGGAACGGCTCTTGCCATCTTTTTGCGCTTTGTTTCGCACGTGTTCAGCGGCGTGTTCGTCTTTGCTTCGGCCGGAAAGCTGTGGGACGGCTTTGAGACCTCCAACACTTGGCTGTACAGCATTGTGTACAACAGCTGCTATATGCTTCCCGAGCTGATCTTCACCTGCATCGGTGCCGCCGTTGTGTACCAAGCCGTATTCAAGGCCGCCAAAATGAAGCTTTAATTTGCTGTTTTTCCCCCTTCTTTTTTTCCGCCGCGTCCGTCTAACGCGGCGGTTTTTTTTACACATTTCGACATTTTCCGTAAAAATACGGTGGTATACTGGAAAAAACGAAAAACGATGAAAAGGAGTGTTCGCATGAAAATTCTCGCCATCGGCAACAGCTTTTCCGAGGATGCCTGCCGCTACATTCATAAAATCGCCGCCGCAGATGGCCAGACTGTCAAAACCGTCAATCTCTATATCGGCGGCTGTCCGCTCCAAACGCATTATTATAATATTTTGGAAAACAACGCCGCCTACGATTTTCAGTTCAACGGCGAAAGCACACGCTTAAAGGTCAACATCAAGCAGGTTCTGATGAGTGATAATTGGGACGCGGTCACCTTTCAACAGGTCAGTCAGGCCGCGCCGCATTTTGAAACCTATGAGCCGTATTTGTCAGCACTTGCCGACTATGTCCGCACCTATCTGCCGCACACGAAGTTTTATATGCACCAAACGTGGGCATATGAGGCCGGGTCGGAACGCTTGAAAAACGCCGGCTTCGATACGCCGCAAGAGATGCTTGAGCATATCCGTTCCGCCTATCAGGCGGCCGCCGACCGCATCGGCGCGAGCGGCATCATTCCGAGCGGGGACGCTATGTTCAAGGCTTTGGAAAACGGCATGGAAGCCGTCCATCGCGACACGTTTCACGCCTCTCTCGGCTTCGGACGGTATTTGCTCGGCCTTGTGTGGTACGGCTTCTTTACCGGAAACAGCGTGAAGCACATCCCGTTTGATGCGTTCGACGTGCCGGTTTCGGACAAAGAACGGGAGATTGCCGCACGCACGGCTGCAGCGGTTCTCGGAACGACTCTGTGATTCGACGAAAAATCAACATACGCCTCAAAACAGATGGATTATGCAGCTTCCGTCTGTTTTTTGCGTCTGCTCCAACGGCATGAATCCCGTATCTTTTGTCATAAGATGGTAGCGGCAATGACGGCTTCCCAAAATAGTTGTGTATATTGCACAAAAAGTACAGAAAAATCCTGTTTATTTTTGCATATTGCAAATAAATGTGAAGTCGTTTATAATAGTTATTGAAATATCATCCGTTTTGAAAACCTGCAAGGTGTCTCGGACGGAGATACTCGATAATCAATGAAAGGGGCAGTATCAATGGCAGCCACGGTTAACACCAAAAACATCAAAAACGTGTGTCTTTTAGGACACGGAGGAAACGGAAAGACGTCGCTCGTCGAATCCATGCTTTATCTTGCAAAAGAAACCGATCGTCTGGGAAAGACATCGGACGGAAATACAGTCAGCGATTATGATCCGGAAGAAACCAAACGCAAGTTTTCGATTTCCGCATCGGTTGTGCCGGTTATGTGGAAAAACAGCAAGATCAACTTTCTTGATACGCCCGGTACGCTCGATTTCGCCGGCGAAGTCATGCAGAGTCTTCGCGTGTGCGGAACGGCGCTCATTGTGATGGATGCCAAAAGCGGCGTGGACGTCGGCAGTGAGCTTGCGTGGGAACGCGCCACGGCGCTCGGCGTTCCGAAAGCGTTCTTTATCAACAAAATGGACGACGACAACGCCAATTTCGGCCGCACCATCGAGCAGATGCGCGAGGTGTTCGGGCAGGCCATCTGCCCGGTAGCCATTCCGATCATTGTGGATCGCAAGCCGCTCGGCTTTGCGGATCTTATCACTATGAAAGGCTATGAATACGTCAAGGACGGCTCTCAAAAGGAAATGAATATTCCCGAAGAGAGTATGCAAAAGATTTTAGGCTTCCGCGATATGTTAATGGAGGCTTTGGCACTTACCGGTGACGAACTGATGGAAAAATTCTTTGCCGGAGAGGCCTTTACCGAAGAAGAAATGTTTGCCGCCATGAACAAAGGCATCATCGACGGCACCATCGCGCCGGTCATGGTCGGTTCGGCTTCCACGCTCATGGGCATCGCACCGTTACTCAACATCATTGCCGATTCCTTCCCCAATCCGCTCGACCGCAAGGGCGAACGCGATGAGAACGGCGAAGAGGTAAAGCCCGACCCGAACGGCGAAACGGCGGTATTTGTCTTTAAGACCATCGCCGACCCGTTTGTCGGAAAAATGTCTTTCTTCAAGGTCATGAACGGCACGTTAAAGAAGGATATGACGCTCACCAACCGCACGAACGGCACGGCGGAAAAATTCGCCCATATTTACATAATCCGCGGCAAAAAGCAAACCGAAGTGGATGAAATCGTCTGCGGCGATATCGGCATGACGGCAAAGCTTACGGCAACCGGCACAAACGATACGCTCGGCGGCCCGAAAAACTATGCGCCGGTCGAATTTCCGCATCCGTATATGCGCATGGCCATCGTTCCCAAAGCCAAGGGCGATGAAGATAAGATTTCAACAGCCGTCGCGCGGATGTTGGAGGAAGATCCGACGTTACGCTATGAAAACAACGCCGAAACCAAGCAGATGCTGTTGTACGGATTAGGCGACACGCACTTGGATGTGGTCGTCTCCAAGTTGAAATCGCGCTACGGTGCAAACGTCGAGCTTGTCGAAGCACGCGTCCCGTACCGTGAGACCATCAAGAAGCGCGTGCAGGTCGAAGGCAAGCATAAAAAGCAGTCGGGCGGCAGCGGCCAATACGGCCACGTCAAGATTACGTTCTCGCCCGGCGAAGCCGAAGGCCTCACCTTCACGCAGAGCGTGGTCGGCGGCAGTGTGCCGAAAGGCTTCTATCCGGCGGTCGAAAAGGGACTTCTCGAAGCCATGCAGAAAGGCGTTCTTGCCGGATTCCCGGTGGTGAACCTTGCGGCAGACCTGTTCGACGGCTCGTATCACCCGGTCGATTCCAACGAAATTTCGTTCAAGCTTGCCGCAAAGCTTGCCTATAAAGAGGGACTTCCCAAAGCAAATCCGGTGATTTTGGAGCCGGTCGGAACGTTGAAAGTCCGCGTGCCGGACGGTCTTGTGGGAGATGTGATCGGCGACCTCAACAAACGCCGCGGCAGAGTGCTCGGCATGAATCCGGATGAACACGCCAAGGGCCGCACCATCGTGGAGGCAGAGGTGCCGATGGCAGAAATGGCGAACTACACGATTGCGCTTCGCGCGCTTTCGCAGGGACGCGGCGTGTTTGACTATGAGTTCACACGCTATGAGGAAGCACCGGCCAATGTGGCGCAGAAGATCATCGAGGACGCCAAAAAGAATGCGGTTGAGGAATAAGACGGCTCTGCGTTAAGACAACAGAATAACAGAAAAAGTCCTGTGTGCGTTTATCCGTGCACAGGACTTTTTTGAAGGATGCTGTTTGCACAAGTCTTCTTTGTAAAAATGTAAAAATGTAAAAATGCTTGTTTTATGTTACAGCCTATGCTATAATACAGAAAAACAGAAACAGAGGAATGACATGAAAACCTATTTTACCTGTCCGGTTTGCGGAAAACCGTTGGAACAAACCGAAAAAAGCTTTGTGTGTGCCGATCGGCATACCTTTGATACAGCCGCCGAGGGCTATGTCAATCTTGCACCGCCGCGAAAGGACGCCGACCGTTCGGGCGACGCGGCCGACTCGTGCAAAGCGCGCCGCCGTTTTTTGGAAACCGGTGCCTATGAACCGCTTGCAAACGCCTTGTGCGAGGCATTTGCAAGCTTTGGCACGCTGAGTCTCGGCGATTTGATCGTGGATGCCGGCTGCGGCGAGGGCTATTATGCCCGTTTTGTCAAAAAACGATTTCCGCAGGCAGAGGTCTATGGCTTGGATCTTGCTAAAAGTGCCGTTAAAATGGCGGCAAAAGCCGAAAAGAACAAGGATATGTTTGCAAAGAGCCATTTTGCGGTCGCCGGTATTTTCGATCTGCCGTTTGCGGATGAAAGCGCCGCAGCCGTGCTGTCGGTCTTTGCACCGGTGGCCGATCAAGAAAACCGCCGCGTCTTAAAGCCGGGCGGCCTTTTGGCGGTTGCCTGTCCCGGAAGACAGCATTTGTTCGGCATCAAGGAACGGCTGTATGATACGGCACTCGAAAATGAGGAAAAAACGCCGCTCTACGAGGGCTTTTCGCTGGTTGCGGAAAAGCACGTGTGCTATGAGATGACCCTTTCGGGCGAACAGGCGGCGGATTTGTTCGCCATGACGCCGTATTTTTGGCGCAGTACCGCCGAAGTGCGTGAAAAATCGGTAAACCTCGGTCAAACCGTTACCAAGGCGGATTTTTTGGTGAAGATTTATCGGAAAGAATAAGACTTAAAGAAACCATGTGCAATAAACGAAGATGTAAAAGGAAGTGTAAAAAATAGTATGTTTTGACAAAATCGTGCGTGTTACAAAACGATTTTTGACTTTTGCGGATATTGTATATGATTTTTGTTTGACTTTTTTACAAGGATGTGATATACTTGTTGTGCAAAATAACAGATGGTACAATACACTCAAAAGCAATGGATACAAAAGAAGTTATGAAAAAGGTGATTTGCAGTGTCATTATTCGATATTTTTAATGTTTCAAAGATTAAGAGAGAAAATATTGCTTTTCGCTCTTACATACAATCGCTTGAAGCAGAAAAGAATGAGCTAACACAAAAACTGTCTAGTTTAGAAGCTTCCATAACCCCGGAAATGAAAGATATTATTGAAGCTAAGAAGATAATTGCTGAATTGTCCGAGCAAAAACAACAGGCTCAAAAATCGGTTGAACAAGCAAATGCGGAAATCGAAAGCAAAAACAAAGAAATAAATGAACAGCAAGAAAAGCTAGCCGAACAGCAACAGCAACTTTCCGATAGCGAAAATAAAATTGAACGTAATAAGCAAAGAATCAAGTCAATTGTATACTGTATCAAATCTATACAGGCATATTACGAAAAATTTGAATTGTCTAATCCGTTGGAAAATGAGATTTCATACATTGAAAAGCATATAGCTGATATCGATTGCAGTGACGTTCTTAATCCAACCGTGGAGCTTACTCTGCATCATTCCAGTATAAAGGAATTGAAAAAACAGTTTAAGGCGATTGACAACAGTATTGAAAAAGTCTTGTCGGAATACGAAAAACGTTATACAACAAAGTCTAATTTGGCGATTTACCGCCTAATGGTTATTGCTCTCCGTGCGGAGCTTCAAAACGTTTTATACGTGTTGAAGTATCAAAAATTAAACGAATCGCTTGATCAAGTGCATGAAATCGCCGAGAAATACTTGAAAATTGCAGCTGACGGCAATCAGCAGATCGCTCCTACGATTTCTAAGTTTATCAGCACAATAGAAGTTTTATTTGCAGATGCTGTAAAGGTTGAATATGAATACTATGTTCGCAAGGAACAGGAAAAAGAACAGCAGAGAGCTTTAAAAGAGCAGATGAAGCAAGAAGCCGAAGAACGCAAGTTGTTGGAACAACAGCAAAAGCAGGTGGAAAAAGAAGAATCCAAATATCTTGCCGAAATCGAAAAATTGAAAACGCAGCTTGCAGAAGCTACCGCTGAAAAAGCAGAATCCATTACTTCGCGAATCGAAGAGGTCAATTCGCTTTTGAGCGAAGTTTCATCCAAGAAAGAAGAAATCGCAAAACTGCAAAACGGTAAAGCCGGGTATGTTTATATTATCAGCAATCTTGGTTCTTTTGGCGATAAAGTGTTTAAAATCGGTATGACACGCCGCCTTGTTCCGCAGGATCGTGTGGATGAACTCGGAAGTGCGTCTGTGCCGTTCCGATTTGATGTTCACAGCTTTATTTTTTCCGAAGACGCTCCGACATTGGAAAATAAGCTACATCAAATGTTAAACGATAAGCGTACCAATAAAATCAATCTTCGCAAAGAATTCTTTACCGTTTCTCTAGATGAACTTGAAAATCTGGTCTATTCTATCGAACCGTCCGCAGAGTTTAATCGCACCATGTTAGCTGAAGAATACCGTCAGTCTTTGTCTTTCAGCGGTACGCTCGATTTTGTTGAGCCGGATAATGATGAAGATGATGACGAAGAAACGTCATATAGTGCATGATAAAATCGATCGCATGATTTTTGAATTTCTAGGAAACCTCACCCTTGTCATATACATATATATTTGCAATATAAGGACGACTATCCTAAATAACAAATAATCGTAAAACTCATTGACAAGCCGAAGAATGTGTGCTATATTTGATATAGACTTTGCGGCATGGATTGCATTGTGCTACCTCTGTTACCACACTCTCTTGATTACAGATTCGTTCTTTGTATTTGTCACCGCAAAGCTAAAAACACCGAACAGATTGATTTCTGCTCGGTGTTTTTCTTTTTTTTACCTCTTGCTTAATTTCTCATGATACCGCCGGAAGATCTCCCTCACATACTTCGCTTCTAACTTCTCTCTGCCGTCAAGCATCTTCTCCCAGTTCGCCATGTTCTTCACATCCGTCACACCGTCCTGTATCATGGCATCCACGGTATCATCATAGCTGTATTTGTTCTGCTTCACGCCGTCCTCCTTGTACTCATACACACCAACCTTGTTCGGGATCCCGGTAAACTCGGAAATATCGAGACTCTTGTACGCCGTGCCCTTGACCCTCAACTCAAGGTGCGTGTGCGCCCCAAAGCTGTGCCCGGTGTTGCCCATGATTCCAACCGCCTGTCCCTTTTTGACGGTATCGCCGGTCTTGACTTTGAAGCTTTTCAAATGAAAATAATATACCCTCCTGCCGTCCTCGATGGTCACACACACATAGTTCCCGGCACTGTTGTCTGCCCCTGTGCGGACTTTTCCATCGACAATGCTGTACACCGTCGTGTCGTCTAAACCGACAAGGTCAATGCCGTGATGGTAGCCCTTAACACCGTTTAGAACTCGGTCGCCGCGCGGACTGGTTAAACGGAAACGTCCTTTGAAGCAACTAATCATTCTTTTTTCCTCCTATCTTTTCAAAAAATATCGCCGCAAGTAAAAACTCACGGCGAAAATTTCGGATAAAGGTATTGACTTTTTGAGGAAAAAGCATATAATAGTAATGTAAGGGCAAGACCTCAAACGGTTGCGCCACAAAGATAACCGCTAAAAAATAACCGCTATGCTTTGGGGAGCTGGGCGGTTATTTTACTTTTAATGTAAAAGCTATTGCTATGAGAATTGCAAAGATGATGCATCTTATGTATTTCTGCATAACAACCACCCCCTTTCGGGAATGGCACAACCGCCGTCTGCTTTTCTTTTGAAGAAAAGCAGAGCCAAAGAACTCGAAACAGAAACATCTTTTTCAGGTTCAGAATGAGATCTCGCCCTACCGGAATTGCTCCCGGCAAGGTGTATTATACACCAATGATTCCACTATGTCAATACGCTTACCGCGGTGAGCGGTCAAAATTCCTTGGAATCCATAAACGGAGTGAAAATCGATGGAATTGCGTGTACTCAACTATTTTTTAATGGTGTCGCAAGAAGAAAACATTACAAAGGCGGCACAGCTTTTGCACGTCACACAGCCGACGCTTTCCAGACAGCTTATGCAGTTAGAGGACGAACTCGGCGTAAAACTCTTTGAGCGAAGCAACCACAGCATTGTTCTTACAAGCGACGGGCTTCTCTTAAAACGCCGTGCCCAAGAGATCGTCTCGCTTGCGGAAAAAACCAAAAGAGAGCTGACGACCGAAAAGGAGCTTTCGGGCGAAATCGAGATCGGCAGCGGCGAATTCAAAAGCTTTTCGCTTTTGGCGGATGTGATAGCAGCGTTTTCCGAGAAGCATCCCGGTGTGCGGTTTCATCTGAACAGCGGAAATGCCGATACGATCAAAGAACGCTTGGAAAACGGCGGTTTGGATATCGGTCTGTTAGCCGATCCGGTGGATATCAGCCGCTATGAATTTACCCGTTTGCCGCAAAAAGAAACATGGGGCATCATCGCGCATAACGATTTTGCCATCGCGAAGCGTCCGTTTGTAACGCCCAAAGATTTGATCGGCTTGCCGCTCATCCTGCCGCACCGCCGGATGGTGCGCGAAGAAATCCAAAACTGGTTTGGCGATTTGTACGGCGATGTAAATGTGTTTGCCACCTATGATCTGTTATACAATGCAGCCATTATGGCGCAAAAGAAAATGGGGATCATTTTAACCATCGAACTCGAAAGCCGGTTTGATGAAGTGAAATTTGTTCCGTTTGCACCAAAGATGGAATTTGGTTCGGTTTTGGTGTGGAAGAAAAATCAAATCCAATCGGCTGCCATGGAGGCCTTTATCGACTTCTCTAAGAAATACATAAAAAGCATTTCTGCTAATGCAATATAAGTATTTGACATATATAAACAACCGTGATATAGTATAGGTACCGGATATCGGTGCCTATATTTTTTTGAAGGTGAGGCAATGACCAAGCAGGAAATGCTGCAAAAATACAATGTTCCTCCGGATTTGCTCGATAAATACGAAGCGGCGCATAAATGGACCGGTTTTACGGACAAAGACGTTGAGAACATGAGCTTGATTCTGACGCTGTATGATGCCGGATTTGACGATGCGGAAGTGAGAGATTACATCGGTTTTTATCGTTCCGGCGGCGATACGGCGGAAAAGCGAACGGAAATGCTGTTAAAAAAACGAAAAAAAGCGTTGGAAGAGCTTCATGCCAAACAAGAACAGCTCGACAGAATCGATTATCTGCGGTATAAAATCAAGAAAGAAAACAAAGGATAGAAAAGGAGTTTTTACGATGAACACAACCGAAACAAAGAACAGCAAGCAGTCGAAAGCCTTAGTCGCCTATTTTTCGGCAAGCGGCGTTACCAAACGGTATGCCGAACGCTTAGCAAAAGCGGCCGGAGCGGATCTGTTTGAAATCAAGCCGCGCATTCCGTACACAAGCGCCGACTTAAATTGGCAGAACGCGCAAAGCCGTTCGAGCGTTGAGATGAAAAATCCCGATTCCCGTCCGGAAATAGCGGAAAAGCTGCCGCATATGGAGCATTACGACACAATTTTTGTTGGTTTTCCGATTTGGTGGTATGTCGCACCGACCATCATCGATACTTTTTTGGAAAGCTATGATTTTTCGGGTAAAACCGTGATCCCGTTTGCTACCAGCGGCGGCAGCGGTATGGGCAAAACCGCTTTGGTTCTGCGAAAGGTCTGCCCGGCTGCCGACATCAAAGACGGCAAGGTGTTAAACGGGCTGTCGGATGAACAAATCGCACGGTGGGCAAAGGAATTTTAATGCGGAAAGGATGGACAGCTATGAAAAAAATCACACAGACCGCCGGACGCGATGCACTCGGCACATTTGCACCGGATTTCGCGCATTTTAACGACGATATTCTGTTCGGCGAAAACTGGAACAATGAGGATATTGACATAAAAACAAGATGCATCATCACCGTTGTCGCACTCATGGCACAGGGCATCACCGATTCATCGCTGAAATACCATTTGCAGAACGCCAAAAACAACGGTGTCACGCAAAAAGAGCTTGCGGCAATTGTCACGCACACAGCCTTTTATGCCGGTTGGCCGAAGGCATGGGCTGTGTTCAATCTGGCAAAGGACGTATGGGGGGAATAAGAATATGAAATATGCAAAACTCGGCAATTCCGGTATTGAAGTATCTAAGCTGTGCGTCGGCTGCATGAGCTTCGGCAAGCCGTCGGCCGATTTCCACGAATGGACGCTGAATCCTGATGAAACAGAGGAAATTGTCCGTCATGCCTTAGATCTCGGCATCAACTTTTTTGATACGGCCAACACTTATTCGCACGGCACCAGCGAGGAATATCTCGGCCGTGCCATTCAAAACAATGTTGCCCGTGACAAGGTCGTGCTTGCGTCGAAGGTGTATTTTAACGACGGACATTTGTCGAAGGAAGCCATAAACCGCGAGATCGACGGCACGTTAAAACGGCTTGGTACCGATTATTTGGATTTGTATATTATCCATCGGTTTGATTACGGCACGCCGATCGAAGAAACCATGGAGGCACTGCATGGCCTTGTGAAGGCCGGAAAGGTTCGTGCGCTCGGCGCGTCGGCCATGTACGGCTACCAGTTTTACAATATGCAGCTTGCGGCACGCGATAACGGATGGACACCGTTTGTTTCCATGCAGGATCACTACAATCTCATTTATCGTGAGGATGAACGGGAACTGATTCCGCTTTGCAAGCAGATGAATGTGGCTCTTACGCCGTACAGTCCGCTTGCGGCCGGCAGACTGTGCCGCACGGAATGGCATACGGATACCAAACGCAGCAAAACCGATTATATGGCGGCCGGAAAATACGATAAAAACGAAGAAGCGGATAAAAGAATCGTCTTGCGCGTCAAAGAGCTTGCCGACAAATACGAAAAAACCATGACGCAGATTGCACTTGCCTGGCAGTTCGGAAAGGGTGTCACGGCACCGATTATCGGCGCGACAAAAGCGAAATATTTCGATGATGCGGCCGGTGCGCTGGCATTTGAATTAACCGAAGAAGATAAAGCCTATTTGGAGGAGCTGTATGTTCCGCACCAAATCGTCGGTGCTTTATCCGACACACATTAAGGAGGCATTTGTATGAAACGGGTCTTATCGGTTTTCCTGTCATTTGTTTTGATTTTCAGCCTTGCGTCTTGTGCGGCGGAAGAAGCCAAAACCGAAAACGACACAACCATTCTCTTGAAAATCGGCAGTCCCACGATGACAGTAAACGGGACGGAAATGCCGATCGACGAACAAGGCACCGTTCCGGTAATCGTAAACGACCGGACGCTGCTGCCGGTGCGTGCGGTGGTGGAGCAAATGGGCGGCACGGTCGGTTGGAACGGCGAAACCGAAGAAGTGACGCTCACTTATGGAAAAGATGAAATCAAGCTCACCATCGATTCGACCGAGGCACTCTTAAACGGCGAAAAACAGATTCTTGATGTCGCACCGACCGTCATGAACGACCGTACCATGCTGCCGATTCGGTTTGTGGCGGAAAGCTTCAAATTCCATGTCGAATGGAACGAAAGCGAACAGAGCGTAACCATCACAAATGCTAAGAACCAAGAGCAAGAGCCGGAAACGCCGGATGCGGGCAAGCTGCAGGAGGAATCCGAAGAATCCGAAGAAACGCAGACACCGGCCGGCAAAAGCCTTGTCGTCTATTTCTCGGCAACCGGCAACACAAAAGCACTTGCCGAAAAAATTGCCGAAGAATCCGGCTCGGAGCTGTTTGAAATCGTTCCCGAAGAGCCTTATACAAGTGCAGATTTGAATTACAGCAACAGCGATTGCCGCGCGAACAAAGAGCAAAACGACGCGGACGCACGGCCCGCAATTGCCAATCCGCTTGAAAACATCGAAACTTACGACACGGTTTTCATCGGCTATCCGATTTGGTGGGGCACGATGCCGAAAATCATCAACACGTTCTTAGATACATACGATTTGTCGGGCAAAACGATACTTCCGTTCTGCACCAGCGGTTCAAGCGGCATTTCGACCTCGGTAACGGCGATCAAGAACGCTTGCCCGAACGCTGAGGTGAAGACCGGATTTAGGGGAACGGCTTCCACAACAGGAACGCAGATTCGCACATGGCTTTCGGAAAATCAGATGGACGACTTCGTCCCGAACGAGAATGTTTCGGAAAGCTAAGCGGTGTGTTTCAAAGCACAAGGCGTATAAAAAGAACGGCCATTTGAACAGAATGGTCGTTCTTCTTTTGCAAAAAAACAGCGTTACGACAGAATACTTTGCGGAATCGGGATGCGTTTGCGGTAATAAAAGATGTTCCGAAAGCCAAGCTCACGCAAAATTGCACGCGTTTTTTCAAAGCCATAGGCCACGCGCTGTGCCGTATGCGCGTCCGAGCCGACGGTGATGAGATAGCCGCCAAGCTGTTTATAGCGTTTTAGAATGTCCACGTCCGGCATCAGCGCATCATAACCGCTGTCAAGGCACGAGGTATTGACCTCCAAGGCGATGCCGCGGCGGATGATTTCGGAAAGAATCATGTCGATGACGGCGGTATAGGCGGCAAGATCGACCGAAAAGCCGTATTTGCCGCAAATATAGCGTAACGGACAGGTCAAATGCGATAGCACATCGAAATCCGTTTTTTGAATCATTTCCAACATATCCGCAAAATAAACAGACAGAAATTCCGCAATTTCGGTTTGCGAAAACAGAGAAAAATCAAAGCCGGAATACGGTGCCGTTTTGTCCTTGTACCGCACGGCGTGTACCGAGCCGAGTACGATATCGAAATCGCGTGCCGCAATCAGTTCATCGGCATTTTGAATGTGCCATACGCCTTCGCCGATTTCCACGCCCGAAAGCACGGTGACCGGCGTTTCGGCATCTAACGTGCGTGCACAGTCCGCCGAACGCAAGATCGGCGTTTTAACATCTTCTGTTTCGCAGAACTCGTTGTCGCAATGGTCGGTAAAAGCAAGCCCGGCAAGTCCGCAGGAACGGGCTTTTTCAAGGCTGTCGTGCGGCTCACAGCTTGAGTCGTGCGAAAAATGCGTGTGCGTGTGGCAGTCAAAAAGGCGTGCTTCATGGCCGCACGGCTTGATTTGCCCGGCCGTTTCGATGATATCCGCATGAAAGGCTTCGGCCTGTTCGAGCTGTTCGGATGTGCTTAGAATCCATAAGCCTAGGTTTGCGTAGCGTTTGACGGTTTTGCATAACGCTTCATCGGCGGTCGGAACGGTCACCCAAGCGGTTTCGGGCGATTTGACCGGCAGCCAGACGGTGAGCGCGTTTTGCCCGACTAAGGCACGCAGCTCCTTTAACGTCGTTTCATTCACCGTGCCGTCGTAATGGATTTCGGCATCGGGAAAGCGCTCAAGCACGCGCGCGATATAGCCCATATCGGAGCCGGTGAAGGCGACGGAGGCACCGGAAGCGGCGACCGTATCGAACAGGGAAGCGGCTTGTTTTTCCGAAAACGCCTGTACGCGGTTATCGATTTTGACGGTAACGCCGGTTTGTTTTGCCCATGTCAGCACCTCGGACAGCAACGGAATTTTGGTGCCGCGGAACTTATAGGCTTTGGCGATGCCGGCGTCGAGTTTCTGCGTCTGCTCATAGGAAAGGTCACAAAGGCGGGTTTCTTTTTCAAGAGCCTTGCCGTCCGCGGCACGGCAGGTGCGGTTCACGGTATGGTCGTGGAAAACGACGCAGTGTCCGTCGCTTGTAAAGGCCGGGTCGAGTTCGACATAGGTATAGCCTTGCGCAAAAGCCGCCTCAAAGGCCGGCAGGGTGTTTTCGGGAAATTCTGCGGACACGTCGCGGTGTGCTTCAAAAATCATGGTGAAAGCCTCTTTTGTTCTTGACAAATCGTCGTATAAGAGTATAATATACCTATCTGAGCAAATAGTCAAGATTCGCCACGAATAATGACAAAACGCTCAAAAAGTTGAGTGCTTGGAGGGGTGTTTGCATGAACCGGGAACGGGAAAAGAGCATTATGGAAATCGCCGTGAAAGAAAAAACGGTAACCGTTAAGGATTTGGCACACCGTTTATATGCCAGCGAGCCGTCGATTCGCCGGGATTTGTGCAGCTTGGAAAAGCAAAAACTCGTGCGGCGCACGCACGGCGGCGCGGTGCTTGACGAAAGTGCGCTCTCCGACACCATGATCCCGTTTTTGATCCGTGAGCTTGAAAAAAGCGATGAAAAGATCGTCATTGCCCGTAAGGCGGCTTCTCTTGTGCCGGACGAAAGCGTGGTCTTTTTGGACGCTTCCACCAGTGCGTACCGCATGATCCCGTTTCTTTCGGAAAAGCGAAATTTGCTTGTGATCACCAACGGCATCAAGGCACTCATGAAGTTGAGCGAAAGCCACATCAACTGCATCGGCACCGGCGGCGAGGTGGTGCATTCGTGCCTTGCGTTTGTCGGCGAGAACGCGCACGCACTCATCGAACGCTACAATGCCGATTTTTGCTTTTTTTCCTGCCGCGGCTTGTCCGCGGACGGCCGCATTACCGATATTTCACAGCCGGAAGACGCTGTGCGGCAGAAAATGATAACACACGCAAAGCGCTCCTATATGCTTTGCACCAGCGATAAGCTCGACCAAACCTATTATCATACGCTTTGTACGACAGCGGACATTACCGGTGTGATACAAGCGGAAGCATAAACCTTATAAACGGAGGGAATTTTCATGCGATTAAATGCCTTATTTTGTGACGGAGCGATTTTTCAGGCAAACAAGCCGGTGCGCGTTTTCGGAACCGGCGGCGGAAATATCCGAATCGACTTCTGCGGAAAAACCTATGCCGCGGAAAAGACAGGTGCGGCTTGGTGCATGGAGCTTGCACCGGGTGATTACGGCGGCCCATACGAAATGACCGTTACCATGGACGGCCGAACGCAGGTGCTTCATGACCTATATTTCGGCGACGTGTATCTGCTTTCCGGGCAATCCAATATGCAGTTTAAGCTCAAAGAAGCCGACTATACCGAGGATATGTGCGAAGACGACGCGCTTCTTCGGCTGTTTTCCACCGAGCGCGTTGAAGGCGGCGAACGCTTTCTTCCGCAGGATGGCTGGGTCAAGGCGCAAAAAACAAACGTGACGGATTGGTCGTGCCTTGGCTATTTTGTCGGCAGGGAGCTACGCAAGCAAACCGGAAAAGCCATCGGCTTGATTGCCTGCTATCAAGGCGCGGCGGATATTCAGACCTATCTTCCCGAAAGCGCCTTTGAAAATCCGGCGTTTCAGATCGCAGACGAGGATCGGTTTGATATACATTATCCTTGGAACGCAGGGCATTCGCAGCTATACAATTTCCAGGTGAAGCAGATTTTGCCGATTTCGCTTGCGGCGGTGTTATGGTATCAGGGCGAAAGCAATGACTCCGACAAGGAAAGCTTGGTATACGGCGAAATGCTTTCTTGCTTCATTGCCTCATGGCGTGCGGCGTTTCAGGATGAAGCCTTGCCGTTTGCGGTGGTGCAGATTGCCGATTTTGACGGCAGAAATAACGTGTATTGGCATCGTATCCAAAAGGTGCAAGAGGAGATTTCACAGACCGAAGCAAACGTCAGCACCGTTATCAGCCGCGATGTGTGCGAGACGAGCGATATTCATCCAAAGAAAAAATACGAGCTTGCCATGCGGCTCGTCAAGGCCATTCTGGCATGGAAAAGCGAAAACTGAGGATGTGGAGCTTTTTCTGCTTAAGCGCATAAAAAACGGGACTTGTCGTTTTGTGACAAGTCCCGCTTGTGTTAACCGGAAGTCCGTGTCTTTTGCGTAAGACGCGGCTTTTTTTATTTGACGTTGCAGACCAGTTTGCCGTCGTTTGCGTCAAGCACCAGCGTCGAACCGGTGTCGATGTTTCCGGCAAGGATGACCTTGGCAATCAGCGTTTCGGCAGCGCTTTGCAGGTATCTCTTCAACGGACGCGCACCGTAAACCGGGTCGTAGCCGTTGTCGATGATGAGTGCTTTGGCCGCGTCGGTCACTTCGAGCTTCAAGCCGCCGGCACTGCGGTCGGCAAGACGCGCACGCAAGCCGTTCAAGAGGTTTTCGATAATACCGCCGAGGTTATCCTTGGTCAACGGCTTAAACATAATAATCTCATCGAGACGGTTCAAGAATTCCGGACGGAAGGAAGCGCGCAGATCGCTCATGACCTTGTTCCGGGCGTCCTCGGAGATTTCGCCGTCCGGTGTGATGCCGTCGAGCAGATAGCTGCTGCCGAGGTTGGAGGTCAGGATGATGATGGTGTTCTTGAAATCCACCGTGCGGCCTTGGCTGTCGGTGATACGGCCGTCGTCGAGAATCTGAAGTAAGATGTTGAATACATCCGGATGTGCCTTTTCGACCTCATCGAACAATACCACCGAGTACGGATGGCGTCTGACGGCTTCGGTTAACTGTCCGCCTTCATCGTAGCCGACATATCCGGGAGGCGCTCCGATCAGACGGGACACACTGAATTTCTCCATATATTCCGTCATATCGATACGCACCAAATTGTGTTCGTCGTCAAACAGGCATTCGGCAAGCGTTTTGGCAAGCTCGGTTTTGCCGACGCCGGTCGGGCCTAAGAAGAGGAAGCTGCCGATCGGGCGGTTGGGGTCGGAAATACCGGCACGCGAACGCTGAATGGCTTCGCTGACAAGCCGCACGGCTTCGTTCTGACCGATCACGCGTTTGTGGAGAATGTCCTCCAAATGCAATAACTTCTCACGTTCGCCCTCAACAAGCTTTGACACCGGAATGCCCGTCCAACGCGCCACAACCTCTGCGATTTCTTCATCGGTCACGGTTGAACGCACAAGCATATTCTGGTTCTGCGCTTCGGTGGCTTTTTCCGCGTCGGCAAGCTTTTTCTGCAAAGCCGGAAGCTCGGAATACTGAAGCTTTGCGGCTTTTTCGTATTCGCCGCGCAGCTTTGCGTTCTCGATATCGCCGGACATTTTTTCCATGTCGGCTTTGAGCTTCTTGACGTTTTCGGTGGCTTGCTTTTCGGAATCCCAACGGGCTTTCATCTCGTTGAATTTCTCTTTCTTTTCGGCAAGCTCGGCCGTCAGCTTTTCAAGACGTTCCTTCGAGAGCTTATCGTCCTCTTTTTTAAGGGACATTTCCTCAATTTCGAGCTGCATGATATCGCGTCTGAGGTCGTCAAGTTCACTCGGCATGGAATCGATTTCGGTACGGATCATCGCGCACGCTTCATCCACAAGGTCAATGGCCTTATCCGGCAAGAAACGGTCGGTGATATAGCGGTGCGAAAGGGTTGCCGCCGCGACAAGCGCGTTATCGTGAATGCGCACGCCGTGGAAGATTTCATACCGCTCTTTCAAGCCACGCAGGATGGAAATGGTGTCCTCCACCGTCGGTTCGTCCACCATGACCGGCTGGAAACGACGTTCGAGAGCCGCGTCTTTTTCAATGTATTTGCGGTATTCGTCGAGCGTGGTCGCACCGATGCAGTGCAGCTCACCGCGCGCAAGCATCGGCTTTAACAGGTTGCCGGCATCCATCGAGCCTTCGGTTTTGCCTGCACCGACAATGGTGTGCAGCTCATCGATGAACAGGATGATCTTGCCTTCCGCCTTTTTGACTTCGTTCAAAACCGCTTTGAGACGTTCTTCGAATTCGCCGCGATATTTGGCGCCTGCAACGAGAGAACCCATATCGAGCGAGAAAATCGTTTTGTCTTTCAAGCCGTCCGGCACATCGCCGCGGACGATTCGCTGGGCAAGCCCTTCGGCGATTGCCGTTTTGCCGACGCCCGGTTCGCCGATTAACACCGGATTGTTCTTGCTTTTACGCGAAAGAATGCGGATGACACTGCGGATCTCGGAATCACGGCCAATGACCGGGTCAAGCTTTTGTTCGCGGGCACGTTCCACAAGATCCGTGCCGTATTTGGCAAGCACGTCATATGTGTCTTCGGGATTGTCGCTTGTGACCGGCGAGGTTTTCACCTTGGCAAGCTCATCGGTAAAGGCTTGCTTCGTAATGCCGTATTTGGCGCAAATGTCCTTCACGGTCGAATTGCCCTCTGACAAGAGACCTAAGAAAAGGTGTTCGACCGAGATATACTCGTCTTTCATGCCGCTTGCGGCTTTTTCGGCAAAGCGCAACACGGCGGAAACTTCGCTTGACGGATACAAATCATCGCTTGCACCGGTGACTTTGGGCAGACGGTTGATGGCCGCGTCGAGTTCGCCTAAGATCGAACCAACAATGTCGGTGTTGCCGGTTTTCTGCCCGATTCGGTAGACAAGCGTTCCGACAAGACCACCGTCCTGCGACAAAAGCGCATACAACAGGTGTTCCGGCATCAGCGTCTGGTTTTGCTTTTCATGCGCAAGATTTTGCGCGTCGTTGATGGTTTGGATGGTTTTTTGAGTGAATTTTTCAGCATTCATGGTGTGTAACTCCTTTCGGAATCATGGGATTACGGTTATTATAAAAGAATGGTTCGTTTTTCAAGGTCGGCGGCATACATGTCGGTCAGCGTCCGTGCATCCGCTCCGCCGATACAGGCCTTGATCATGCGGTCAATGAGACTGACATAATCGGTGATGGCCTTGGAGATTTCTTCGGCGTCGAGCATTTCACTTCCGCCTGCAGCGTTTCGCTTGGCAGGATAGGCAAGTGTCCGTGTAAAGCGTCCGCCGTCAAGCGAATAGGCGATATCCGTCGGAAGAAAATGCGTTTCAATGCGCTCCAAACAGCGGAAGAAGCGGCTAAGCAGCTCTAAAAGACCTTGTGACTGCGTGCGGAAATTGACAGAGAGCGTGCCGATCGGTTCGCCCGGCATAAAGCCGGAAGCAAGCTCGACGTCGTAACGGATCGTCGGATGATATTTGTATTCGAGACTGGAGCGCACGGCAACGCGGCCGGCATTTGGCTCAAAGAGCGGTACCAGCTCACGCGAAGCGGCAAGCAGACGTTCAATGCCCGAAAAAATGTCGTTCGCCTGTTGTTCGGGCGTACGCACGCTGACGTGCTCCGCCAAAATGCGGTTGACAAGGCTCGAACGGTTTGTTCCCATGCGGTGTGCCAGCAAATCGATTTCGCGCATGACGTCGTCCGACAGCATTAAACTGTATAATGTTTTTTTCATATTTCCAATCACCCTTTCGGTCGATTCGGTTTTCTTTTCTTTACGCGATTATTATAGCATGAGCCATATAATTTGTCAAGCGATTTATATAAATTTCACTGCAAGTTTTGCAAAGTTTCAGCCGGTTTTCACATTGCCGGACGCATATCAGTGCGTCTTGGAGCGGTATTCGCGCGGCGTATAGCCGGTTTTGGCGGTAAAGAGCTTCCCGAAATGGGTGATATCGCCATAGCCGAGCATGAGGGCAATATCCTTGATGCGCATATCCGAATCGGCAAGCAGCTTTTTGGCGTGCTCCAGTCGAAGCGACAGCAGATATTCCTTGGGCGGCATACCGTATTTTTGACGGAACAGCTGCTCGAAATATCGATAGGTGATGCCGCATTCCTCCGACAGCGTCTCCAACCGGAAATCGCCGTTCAAAAAGTTCTCTCGCATTTGTTCGACCGCTTTGGCGATTTTTGCATACTTTTCGGAGGGCAGAAACAGCCTTTCGGCTTCTGCCGTATGTTCCAAAATCTGATAAAACACCGATTTACAGCCGAAAAAGCCCTTTTCGGCGCGTTTGTCGTAGGCCGCCTCCAGTTTGGCAAAAAGCCCGGCGACCGGGTTGTTTTCCGGCAGTTTGACCAAAAAGGGACGCGCCGGTTCGGTTTCGGCAGCCATTTCAAAATCAATGGTGCGCACATCGCTTTTTTCACCGGCAAACGCAATGGTATAGTCTTCGTTTTTTGGGATATATAACACCGAATGCGGCACGGCGGCAATGGTTTTATCGGCAAAGCGGTAGGTCTCCGTGCCTTGCAGCGTGTATAAAAAGCCATGGTGGCGGCGGCCGGTGTTGTGCATGGGATAGTTTTCGGGAAAGGCAAGGTAGTTATGCACAAAACAAATGTCGGCAAGGCAAAGCCGGTTGAAAAAAGATAGCGTCTGCATTTCGTATTTCTCCATGTTCATTTCTTATTTTGCATTATATACCGGTTTTTCCAAAAAATCAAGTGTATTTTTGTGTTCGTAAAAACACTGTTTTTCGTTTTTCTGCCTTTACATTTCCGCGTCCTTCATGGTACAATGCCTGCAAAGGAGTGAAATCGATGAGCTACATTACCGAAAACGACAGACACTACATCGAAAACAAATATCACCGCACGGACGAAGCCTTTGATCCGTTTGACCGCTTAAACTACCACGGCTACGAATACGACGCGTCCACCGGCCTTGACGACGCGCAGATGCACGCGGCTCTCGAAGAGCTGTTCGAACAAAACCGCGGCACCGACCATGCGCTTGCCAAGGCGCGCGGCTTTGCCTTTATTCTCGACCATGCACGCATCGACGTTTCGCAAAACGACTGGTTTTTCGGCTTATATAACTGGGCGCGTCCGCTCACCAAAACCTTTCTTTCCAAATGGTACACGGAGCTTTTCGACACCATGCCGGACGTAAGAGAGCTGATGCACGATTACAATGCCTCCGGGACGGCGGAGCTGTGGCTCGATACCGAGCACGTCGTGCCGTATTGGGTGGATATTCTGAAGCTCGGCTTTCCGGGACTGTTGGCACGCGTGCGGAACTATCACGCGCAATGCACCGACCTTACGCCGAAAAAGGAAGCCTTCTATCAGGCCATCGAAACCGAATACGAGGCGATTTTGCGATTCCTTTCATGCCTTGCCGCCTATGCCGACGCGCATCCGGGCACGAAAAGCGGCCGCATTGCCGCTTCCTTGCGCACGATTCGCGACGGTGCACCGCAAAGCACCTTTGACGCCTTGCAGACCATGTATACCTATCATGCGCTTTCGGAATATGTGGATTGCTACCAGGCGCGTTCCTTGGGCAACGGGCTTGACCGGAGCTTATATGCGTTTTGGAAGCGCGATATCGAAAGCGGCACGTTTACGCGCGATGAGATCAAGGGCTTTCTTGCGTATTTCTTACTGCAATTTTCCGCTGTCGGCAACTATTGGGGACAGCCGTTTTACCTGTGCGGCACGGATTATGACGGCAAGACCGACATCAGCGAGTGGACGCTCGATATTTTGGAGGTCTACGACAGTCTTGACTTGTATAATCCGAAAATTCAGGTGAAGATCAACCCGGACACCAATCCGAAGATCATCGATAAGGTGTTACGCATGATCCGCGCCGGCCACACAAGCTTTGTGTTCTGTTGTGAGCCGGGCATTGTCAAATCCTTGATGAGCTGCTACGGCGTGACCGAGGAGGAAGCAAAAAACGTCGATATCAGCGGCTGTAACGAAATGCATATCCGCGGCAAGGAATCCTGCATGATCTCGGCGCTTCCCAACGCGGCCAAGGCCATCGAATATGTGTTTAACGACGGCATCGACGGCGTCACCGGCAAGCGGCTCGGGCTTGCGACCGGCGATGTGGCAAAAATGGAAAGCTTTGAAGCGTTCTACGCGGCGTTTCTCAAGCAGTTTGCCCACATTCTCGATACGGTTATGGACGCGGCCAGACGCTATGAAAAGCACGTCGGCGAAACCAATCCGTCGGTGCTGTTGTCGGCGGCGGTGGAAAGCAGCCTTGAAAAGGGCGTGGATGCCTATGCGTTCGGCTTCAAATACCCGACCTCTTGTCTGATGCTTTGCTCGTTTGCAACGACCGTCGATTCGATTTTAGCCGTCAAAGAACTTGTTTTCGAGAAAAAGGTCACCACGCTTGCCGTCTTGAAAGACGCACTGCAGCACAACTGGGAGGGCTATGAGGATCTCCGCCGCCTTGCCTTAAATGCACGCGACAAATACGGAAACGCCAATCCGCACGCGGATTTGTATGCCGCCGCACTGTTCCGTTGGTTCAGCGTATACGTCACGGGACAGAAAAACAGCCGCGGCGGCGTTTACAAGGTCGGCGTTCCGTCCACGCTGCACTTTATCATGCAGGGCAAAGTGACCCAAGCCACGCCCGACGGCCGAAAAATGGGCGAGGAATGCTCCAAAAACGTCGCGCCCGTCATCGGCATGGAGCGCGGCGGCGTGACGGCGATGATTCATTCCGCCCTTGCGACAGAGCCATGGCTGTTTTCCGAGGCGTATGTGTTAGATGTGATGCTGCATCCGTCCGCCGTGAGCGGCGAGGATGGGTTGGAAGCCATGAAGGGCTTGATCGATACCTATATGAAGCACGACGGAATTTCCATCCAGTTCAATATTTTCAGCGTCGAAATGCTGCGCGACGCGCAGACGCATCCCGAAAAATATAAGAATCTGCAGGTTCGCGTATCGGGCTGGAATGTGCTTTGGAACGATTTGAGCCGCGAAGACCAAGAAGCGTATATCAAACGCGCCGCAAGTCTCGGCGCGGAATAACGGAGGTTTGACACAATGAAGAAGATTTTGCTTATCGGAGACTCCATCCGCAAGGGCTATGACGCGTATGTGCGCGAACGCATGGCGAACCTTGCAAACGTGTATTTTCCCGAAGAAAACTGCACGTTTACCACCAATATCTTGCGTTTTTTGCACGTTTGGACGGACAATCTGAAACTGTACGAGGCCG
This sequence comes from uncultured Eubacteriales bacterium, assembly GCA_900546385.1. Taxonomy (GTDB): domain Bacteria; phylum Bacillota; class Clostridia; order Oscillospirales; family CAG-382; genus UMGS882. The sequence goes on along the minus strand of URCT01000011.1, from coordinate 3,611 downwards.
ACGCGGTGCATTTCAACGCCGGGCTTTGGGATACGCTTCGCATCTATGGAGACGACGTTTTGGTAAAGCCGGATACGTATGCCGATAATCTGAAGCGCATTGCAAGCCGCATTCGCTTTTTGTTCCCGAACGCCAAAATCCTGTTTGCCACCAGTACGCCGGTTTGCGAAGAAGGGTATTTTACCGATTTCGAGTCGCGTACCAACGAGGATGTGCGCTTGTACAACCGGATTGCAAGGGACGTTTTTGCCGGAACGGACGTCGTTATCAATGATCTGTATACGCTTGCAGCGGGATTTCCGGAAAGCTGGCGTTCGGATCAAACGCATTTTTACACCGGAAAAGCCACCGAAAAGCTTGGAAACCGGGTGTGTGACGCGTTATGCGATGCCTTGATGCTCGATAAAGGCAAGCTGCTTCAGCCGGAGCTTGCGCCGTATCATTATCCCGACCGCTTTCCGGGCGACAAAGAGGTCTATGTGAAAAAGGGACATATCTATGTCACGCGCTGACGGCGCAAAACGCCCGTTTTTTGCAAGTAAGCGGAATGTGACGCTAACGGCGGTCGGCTACACCTTTTTGTGGGGACTTGCCTTTCCGCTCGTTAAGCTCTGCATGGAGGGATTCGGCGTTCCGGCAGATAATCAAGCCTCCAAATGTCTGCTGGCCGGGCTTCGTTTTGCGCTGTCGGGACTTTTGACGCTGGCGGTGTATGGCTTTTTCGGGAAAAAGAATCTGCATTTCAAAAAAAGCGAGCTTTGCGTGTGTGCCGTTTACGGTCTTACGGCGACGGCGGTTCAGTATGCGCTTACCTACATCGGGCTTTCGTTCATGGACGGCTCAAAAGGCGCGGTGTATGACCAAATGGGCGTTTTTGTGACCGTGCTTGCGGCAGGCTTGTTGTTCCGGTCGGATACGCTTAACCTTCGCAAGGTGCTTGGCTGTATCGTCGGACTTGGCGGCATTCTTGCCGTCAGCGGCGATATCCGTTCGTTTGCGTCGGTATCCGGCGGCGACGCGTTTATGCTCGGCGCGGCGCTGTGTCAGACGGCGGCCTATTTCATCGCCAAACGTTTTTCGGCGGATATCGCTCCGGAGAAACTAGTCGGCTTGGGGCAGCTTTTCGGCGGCGGTGTTCTGTGTCTTGTGTCGCCGCTGTTTGGCGGCAGAATCGAAGAGGTCACACCGCAGGGCGTGCTTTCGCTTGCGGCACTTGTTCTTATTTCATCGGCAGCCTACACGCTTTCGTTAAAGCCGTTAACCTATTTCCCGGCATCGGAAATCGCGTCGTTCAACCTGCTTATCACGGTGTTCGGCGTGGTATTGTCGGCACTTTTGCTCGGAGAAAACATCTGGCAGCTTAACTATGCCGCCGCACTTCTCTTGTGCAGTCTTGGCATTCTTCTTATCAATACATCCGGAACATCCGGAAAGAGGTGACCGACATGAAGGGCAATATTTTTGACATCAAGCGTTTTGCGGTACACGACGGGCCGGGCATCCGCACAACGGTCTTTTTCAAGGGCTGTCCGCTTCGCTGCGTGTGGTGCCACAATCCCGAAGGCCTTTCGGCAAAGCCGCAGCTTGCCTATTATGCGCACAAATGCGTCGGGTGCGGCTGCTGCGTATCCGGCTGCCCGGTCGGTGCGCACACGCTTGACGCAGAGCATATCCATCGGTTTGACCGCGCAAAATGTCTTTCCTGCGGCAAATGCGTAAGCACTTGTTACAACGGCGCATTATCGCTTTTCGGGCGAACCGTCACGGTGGAGGAGCTTTTGCCGGAGTTGCTCGCCGACCGCGATTTTTACGAATCCTCCGGTGGCGGTATCACGCTTTCGGGCGGCGAATGTTTGCTGCAAGCCGATTTTTGCGCGGCACTTCTTGCACGTCTCAAAGCGGAAGGAATTGCGACGGCGGTGGATACCTGCGGTTACGTTCCGCAAGACGCGTTTGAAAAGGTGCTTCCGTACACCGATTTGTTTTTGTATGACATCAAAGCCATCGACGAGGACGTACACCTTCGCTGTACCGGACATTCGAATAAACGCATTTTGGAAAACCTGCGGTATTTGCAGCATTGCGGCAAAGCCGTCGAAATTCGCGTGCCGTATGTGCCGGGCTTTAACGACGGTCAAAAAGAGAAAATCCTAAGCTTTTTGAAGGATTTTTCAAGCATCGTCCGCATTCGGATCCTGCCGTATCATAACTATGCCGCAACCAAATACAAAGCCTTGGGGCTTGTCACCACGCTTCCGCCGACGTTACCCGAAAAGCGCGAAATCGATGAATTTCAGTCTTTGGCGGACCGTTTGTATAAAAAGGCTTGACACGGGCTTGAAAAGCGGTTATACTACCGGTAGAAACCAAAAAGGAGTAACCGCATGGAAACATTACCGATAAAAATCAAGAAATTAGACGAGGCGGCGATATTGCCGACCTACGGAACGCCGTTTTCGGCCGGAGCGGATCTGTATGCGCTTTGCGCCGAAAGCATCATCATTCAGCCGGGACAGACGGTGCTCATCCATACCGGCCTTGCCTTTGAGATTCCCGAAGGCTACGGCGGCTTTGTGTTTGCACGAAGCGGCCTTGCCACCAAAAAAGGCCTTGCACCGGCCAATAAGGTTGGCGTGATTGACAGCGATTACCGCGGCGAGTTAATGATTCCGCTTCACAACGGAAGCAGCGTTGCCGCCGTGATCGAGCATGGCGACCGCGTGGCACAGCTTGTTTTCTTGCCTTGTCCGCAGGCCGCATTTGTGCTTTCGGATACGCTTTCGGACACGCTGCGTGCCGACGGCGGCTTCGGGTCTACCAACAAATCATGAAAGCGGCCAAAAAAGCTCCCCAAACGTGTTGAACCTTTGGGGAGCTTACTTTTTTGTCAGTTGTTGTACCGCGCAAAGATCAGATAATCGCCGTCGTCGCTTGTTTTGTGCGCAAAGTAGGTGATATCGGTCTTGTCTTTATAGTCGGCACTTCCGGCACGGTGCAGAATGTGCGTAAACGCAATGCGCACCGATACGGTGTTTGGGTCGTACCGGAAGAATTCGCTTACCGATTCGTTCGTGAATTCATAGCCGGAATGTTTCCATACAAACATATTATCAGCCGAACGGATGCTGGCATATAAATCCGTGCCTTTTTCGAAGTATTTGAGAACTGAGGCTTTGGACGCGTCGTTCTGCATACATTTTGCATATTGCTTTGCCGCCTTGACCAAATAGTCCGTCAAGGCCTTTTCCGGCTCATCGTAGAGAATGTCTTCGCAGAACACGCCATCCTTTTCCGAAAGGGTCGGAGCACTGCCGTTGCGGTCGGTAACGGCGGCTTGCGGCTCAGCCGTCAAACCGGAAATGTCATAGGTGACCCAAACGGGTGCCGGAACGCCCTCTGGCAGATAGGCGGCCGCTTCGGTCGGCTCACGCGAGACGATATAGCTTTCCGAAACCCGGATGCCGTTGAGATACAGCGTGCTGCTGTCCAACAGGCGGTATTTTCTGCTGTCGCCGATCGGCAGATGAAGCGTAACCGCGTTCACTTGCCAAGCTTTGTCCGCATTTTTTGTGAGGGTGAAATCGGCAATTTTGTAATCGCCGGATTTGACG
>URCT01000010.1 GCA_900546385.1 uncultured Eubacteriales bacterium | reverse complement strand
CCCACTCGGTGGCGGCGACACGGGACATACCGCGGATGCCCTCCTTGGCGGCAGCATAGGCCGACTGGCCGAAGTTGCCGAAGAGGCCAGCGCCGGAAGCGAAGTTGATGACGCTGCCGTGAGACTCAGCCAGATAGGGGTAGCAGGCTTTCATGTAGTAGAAAGCGGCGTAGAGGCCGGAGTAGATGGCCAAATCGAACTGCTCGGTGGTGTGCTCGGCCAGCGGCACGCCGGAGGCCGAAGCCTGTGCATTGTTGATGAGCACCTGAATGCCGCCGAAGGTATCGACAGCCTGCTTGACCACATTTGCCACAGTGGCCTCGTTGTCGCCGCCCGCGCAGACATCGGCCTGCACGGTCAGCACCTTGATGCCGTAGAGGCTTTCCAGCTCCTGCTTGGCTGCTTCCAGCTTCTTGACATTGCGGCCTGTGATGACGAGGTTCGCGCCCTCCTTGGCGTATGCGGTGGCGATGCCGTAGCCGATGGAGCCGCAGCTCCCATCCTTCAGGACAGCGCGCCCTGCGCCGGTAATGATGGCGGTTTTACCAGTTAAAAAGCCCATAAGTTGCAACCTCCTGATTCGATGTCCCTCGGTGTTCTGCCGGGGGTCGTTCTATAGCTCGAGTATAGCAGAAAAGCGGAAAATTGTAAAATAGCGCTTTTGAATCGTTTTTTCTTTGCTTGAGGAATGGCTCAGACGCTCACTCGCGGTATTTTTTCATCATTTCCTTTTGCAAAAACTACGGCCCTGCCAGGATGCATTTCAGCGTCCCGGCAGGGCCGTGCTTTTGTTTTTCAGTGCTGGTGGAGCGCCGTAAGCAATCAGCTTTTTCCGTGTTTTTCGCAGCGCAGATAGGCTAGAATATCCTCCGGCTTTGCGGCCAGCGCGTCCGCACCGGCAGCGGTAAGCTCCGCCTCGCCTCGGAAGCCCCAGAGAACGCCCAGAGCGGGCAGACCGGCATTGTGTCCCGTAAGGATGTCTACGTCGCTGTCGCCCACGAAAAGGGTGCTCTGCGGGTCTGCGCCGAGGTCAGCCATCAGAGAGTAGACGCCGGCCGGGTCGGGCTTGGTGGGCACACCGGGACGGCTGCCCCGCACCAGCGAAAAGCTGTCCGGGCCGAAGTAGTGCTCGATGATCTTTCCACAAAAAGCGTCCGCTTTGTTGGAAAAAACGGCGGTCTGGACGCCCTCGGCCTTCAGCGCGGCCAGCAGTTCCGGGATGCCGGGATAGGGGGCCGTTTTGTCTTCCTTGTGGGCGTCATACCGGGCCGAGAACTCGGCCAGCGTGGCGGCAAGCTGTTCGGGCGTCCGGGCGTTTTCCGGGGAAAAGCGCTCCACCAGCTTCGGGATGCCGTTGCCCACGAAGTGCTTGTAGGTCTCAACTGGAAAGGTCGGCCAGCCGTGCTGGGTGCAGACCCAGTTGGCCGCGTCGGCCAGGTCGTCGATGGTGTTCAGCAGGGTGCCGTCCAGATCAAAGATCACATTCTGATACATGCCGCGCCCTCCGCTTATTCGTAGATGCCGATCTCCATGCCGCCGATCTCGACCTTGGTGGTGGGGGCAAAGGCGGCGCGCTGGAGATACGCCTTCACGGCGATCTGGGCAAACTTGGGGTTCACCTTCTCGTCCTCCAGGTCCAGGTCGATGCGGCCCTGTTCGCCGCCGCACACCCGGCCGCCTGTCCGGTCGCCATGCACACCGCCTCGACGCGCAAAGCGCTGTTGGCGTTCGTGTCGGAGGAAATACACCGTCCGGCGCAAAGAACGTGTTTGGATTCTTTCGGAACCAACGCCGCAAACGGCACTTTTCCGACGCGTTCCGGCTCAAAGTATGTTTGTTCCACGCCGTGCATGACATGTAAATCGATCGGATAAAACGCATAGCACACCGAATCGGGATAAAAATGTCCGGTGATATAGTCCTTTGCAGAAACGACTGTCCGTCCGACAATTCGATTGGATTCACGCACACCGGTTTCCTCGGCACAAAAATCGACGGTGATGTTTTCAAGTCCCGGTATCGTTTTGCAGAATTTCAACGCTTTCAGCGTGAGCGCCAACGCGTCTTCATCGACCTTTGCTTTGCCTTCGGAGGTATCGGCGTTGACCGATGGAACGTGAAAGTCGAATTTTTCGTTTCGGAGCGAATGCTTGAAATTGAACGGTGTGATATAAGGCGGAAAATCCCACTTCGGGAATTCCGCATTTAACGTTTCCCAATCGATCTTATCCGCATCATAGCCGGAAAGATGATGTTGGAGGGTTGCCGGCTGTTGGGTTTCGCTTTTTTCTACCGCTAAACCCAGTGCCATAGCAAGGTTAGCATCGCCGGTCGCATCGATGGCCGCCTTAGCTTCGATCTCAAAAAGCCCCTCTTTTTTGGTTATGACAAGATCCACACCGTTTTCGGTTTCCGAAGCGGCGGCAAGCATAGCGTTCGTAATCAAGCGCACACCGGCTTTACGGCACATTTCGGTGATAACGGCGGTAAACAGAAAACGGTTGACGAGAATCTGCTCGCGCCAGTGCTTATGTTCAAGATACGAAAGCTCCGGCAGCTTTGCGCCGCCGAGCTTGACACATTCCAAAATCGTGTCCCAGCAAGGACCGGCGACAATCTGCTTTTGCCATGCATAAAAAAGTCCCGGAAAATTGACGCCTGCCACCGTAAGCGTGCCGCCGAGCATGCTGTTTTTCTCGACAAGCACGGTTTTTGCGCCGGTGCGTGCCGCGCTGATTGCCGCAAAAACGCCGGCTGTACCGCCGCCGATGACGGCGACATCCGCCGTCATTTTGCCGCAGACAGGCAGTTCCCGTAATTCTGTATGATTTGATAGCTCTGACATAGTAAAATATCCTCTTGAAAAGTGGCTCACGGAGAACCCATGAGCCACTTTGTTTGGTTATTCGAGTTCGGTTACGACGATGTTGTCGATGTAGTAGTTTGCACTTTCCTCACCGACAGGATTTGCATAGACCGAGAATTGGTCATTGTCTCGAAGCGTGCTGCCCGCATCAACGGTATATTCGAACGAAACGTGTTTCCAGCCGTCCGATACCTTGAGGCTTACGCCCATGCTTGCGTCGTCGTTAGCACCGGAAATATGGTCGGTCTTGCCCTGCGAATCGGAGTAGCGCATATTGCAGATAATGCTGGTCGCGCAATCGCCGTCTTCACCGGCGATATCCTCGCCCTTGCCGAGAAGTCGGACATCGTATTCAACCTTATAGGTCTTGCCGGGCTTGAAGATGCAGAGATAACGGAAGTAGCTCCAGTTCTTGCCGGCATTGCCCTTGACAAGGTAAACGTGGTTATCCTTGTTATCCGGGTCTTCGACAATGGAGATCTTGGCATTATCCGAACGGAAAGCTTGAATCGTGCCTTCGGCGTCGCCGTTCTTGATTTCGAACACGCCGGAATCCTGTTCTTCTTTGGGCGGCTTTGCGGACGGGTTGTAGTCCGGGTCTTCGACAAAGCGCATGTAATCGATATCGATCGTACCGACGGCGTTGAAGGGGTCAAAGCGGAGCTTCTTGATCGTACCGGTCCAGAATTCGCACTTGGAGAGGTCATACGTGTAGGTTTCCCATTCGCCCTTGCTGTCGTTCGAATCGAGCAGCAGTTTGAGGGTAACGGCTTCACGCATGCTCGGTTCGGAGTCGGTCGTGAAGTACATGGTAAGAGCCTGTGGGCTTTCGCTGTCATGCTTATAGCGAACGCGGGTCTCAAAGGTCTTATACTTGGCTGCGACAAAGTTGGTATCGCCGTTGAACGTGATAATCGGGTCGCGGCTGTCGGTAATGGAGGTGGCTCTCATATAACCGTCTACCGTAAAGAGGTTCATATGTCCCGAAGACCAGCTTTCGTTATCACCCGGCGTATTGAATTCCCACTTTGCGGGTTCGCGCTTGGCGATCATATCGAAGTATTCTTTTTGGTTGGTTTCGATAACGGCTTCCTTGTTTTCGTTAACCGATGCCTTGTAGCCGACGTCTTCGCAGAACTTAACAATCGGAATCATCGGCAGACCGTCCTGGAGGTACATCTTGTATCCGAGATCCTTGGTCTTGCCGTCAACGGTGTACTTATCCGAGCCGGTGGTATAAACGACGGTATGCTTATTGGCTTCAATGGTGAGAACACCGGCATCTCTGTCCCAGGTATAGAACGAATTGAGTAAGTAGTTGAGTGCAACGGCAGGGTCGAAGGAGACAAGGTAATCGCCGTTTGCGGCGGCTTCCGGATAGAGCTGAAGCTCGTATTTCTTGCCGTTGATGAAGATGTTGCGGCTGCCCTTGCTGGGAGCTTTTAAGAATTCAACGCTGACAAGACGGAAATAGTTCTTTTCGGGATCGCCCATGCCCGGCTCGGTCTGACCGGGGTCAACACGGAACTGGGTGATGGTACCCTTCCAGTCGGACTTTTGGCTCATATCAACCAAATATTCGTTTAAGCCTTCCTTGTCAGCCGTAAAGCCGGAGCTCTTCGAACCGGTCCAGTTTTTATCGGAATCGGTCACATAGTAGAGCTCGACATACGTGCCCTTCGGAACATCGATGGTCACCTTGACCTGATTTGCTTCAGCCGGAACATTGAGAGCAGCGGCGATGATAAGCGTATCGCCGTCAACCATACCCTTTAAGCCCTCCGGCGTAAATTCATAGGTCTTGGTATTGCCGACGCCCATAGCCTTGTTTTCGGTATACGTGATGGTATAGACGCTTTCAAGGTTGGAGGTATCCACTGAGAAATCGTAGTAACCGGTCTTGCGAAGAAGATGTCTGTACTGCGGATAGAGGCGGTTGATGCGTGTTCTCTGCGCGTCGGTCGGATAGAGGTCGAGAGACTTGTCAACCTTTTCATCGGTATACACTTCGCGCAATGCGTCGAGATAGCCGAAGCCGCCGTTACCCTTGGACGGCATGATGTACGTACCTTCGCCGTACTCGTTCCAGGTGGAGATCATGGAGAGTTTTTCCTGCCATGTACCCTTTGCAGCATAGGTCGGGAGGTATTCGTCACGGATCCATGTGTGTGCGGTCTTGAAATCATCAACCGACATCATCGGGTAGCGGATGCCGTGCCACGGAATACTGTTGAAGCCGACAGAGATGGTCGGAACGGTGTACATCTTGGAGGAAGCCTTTTGGCTGTTGAGGATAGAGTTCTTGTTGACGTCGAGCTTGTAGCCCTGGTTGCCCCAGTTATAGGCATATGCACCGTCAAAGCCCATGCTTGCAAGAGAATCGGAGGAGGAGCCGCAGGACAGGTAGATCATACCGTCATAGCCGAGCTTCTTGACTTCTTCTTCAAGGTAATCGAAGCATTCCTTGACCTTGGAAGCGCCGCCGAGCTGTTCGGAAAGCTTACTTGCACCAAAAACTGCCAGAACGAGCTGATTGTCGATCGACATATAACGGCTGTCCTTGAAATAGTTTTCCATGAGATACGGCACATAGTAGTTCTTCCATGCGTCGAAATTCTGCGGTCTTGCCGCATTGGCGCATTCCCAGATGAGGCAGTACTTCATGGCGTCGCTGTAATCGGCATACAGATAGCCGTCGTGCAGATGCATACTGTTGTTTAAGTGATACAGCGGAGCGTTGCTGTTATCGGCATACCAGCAGAAGGCCTGGAAGTCGATGCCGTGTTCCACCATGTACTTGATTTCCCAATCGGCGGTTTCGGTGTTGCCCTCATCGTAGTAGCCGAGCGCAAGCTCTGCATCTTCATACGGCGAAACGCACGACCAGCCGAAGTGCGTACCGTTTCTCCACAGCGAGCAGATATTCATACCGACGATATGATCCTCTTCGCCTTTGGGTTTGACCGGTGCGGGGACATAATCGTCGCGTTTAATCTTTTCGAAGACGCGGACGTTATCAAAAATTACCGTCTGTTCATCGGCGTTGGTAACAAAAATGTTGTCAACGGAGGTTGCGGCTTCCGCATAGTCCACCGTTGCAATCTTGCGGCCGTTGAGCCAAACAGTGGCTTTTTGCGTATCGGCATCTGCCTGCAGGCGAATGCGGTACCACAGATCCTGCACGTAGTTTTCGTAAATCTTCTCGCCGTTGGCATAGAAGTTTTTATCGTCGCTACTGAACGTGACGACATTCTTGAGTCCGCTCTTGAGAGCATAGGAGATAGCCTGACCCTTGGTAAGGTTGAACTCAATATCGGCATTGGCGTTGCCGGAAATCGGATTAAAGTAGCGTGCGGCATAGCCGTTTGTGATCCGCAACTGCTGACCGCCGGCGACCGCACCTTCACCGACCCAGCCCATCGGCGGATTTTTGCCGTCGGAATTGTAATAGAACTCATCGTAAACGGCATAGTTAACGGTGGTTTTGATCGGGCCGAGGGTAGCGACGGCGGTACTTTCATCGGTGGTGGCAAAGCGGAAGTTGAGAAGGTTGCTGTCCGCGCCGCTCGTCACAAGCGGATACGTGCCGTAATCCTTGGTGTTGATAATGGTTGTGGAACGGTTATTGTCCAAATCGACCGTGATATTGAACGTAAAGAGCGTTTGGTCCTTTGCGTTTTCCATAAGGGTCTTATAGGAACCGTCTGCTTGGAGCAGCTTCCACGCACCGTCGATGGTTTCGAGCTTATACACCGTTTTTTCGGCGTCGTTGCGGTATTCGAGCGAGAAGCCGTCGAAGCCGGAGCCGAGGCTGACGGTGGTTTCGAGGTTGACAAGGCCGGTGGTGGTCTTGTTGAACTCACGGATCATCTGGGTGCCTTCGGTTTTGCTGATATCGGAGAGCGAGCCGTAGCCGCCCTCGATCGAAGTGCGCGGCAGCGAGCCCCTGGCATCAAGCACCCAACCGGAGTTAATGCCTTCCTTACTGCCGGAATAAAGTGTGTTGTAGATGAGAAGATAGGCGTCATCACGCGAAATCTTATCGAGCGACTTTGCAAGTCTGTTTTCGGGAAGCGCCACGCGGTTGATGATTGCGGCGGATTCCGCACGGGTGATATTATCCTCCGGACGGAAGTTGCCGTAAGCATCGCTGCCCATAACAACGCCGGCTTTATACAGCGTCAGCAGATCATCGTGGTAATCGCGGATTTTCGAAACGTCGGGAATGGCAGCAACGTCGTTCTGCGCAGTGAAATAACCGGCCGGCATGGCATTTTCGAAGATAACGGCGACCTCACGGCGTTTAGCCGGACGGTCGTAGCTGTCGAACTGTCCCTCTTTGACAAAGCCTTTGGAAACAGCATAGTTGACGTAAGGCGTGTACCATTCGCCGGAGGATGCCGTGTCGATGGTCTCACCGGCATAGATGGCGGCAGCGCGCGAAGCCATTGTGATTGCTTCGGCGACCGTCACCTGTCCTTCCGGATCGAAAAGACCGGCGCCTGTGCCGTTCATGAGGCCGAGTTCAAATGCGCTTGCCACTTCGGAAGCGTACCACTCAGACGCGGGAACGTCGGTAAACTGACCCGGCGTATAAGCGGCCGTTTTCGAGAAACCGGCGGCACAAGCTTGCATACTTAAGGCCGCGGCCGTGATCGAAAGACCGATCGCCAGCTTCCGGGGCAGAAAAACCTTTGGATTTTTCATGTTTTCTTCTCCTTTTTCAAATTGGATTTTTCTTGATTCCGTTCCTGTCAAAGCGACAGTATCGGTACTTTATTATTATAACAACAGACGCAAATTCTGTCAATGAATTTTATTGAAAATCGGCGTTTTATACAATCAGATACAGCATATTGCACAAATTTGTGCCGATGCAATTGTTCGTATTTTCGAAAAACCTGTGCATTTTTTTAGAGAACGCCTTATTCAGACGGCTGTTTGCTTTTTTCGCGGTATTTTGCCGGGGTTAAGCCGAATTTTTCGGAAAAAGCGTTGTAAAACCACGAAACGTTTTGAAAGCCGCATTCATAGCAGATATCCGTCACGCTCAGGTTGCTTGACCGCAGGAGACCTGCTGCATAGGTAAGGCGCAGATCGCCTACATATTCGGACGGCGTGACATTGTAATACTTTTTCAGAGAGCGTGAAGCGTGTTCGCGCGTCACGCCGCACAGATCGAAAAAGCGGTTTTTGCCGCCGATGAAGTTTTTCGGGCTGCGCATTTTTTCATAGGCATTTTCAAGCCAAAACGGGATATCCGTCTGCCCGTCCTGCGTGCGGATATCGCCGAAATACGTCGTGAAAATGTACACCAAAAGGCCGCGCATTTTTAGTTTTAACTTAGCTTTATCGGTAAAGTTGACCGTATGCAGTTCGGCAAGCTTCATATATAAATGATGGGTTTCGACATCGGCTAACTTCACCGTCGGCGGCAGCGGTGCTTTTAATAAATGCTCGGCCGGAAATCCTTCGCCAAGGTAATCGAACAGCTTGAGAAGCGTATTCTCGGTAAACGCCAAATTGAGAAATTCAAACGGCTTATCATAATTGACATAGTCGTGCTCATCGTCTTTGCGGACAAAAATCAAATCGCCCGGTGCAATCGGTTCGGACACGCCGTTCACGTAATGCGTCGCCGTGCCGCCGAGCGTCAGAAAAATCTCATAATAGTCGTGGCAATGCGGCACAAAGCGTTCGGTCTGCGTTTTCACGTGCCGTAAGCGGCATTCGGCCTCCGTATCCAAATGATAGGCGGCAAGCAATCGTTTTACCATATATAGCACTTCCTTTTGACGTTCTCAAAGCAGCTGCAGATATAACAATATCATAATACCATAAAAAGAATATCACGTCAACATATTGCAAAAAGAATTGTTTTGTTGTAAGATAAATTTAGAATCCGCTATCGCTATCACCGCTATCACAAAGGAGGATTATCATGACCTTTATCGAAGAAAAAATCCGCATTGCCTGCGAAAAATTACGGGAATTCACCGAAATCGAGTGTCAAAAGATCGAAAATGTGGAAATGGTCCGCTGCGGCTACAAAACCGAAAACCGACCGCCCGTGGACAATTTCGAACCGGTCACGGGCGGCGCGCCTATAAAATTTACGGCAGACGAACACGCCTGGTTTCGCTTTTCGGCCGAGATTCCGTCCGTAAAAGAAAACGAAAGCATTTATCTTCGTTTTACCACAAGCCGCGAAGGACAATGGGATTCCTTAAATCCCCAGGGCATGGTATTTATTGACGGCGAGACCTGTCTTCAGGGACTTGACACCAATCACACGGAATTCGAACTGACACCCGGCAAAAAGACCATCAACATCTATTTTTATGCCGGTATGAACAATGCCGTTCTGTTTCCTGACTTTCATCTGATCACAAAAAACAACGACGCCGAAAAGCTGTATTACGACATTGGTGTTGCCTTTGCCGCCATGAAATTGCTTGACAAGAATTCTTCGACGTATGCCGCTGTGTGCAATGTGCTCGACCGCGCGTGTATGTTACTTGACTTCCGCGGTTTGCGTTCGAAAGAGTTTTACGAAAGCGTCAAAGCGGCCAATGCTTTCCTGCAAGAGGAATACTTTGACAAGCTCTGCGGCAAAGCGTCCGAAGCGGATGGCGAAATTGCGCTCATCGGCCACACGCACATCGACGTTGCGTGGCTGTGGACACTCGCCCAAACCGAAGAAAAGGCCGAACGCTCCTTCTCGACGGTCATAAAGTTAATGGAAAAATATCCGGACTATGTTTTCATGTCCAGCCAACCGCAGTTATACGAATATGTCAAGAAAAACGACCCGGAATTATACGAAAAAATCAAAGCGCGCATCCAAGAGGGCCGCTTTGAGCCGGAAGGCGCGATGTGGTTGGAATCCGACACGAATCTCGTCAGCGGCGAAAGCCTTATCCGTCAGCTTCTCTACGGAAAGAAGTTTATGAAAGAGGAATTCGGCGCAGAAAATCACATTTTGTGGCTGCCCGATGTGTTCGGCTACAGTGCCGCTCTGCCGCAGATTTTGAAAAAATGCGGTGTGGATACCTTCTTTACCACCAAAATCTCTTGGTGCGAAACCGACACGTTCCCGCACGACAACTTTATCTGGGAGGGCATTGACGGCAGCGAAGTGTTTGCCGTTCTGTCCGACGGCTACGTCAAACGGCTTGATCCGGGCATGATCGCCGATTCCATGAAAAAACACGTGGATAAGAAGTATTCCTCCACGCATTTGTCCACCTTCGGCTTCGGCGACGGCGGCGGCGGCCCGACCGCACAGATGCTCGAAAACTACGAACGCTTAAAGAAAGGCCTGCCGGGACTTCCCAAGGTCACCATGAAAAAATCGGCCGACACGCTTGCCGAAATTCGTGCGCAGTTTGAAAAGAACGCCAAGGAGCTGCGCTTTACGCCCAAATGGGTCGGCGAGCTGTATCTCGAAATGCACCGCGGCACCTACACCACCCAAGCCGCCAACAAGAAAAACAACCGCAAGTGCGAATATCTCTATCAGGACGCCGAAAGTGCCGCAGCCTGCGCCTTGCTTCTTACGGATGCCGCCTATCCGGCAGAAAAGCTTTCGGACGGCTGGCACACGATTTTGAAAAACCAGTTCCATGATATCATCCCCGGCTCCTCCATCACGCCGGTCTATGAGGACAGCGCACGCGAATACGCCGCGCTTGTTGCGGACGGAAAGGCAATGCTTGACGCCTCCCTTTCGGCACTTGCCAAGAACATCCAAACCGATGGCGGCGTGTTTGTCTACAACCCGGCTCCGTTTGAAGCAAGCAGCTATGTTTCTTGCGGTGATACCGAAATCTATGCCGCAAATGTTCCGGCGCACGGCTATGCCGTTGTTCCGAATACAGCGGCGCAAACGGCAGGCATCACCGTGAACGAAAAAATGCTCGAAAATGACCTTGTCCGCGTGAAATTCGATGAGCATATGCACATCGTTTCGGTATACGACAAGGCCGAACAGCGCGAGTTGATTCCGGACGGCGAAAAAGCCAATGTTTTGGAGGTTTTTGAAGACTATCCGCGCTCCTACGATGCATGGGAAATCACGGAATACTACAAGCAGAAAAAGTGGCTCATTGACGATGTTTCGTCGGTCGAGACCGTGAAAACCGCCGGCAAGTGCGGTGTGAAGATCACACGATGCTACCGGGATTCGGTGCTTGTGCAGTTTATCTACGTAACGCCGGCAAGCAAGCTCATCGGCTTTGAGACCGAAGTGGACTGGCACGAGGATCATGTGCTTCTCAAAGCGGCATTTCCGCTTGATATCCGCACGGATGCGGCCAAATATGAGATTCAGTTCGGCCATATTTCCCGTCCCACTCACCGCAACACGTCGTGGGATCAATCGAAATTCGAGGTCAGCGCGCACAAATGGGCCGACCTTTCGGAAGCCGATTACGGTGCGGCACTTCTCAACGACTGCAAGTACGGCTACAGCTGTGAAGAAAACGTGTTGAAGCTGTCGCTTCTCAAAGCACCGACCTATCCGTCGCCGGTGGCCGACCGCGGCCATCACAGCTTTACCTATGCGCTCTATCCGCATACCGGTTCTGTGGAGCTGTCCGACACGGTAAAGGCGGCTTACTTACTCAACAAGCCTCTGACCGCTTTTGCGATTCCGGCAAACGCGTCCGGCACGCTTCCAGCTCATTTCGCGCCGGTCACATCCAGTGCCGCGTCGGCTGTCATCGACACCTTTAAGCGTGCCGAGGACGGAAACGGCTATATCGTTCGTCTGTACGACAGCGGCAACCGCAAAACGAGCGTGACGCTTTCGTTCGGCTTTGACGTCAAAAAAGCATATCTGTGCGATATGCTTGAAAATGACGAAGCCGCGCTCGAAGTCGTCGATGGAAAAGTGACCTTCCCACTTGCCAATTTTGAAATCAAAACCCTGCGTATCGTCGGTTGACAGACCGCGCCGACAAAGCCGTCCGAGGATTCTTCTTCGGACGGCTTTTGCTTTACACATTTTGCAATTTCAGGATCCGCACGGTATGCGGTTTTAGCACAAGCGCGATTTCCGTATCCGCGTCAGCAAGACTTTCTCTTGCCAAAACATCCCGAACCGTTGTTTTGGCGTTTAACGGATAGGTCAGCGTTTCTTCGGTTTCGCCGGGATTGAAAAAGGCTATGGCCTTGCCGTCGGCAAGCTCACGTTCGTACACGGCGGCATAGCGGCGCGGCGCATTTTCGCTTTGTTCGCGCTTCTCCCAAACGCACACAGCGCCGCGTACAAGCACATCCTGTTGGAGGGCGATAAGCTCGGGATTGGCATAGAGTGCCATATCGAATTCCGTCAGCTTCGAAAGATCACAGCCAAGCTGCAGCGGCGACGCAAAAAAGGCACGGAACGCATAGGCGAAAATCTGCTCATCCTCGGAAAGATGACTTGCATGACCGCGGATAAAGCCGGTTTCAAGCATATCCAAATCAAAGGCATGGCCGGGCGAGATATACGCCTGCCACGCTTTTGCCGTGTCGAAAATGCGCACCACGCGTTCGAAATTATCCTCCGAATCGGGATTGTCGCGCCACGAATGGCAGTTTTTGGACCAATAGTCGGCATATTCGTGTCCGGCATAGACGGTCACGCAAAACACAAAATCGCGGCCGCTGGCGTCAAGCTCTTTTTTCATCAAATCGGCATTGATCGGGTCGCACGGATCCCAATCGTATTTGAGATAATCGAAGCCCCATGCCGCCCATTGCCGCACATTTTGCTTTTCGTGGTGTTCCTTGCCGATGCCGCCCATGGTCGGCGGAAACGCCGGATCCGGTTCGCCGCGCGTGCAGCCCGGTAACCCCATGCCGCCATCCTCTTTGCCCCAGGCGTTGAGCATGGGCGTGGCATAGATGCCGCATTTTAAGCCGAGAGCATGGACCGCATCGCAAAGCTTTTTCATATCGGGAAAGCGGTCACATGGCGTGATTGCGCCGTTTTCGCCATACTCTCCCTGCCAAGAAGAATCGATGTTGATATAACCATAGCCGTAATCGGCAAGCCGGGTCTCGCAAAGAAGCTTTGCCGATGCAAGGATCTTTTCGCTCGACACGGTATGGGCAAACGTGTTCCAGCTTGTCCATCCCATAAGCGGCGTGCGGCAGATATTTCCCTCGGCGATCGATAAAACAACGCTTCCGCAGGCCGAGCCGTATGCGTTTTCGGCACAAACGGTAAGTTCATAGTCGCCGGACACAGCCGCCGTTCCGGCAAGGATCCCGTTTTCAAGCGTAAGGCCATGCGGCAGGCCGGATACCGAAATCGACATCGGACGCGCACCCGCAATCGGCAAACGGTACAAAAACGGTCGGTTTGGGGAGGCACCCACGCGCGCCGGAATATGCAGCTCCGGCTTTTGAGCCGGTTTGTATGGTGCAAGTTTTGTATAACACATAAGATCTCCTTTTTCTCGAAGGTTTGGATGGATTGATATGGCCAGTATAACACAGACAGCCGCATTTGTCCACACTTTTTCAAAAGTTCTACCAATAAGCGAAAAATTGATATTTTTCTTGAAAAATACCGCAAACTGTGATACAATAGAACCAGACATTTCCGTTATCTCAAATGTCGGAAAGAAGGATTCTTTTGCGCATCAACACCGAACAGCTCCGGATTCTCATGCTGCAGGTCATGAAAGCCTATCCGAACGGCGTCAATGCCGATTATCTGCTTGCCGCCGTTTATCACGCTGCGGTTGCCGATTTCATCGATTTGCCGGACGTTATGGAGCATTTGGCACATGAAAATCTAATCACGTTTTCTGCAAGTGCCGCCCTGCCGAAGTGCTGCATTCTCAGCGATTTGGGCAAATCCGTCCTTGCGGAATTGGGAGCAGCCGTACCGGAAGAAGCGGTACGCGCCGTCAAACGGGAATACGACAGCCTAACGCAGGGCATCGAATATGCTTGCTCTGTACAAACCGATTCGAACGGCACGCACCTTTGCTGCAAAGCCACGCAAAACGGAAGCGTTTTGACACAGATCGATCTTCTGCTTGAAGACGAGAAAACGGCGTATGCCGCAAAGCAGAATTTCGACAAGCGTCCGGAGGAAATTTTACGTGCGCTCAAAGCAGTTTTGACCGGAAAAGCCGATTTTCTTCTCGAATCATGAGTGAAAAACTAAAAATCAAACAAGCCATTTTGGTCGAAGGCAAATACGACAAAATCAAGTTACAGCAATTCGTCGATGCACCGATTTTCACCACCGACGGCTTTTCCGTCTTTTCCTCCGGGCAAAAAGCAAAGCTGTTTCGCCGTTTGGCTCTTACCGACGGCTTAATCATCCTTACTGACAGCGATCCGGCCGGTTTTGTCATCCGCAACAAGCTTCGAGGAATGCTGCCGAAGGAAAAGGTCGTTCATGTATATGCGCCGCAGATTTCCGGCAAGGAAAAGCGCAAAAAAGCACCGTCCAAGGCCGGTTTTCTCGGTGTGGAGGGACTGTCCGTCGAGACGCTGCGCCGTTTATTGGAACGAAGCGGCATTGCCTGCGAAGCCCAAGGTGGCGAGCCGGGCGACATCAAGGCTAAGCGCGTATACACCAAGGCCGACCTGTATGCGGTCGGGTTATGCGGCAGAGAGGACAGTCATGCGTGCCGGGACGCATTTTGCGCGGCAAACGACCTGCCGACCGGCATGACTGCCGGTGCGCTGTTAGAAGCGATCAACCTTTTCGGCATTGCCCTGCCCGACGATGAATAGCGACATAGTCTTCATCTTCCTATAATGCAAAAGGGACTGCGAAAATGCAGTCCCTTTTTGGCGGTTATTGGAATGTTTAACCCTCTGTCGATTCAGCAAGCGCAAGGATCGCATCGTAATACGACTTGTGTGCGTTGTAATCTTCGAGAGACTGCTCATCGCCGGCATCGGCTTTATCCTTGATGGATTTCACAACGCCGTACAGCGAAGAGGTATACGTATCGCCATACAGTGTGACGATGCTGCCGTTTGCACCGGCATAGCGCAGATACGGTCTTGCCGTGAGCTCGGCAGTCACATGGGCTTTGTTTGTAAGATTCAGACCGACACAGCGTGCAACAAACGTGACATCGCCATCCGTCGTCATCTTGTAGATGATGTTCTTGGTAACATTGCCTTCTTCATCTCTTTCAAATGCTTTGCCTTCCACATACAGCGGCTTTAAGGTTTCGGTATTTTCCGGATGATAGAAGGAATGATCCAAAGAGTCGTGATATTTGTCAAGCATATCCTGACGGGCAACAAGGAAGCCGTATTCGCGAAGCTTTTCATTGGCAAGCGTTGCCGCCGAAACAGATGCGCGGAAGCGGATACCGTTCTTGGCGGTGTCATCGCTGAGATATACGCTGGAAACAGCGGCCATTTCCGGCTTTGCGGTCTTGGCGGCAGATTCCCAAACGGCATAAACGGTAGTGTCGCCGGTAAGATCGATGCTTTCGATTACATCATCCGCCGTTGCATCGGCACTTAATGCCCAACCGGCAAAGGTATAGCCATCAACTTCCGGACGGGAATCGGTTAACAGATAGCCTTTACCGATACCGCGGTCGGTATCCGCTGCGACTTCGCTTACAACCGTCGCGCCTTCGGGTGCATTGGTAGCATACGTAACGGTGGTATAGCCGAAGCGGTAGGCGCGGATGCTGTCCACATAGATATCCGACGACCAGCTGGCTGATGCAACCGGGTCAAGGGCGAAGCCGTAAACGTCACCGCTGTTATACGGGTCTTTTGCGTTGGAAGCGAGACCGCGCATATTAAGCGTCAGCGTGTGATACTTGCCGTCGATGGTTGCTTTTTGGTATGCGTTGCCGAGCTTGTTTTCTCCGTAGTTGGCAATCCAGATTTTGCCGTTTGCATTTTTCTTGTAATACCAGAACACAAACAACGATTCGGAAAGCGGCTCGGGCTGTGCATCGGCAAATTCCTCTAACTCCGGATCATAGTTTTTATCCTTCACATAAGCATCCGGTACTTTATAGGTGTTTTCGATCTTATAGGTATACGTAACGATCGGGAACTCCGTGCCGGAGAAGGCTTTATCCTCGGAGGTTCTCATGCCGATACGAGCGTCGGTCGCCCATTTGCCGCCCTGAAGGGTGGCATTAAACGACTTATAGGTGCGCAGATGAAGCACGCTTCTGCCTTCATCGTTGATGGTTTCCTTGAAGCGGAGCGATTGATTATCATAACCGGTCATGGCAATATCGCCGTCAAAGACATAGCCCATGGCATTGTCGTTCACCGACTGGGTAAACGGATAGAAGGTCTGATGGTTGAGGTCGGCATATTTTACCGTTTCGCCGGGTTGGTAACGCTGTTTTCCGTCATAGGAGACCCAACCGTAGAATTTTTCGCCTTCATCCAACGTGTAGCCGAGGTCATCAACCGTCGGGAACGTAAACGAAAGGTCTTCGCCGTGCAGGTCTTCGTTGCGTAACATGGTCACATCGGCATCGCCCTTGGTTCTCGTGAACATGACCGAATTGAGCGGATAAGCATACAGGGCATAATCGTCGATATAATAGGTGGTTTCCTTGCCCTGTATCATGTTGATCTGATAACCGAACGAGTTGATACCGGTATTCAAACCGGTCATATCATCCGGCGTCACGGAAAGATTTGTCCAAGTAAGCTCGGCAGGCGGATTGTCCTTTATGGAAATCGATTTGGTAGCCGAGGCATCGCTTGCGCCCGGTTTTTGGAAACGGAAGTAAATGTGACTGAAATCGGCCGGTGAGACAAGCATATAACGGCTTGTAGACGTAAAGGCGGAATTGGCAAGTGAAATGCCGGCAAACTGCGAAACAGCAAGACGATGGGCAGAAGTGTTATTGGAATACACCTTCATGGCATGGTTCTTGCCGGTTTCGTCCGTCGGATCGGCAACAAGTGTAAGCGAATCCGTACCGTCGGTTCTGTAACCGGAAAAAGCAGTGATGTTACTGTAAACCGGATTGACGTAGGTCAGCGTCTTGAGGTCGCCGGTCTCATAATCCATATACAGAACCAATTCGCCCTTTTCGGCGACATACTGCGGAATGTGTATACCGACGAATTTTCCGCCGGCAAGTGCGGCGACATCTACCGTTTGACCGGGCTTGTACGTTTCGAAAGGGTTGGTCTTATTGACATAGAAATAAACGCCGTCGGGTTTCGGGAACGTGTAGGTCGCTGTGGTCGGTTCAATAAACTTTACATCTGCGCCGTCCGCAACCGTAAAGGCATTTTCCGGGAAGAAATAGATGCGAAAATCATCGACATACAGGTTTCCCTTATTCGGAATCAGGCGAAGCTGATACACCGAGTTCATCGGAACATCGCCGGCCATCGGGAACATATTGCCGCCCTTCATGCCGAACTTCTTGATGCCGTCAATCGTTTTGCAGACGCCGGTGTAAGAGGTGTCATACAAGGTTTTCGGATTGGTATTGATATTGGCCGTGCTGGGATTGGTTGAAATTAAGTCGTCTTTCGACTCACCGGCACTGTTTACCGGGTGAGGCGAAGTGAAGAAGCGCTGCATATAGCCTACCACATCGCCGTTTTCACTGGCATGACGGTAAGCAACCGTATATTCGCCTTCTTTTAACGGCATGTTGACGTTTACAACATACTGATGCCAGCTGCTTCCCGCATTGGTCATTTTGAGTACTTTGTTAGACGCGTCAGCCGGGTCGGTTTCAATGGTCAGTGTGGTGCTGCTGCCGGTGATGTTGCCGGGCGTAATATAAGTGGCATCGAAATAATCGACCGTTGCAAAGGTTGCGCCTTCGGCGTCAAAGTTCTGATATAAGATGAGCTTGCCCTTGTCGGGATCGATAAGCGGGATATCGAGGCTTGTTTCCTCCGATACCTGTGCTTCGACAGCAGGTATTGCGGTTTTCTCATCTGCCGCTTCGACTGTTTCGGCTTCAAACGCAGAAGCGGTAAAGCTCGAAGAGATCAAAAGCATGGCAGACAACAGGATGGATAAAGGTTTTTTCACGCGTGTCACTCCTTATAAATATGATGTAGTGTTTATATACAAATATAGTATAGCACGTACAAGTTAATAAGTCATGAACGTTTTCGATTTTTGTAAAAATTAACCAGCATTTTTTGGCAATATGCACAAAAAGAAAGCCGCCACGCTTAGTGCATGGCGGCGAAATATACGATTCCGTTCGAACGCTGCTCAAACTGACAAACGGCAAGGCTTAGCAAGCGGCCGCAGGCTGTTTTGGTCGAGCCACAGCACGGTCACAGAACGTGCTCCGTCAAACGACGGAATCACGGTCGTATAGCGGCGATTCTCCGCGTCGACAGCGATAACGTCGAACGCAAGCGGACGCCAAGTTTGGTCACAATAGGAAAGGACAAACGAACCGGCCGAACCGCCGATCGGCAGAAGGACGAGCTGCTCGCCGTCGCGATAGACCCAAATGCGTGCGCCATCAAAGCGTAACGACAGAGCTTTGCCCGGCGTGAGGTTCCACAAGCCGTCCAAATCATACGAAAGCGTTCCGGAAAGAAATTCGGCGGAATACAGCTGCTCTTTGGTTTCGATTTCGGTTGCGGCAAGGTCGCCGCCGTTGCAGACGATCGTATCGTTTTTCAGATAATAGTTATTGATGATTGTAATGTTTTCCGATATGCTGGCAGCGAACCAATCCACATAAGCGGTGCTTTGGGAATGCTGTTTGGACAAATACGCGTGCAGTGTTTCCGAAGCTACCACGCACGCCTTTAAGGCAGTTTTGATACGATTGGTATCGACCGCGTTCGAGGTTTTCGATCCGTCCGGCTCATCCGAAAGCTCTGACCAAACCGACCAATCCGATTCGTCGATATACAGACATCCTGCAACACCGCCTGCGCAGGCAGAGTAGGATTCGGTCGAATAGCCGTGGGCAACGACGCTTCCGCTGACAAAGCAGCGTTCAAAGCCGAGTCTTCCGCGTCCTTGCGTTTCGGCGCGTGCGGCGATACCGGCAGCATACGGGCTGGAGCGTGCATTGGCGGTAATATCCGCCGCGCTTTCGCAATCGATGACCAACACATCGCCGTAATAAATGGTAGTTGCCGAAAGCAGTCCGAAAAATCCGGCGGCATGGACGGTTCGTTTGGTGTTGGTCGCCGTGAGCTTTCCGTCCGTGCGACAGCCGGAAACCGTGCTGTTGCAATCCTTTGCGACCTGATACACGCCGCAGAGAATCCCGGCGTACAGCGACGCATTCTTATCCTCTGCCGTATCGAATAAGTTCTTATAGGTGACGTCCGCCTCCATATAAATATCCATATTCCGAAAATCGGCGGCAAGCGCATAGCCGAAAACGCCGAACAAATCGCCCTCATAGACTGCATCTATATACAGAATGCGATGGTTCGCGCCGTCATACGAGCCGGAAAACGGATGCGCTTGCGTGCCGATGGGCGTGTAGGCGCTGCCGGTCAAATCGATATCGGCGCTTTGGACGTAATAGGCACTGCCATACGGTTCATTGCCGGCATTCACCTGCTCGGAAAGGTACAGCAAATCGCTTGCATGAGCGATGACAAACGGATCTTCGGCCGTGCCGCCGCCCTGCAGGGTGTCGGAATAGACGGAGGTTGTGTTTTTATGTACCGCACGCTCCTCAAAGCCTTCGGTTTTTTCATCCATCGGAGCTTCCACATCGTAATCGAGCTGCGGTGCTGCACCGGCTAAAAGGGAGAATGCCGCGAAAACAGCTGCCAAGAGTATGGGCAAACGGAGTTTGTGCATGGGTCATTTCGTCCTTTCGTTTTGGGAATGGGCGCGTAGGTCATACGGTAAAAGAGAGCGGCTTTCGCAAAAGCGGTTTCAAGCTGCGGCAGTCGGCAAACAGAAATACCCGAAAGCTTTCCGCGCCCTCCGGAACGGTCACCGCAAAAGCGGCGGCTTCCGAAAATGCAAGGCTTCTCGCGCCGGTCATTTTACCGTCCGCGCCGTAAAAAGCGGCGGCAAACAGGCCGGTTTCACAGTTGACCGGCTGGAAATGCAGCGTTTTTGGTACATTTTGTTCCGTTTGCAGTTTGATAAGCTCGGGATAGTTCGATTTTAACCGCAAACCGCTTTTATCGGCAAGGCAAATCCATTTGGTCAAATCAAGGCTGAGGTTTTCGGTCAAAAAGGCTGCGTCAAACAAGTCTTCGCGCAAAACGCTTTGCCCGTTCTCCGACGCATTGGTCGGTGTCAGCTCCGTGACGCAGGCATAGTTTTTGTTTACGGTAACAGCACCGTTGGCATAGCCGATGAGCGCGCCGATATACCGCGAAGAGCCGCCGTCCGTCGTCACGCTTCCGTGAAAAGCACTGCCGGAAAGGCTGTAGGTTTCTTCATACAGTCCGGCAAGGCTTGCTGTATGAATCCAACCGTCGTCTTGGTAAAAATAGCCGAGCAGACCGCCGCCGTAAGCAAGCGCATACGACTCTCGGACAGCTGACGTGACCGCGCCGTTTGCCACACAGGCGGACATCCGGAAGACCGCACTGCCGGCGGCGTGCGCAAAGCCGAAAAGGCCGCCCGAAAACGCCGTCTGCACGCCGTTTGCCGAAAGCTCGATTTCGGAATAGCAGTCGGAAACCGTGAGCGTGCCGTTCTTTAAGCGCACTTGACCGATAAGCCCACCGGCAAGCACGCTCTCGGCCTTGGCGGTCATCTGTCCCAGCACTTCACAGTTTTGGATTTTGTACGCTCCGTTCTTTTCGGCCGTATAATAGCCGCACAGAAAGCCGATGTTCAGATCCTCTGCCGAATCGGCGCGCAAATCGCCGACAAGCACCATGTTGGAAAAGCACGCCTGCTTTGCATAGCCGAAAAAGCCGACATACCGGCTGTCGGCAACGGTCGGAGCATTTTCGAAGATGATTGGAAAACCACTGCCGTCATACGTACCGCAAAACGGGAATTTTTCCGAACCGATGGGCGTATGCTCCGTTAATACAAGCGGTGCGGTTTGGCGGTAATATGCCGACGCATACGCCGTGTCGCCGCTGTTAATGCGTTCCGCCATGCGGCAAAGCGCGTTTGCGTCACTTACAAGATACGGGCTTTCGGCCGTTCCCTCGCCTTGCAGGCTGTCAAACATCGTCGAGATATCCGCCTGTATCGGCTGTGCGGCACCGACACCGAAAAACGAGCCGAAAGCGAGAGCCAAAGAGGCTGTCACGGCGGCAAAACAGTTGAAGCGCATGGAATTCTCCTTTCGAGAGAATAGGCGTTCGCTCTGCCCGGGCAAAGAAGCCGGACAGAGCGTGGTGCACATTCTGTTATTTCTTTAATTCGATCATGCTTTCATCCCAGAAATCGGGGGCTTTGTAGCCCATGAGATTGACAAGCGTTGCGGCGATGTTGGAAAGTCCGTACGAGCCTTCGGTCTTGACGGTATAGTTGTCCGCACCGAAGTTATCGTAGATAATGCACGGAACGGGATTGAGCGTATGACTGGTCTTGGCCTTATAATGACCCTCTTTATCGACTTTGGGAAGTCCAGTCTTTTTATCGAGTTCATACATTTCATCGGCATTGCCGTGGTCAGCCGTGATGATCGCCACGCCGTGAACCTTATCGATTTCGGGAAGCAGTCTTGCAAGGCACAGATCGAGCGATTCCATGGAAACGATGGTTGCAAGGTAGTTGCCGGTATGGCCGACCATATCGCCGTTCGGGAAATTGACGCGCATAAAGCGGAATTTGCCCTCATCGGCCACTTCGATAAGACGGTCGGTGATCTCGGCGCACTTCATCCACGGACGCTGTTCGAACGGAACGACATCGGATTTGATTTCCTCGTAGCATTCGGTTTTTTCGTCAAATTTGCCGCTGCGGTTGCCGTTCCAGAAATAGGTCACATGGCCGAATTTCTGTGTTTCGGAAAGCGCATACTGCGTCACGCCGGTATTAGCAAGGAATTCGCCCATCGTACCGGTGATTTCGGGCGGGCTGACAAGATACCGGGACGGGATGTGCAGGTCGCCGTCGTATTCGAGCATACCGGCATAGGTGACCTTCGGGAAGCGGACGCGGTCGAATTTGTCAAAATCGGTCTCTTCAAAGGCCTTGGAAATCTCGATGGCGCGGTCGCCGCGAAAGTTATAGAACACAACGCTGTCGCCGTCCTCAATGGTACCGAGCGGCTTGCCGTCTTTGGCGATGATGAACGGCGGCAGGTCTTGGTCGATGCAGCCGGTTTCTTTGCGGTATGCGGTGATGGCTTCTTCGGCCGAAGCAAACTGTCTGCCCTCGCCGAGAACGTGGGTATGCCAGCCTTTTTCGACCATCGGCCAGTTGGCGCCGTAGCGATCCATGGTGATGTTCATTCTGCCGCCGCCGGAAGCGATTTTTGCGTCGAACGAAGCGTCGTTCAATTCGGCAAGGAACGCTTCAAACGGGATCACATAATCAAGAGCCGAGGTTTCGCCGACATCGCGGCCGTCAAGCAGAATGTGGATGCGGACGGTATGCACGCCCTCTTTTTTGGCTTGTACGAGCATTGCCTTCAAATGATCGATATGGGAATGCACGTTGCCGTCCGAGAAAAGGCCGATGAAATGCAGCGTTTTGCCGGTATCCTTGACCGAAACGATTTCTTTCCATGCCTTGGAGTCGAACATTTTTCCGCTCTCGATGGAGTTAGAGACGAGCTTTGCACCCTGTGCAAAGACCTGACCGGCGCCGATGGCGTTATGGCCGACCTCGGAGTTGCCCATATCGTCGTCGCTCGGAAGGCCGACAGCCGTGCCGTGCGCTTTGAGCTTTAACATGGGATATTTTTCCATGAGCATATCAAGCGTCGGTGTTTTGGCGTTCTTGACGGCGTTGCTGGCCGTGTCGGGTGCAAGACCGACACCGTCCATAACGATGATAAACACGGGACGCTCGGCATTTTCGGCGTCATTGTTTACAAATTTGATTCTTTCAAGCTTGTTCATGTTGATTACCTCTATTTTTAATTTTTGATAAGCTAAACTTTTTTGACCTCAGTCAGAACGCCGCGTAAATTCCGGGCGGACATGATCTTGACGATTCCGTCGGCCACCGCGTCAAGCGGATGCTTGGCAAGCGTTACGGCAAGGCCGGTTCGTTCCTCGATGAGCAGCGGCAGCCCTGCCAAAAGCGCACCGCCGCCGGCAAGCATAATGCCGTTGTCATACAGATCGGCACACAGTTCGGGCGGCGTGCTTTCCAGCGTGGCACGGATAACATCGATCATCGCGCCGAGCGGTGCACTCATGGCTTCCCGTACCTCGCGCGCATAAATGTTGAACACCGACGGCAATCCCGTTCCGAGGTTGCGTCCGCGCACTTCAAGCATTCCGATATCGGTCGATTCGTGTGCCGAACCGATTTCGGTCTTGATGTTTTCGGCCGTGTTTTCGCCGATAAGAACATTGAATTTTTTGCGGATATATTCCGCGATAGCCTTATCACAGGCATCACCGGCTACACGTAGGGATTTCGACAACGCCACACCGCCGCCGGTCACCACCGCGACCTCGGTTGTGCCGCCGCCGATATCGACGATCATATTGCCTTTCGGCTGACGGATGGGAAGTCCGGCACCGATTGCCGCCGCCACCGGCTCCTCCACAAGCGCCACGCCCGAAGCACCGGCTTCGACAGCGGCATTTTCCACTGCACGCTGTTCCACCTCGGTGATCCCATAGGGAATGCAGACGATAACCTTTGGCTTTGCAAACAGCGACGAACGCATGGCTCGTCCGATAAGTATCTTCATCATGGCAAGCGTCAGACCAAAATCGGCAATCACTCCGTCCTTCAACGGTTTGACCGTCGTAATGCCGAACGGCGTTTTTCCGATCATGCGCTTGGCCTCCGAACCGATGGCAATGACGCGATCGGAGGCAATATCATACGCCACCACCGACGGCTCGCGGCTCACAATGCCTTTATCTTTGTTGCAGACAAGGCAATTGGCCGTGCCTAAATCAATGCCGATACAAGCGCCTTCAATGACGGGCATAAGGCACATCCTTTCTAAGCAGACTGCCGAACCGAACAAATCGCGCGAAAACGGGACTTGTCCGAAACCGCCATGCCGCTGCGGACAAAATCATTTTTTCCGTTTCGGCGGTTTTCATTCGGTGTTTCTTCTACAAACAGTTTACGCGTTTTTCATGCCGTCGGCCAACTGCCGCACCGCGTCGAGCGGCGACACAAGCGTTAACGAAACGCCGTTCTTTTTCAGGCGTTCGGCGGTATCCAAACGTTCAAACAAATCGGTTTCGTTCGTCACGTCGTACATATCCGCACGCTTTCCGTCCAGCGATACAAGATCCGCACCGCACGAAAGATAGCCGCGTGCCGGAACGCCTTCGTTCCCTGCCGCAAGCAAAGCGGCATCCAACACGGAAACGCTCCGCAGCTCCGACGCTTCCATAGCGGATACGCCGTGCACGGCAAAACGAAGCGCATAATATAATTCGCGCGCCGCCGTCAAGCGTTTTCCGAACAGATCTAATTCCTTCGCCGAAAGCGACGTCACAAGCACAGCCTGTCCGTCCACCGTCTGCAAAGAAGCGGCCAAAGCCTTACGGAATTCCTCCGTGCTTCCCATGCAGAACGCGCGGCACAGATTTCCTTCGCTGTCCGCCGCGGCGGCAAACGAGAACACCGCGCCGGAAAAGCGTTCATAGCAGGGTTCAAACGCGTCGCGCACCGTCACAAGCCCTGTTTCGATCCGCTCGCGGGCAGTTTTATCGTTTTCCGCCGTCACGCAAAGCAAGTGCCGCATATAGGCGCATTGGCCGTGCGTAAAGGCAAAGATGGCCGTTCGGTTTCCGCTTTGCGCCATTTCGAGTGCTTTGGTCACACACAACTCCGCCTCTTGAGGATTGGCAAGATCGGCGGCAAAGCGCATGGTGCCGTTGACCATCGCCGCACAAAGCGTTGTATGCCGGAGCGTTTCGCTTGTGAACGCAGTCTCTTGGTTATGGAAGGCAAGGCGCAAGGCACCGGCCTTTGCGATAAGCCGTGCCACAGGACCGGGCCGCAGCGTATGCGTCAAAAGAAGGACACGTTTGGCGGCAGCGGCCGCTTCGAGCGAAAGCGGCAGACGGTCGGAATCGTCGCACAGCGCCATATCGGCAATGTATTCACCGCGCGCGACAGAGCCGATGCTTGCGGTGTTGATAAGCAGAATCGGGAAAATGCGCAACAAATGCTTATGATGCTTCGCGGCAAAGGCGGTGATCGAAAGCGTTTTGTCGGCTTCCGAGAACAGCTTGGCACTTTCGGTTTCGGCATAGTGCTTCACGCGCTGGCGATGGGTCTGCAGGGCGGTTTCGAGCGAAAGAGCGGCTGTTTTTTCGGCAAGCGGCGCATACGTTTCCTTGGCGCGTGAAATCGCGTTCCAATCCGCCTCCAACCCGGCGTTTTGCAGCATATACGTGACAGCCGGCAAAAGCAGTGACGATGCAAACAGGCGATCTGTGCCCGGTTTGACACCGGTGCGGCGCAGATATCCGCAAAAAGCCGCAAGATACGGCTCTGCCGCTTTTTCTTCTTCCAAATAATCCACCCAGCCCGGAAGTGCCGGCAGATTTTCCTCCACGCGTTTGAGAAAGCCCGACAGGCCGTCGTAGTTCAAAATACCCGTTTCGAAGGAAAGTGTGCGGAAGTCCGCACCGAGAAGCGCGGAAAGCTTCTCCAGCATACATTCGTTTTCCGAATATACCTGCGCGAACCGTGCTCTGGCAAACGTCAGCTTTTTGGAGAGCGCGGCGTCCGCACACAGCTTTTCGATAAACGCAAACAGCTTCATCAAGCGTGCATCCGTCGCACGCCGGTCGGATTGCTCTTCCGGATACAGGCAGACAAGCAGCTTTTTCAGTTCTCCGACCAATGCGGCAAGCGACGCAGCATTTTCATCTTCGGGCGCGTCCGACTCCCCTGCCGCCGCTTTTTCGATGCGGTATTCATCTAACAGTTTATAGATATCCGACACCGGATGTTTGGCAAATTCCGCACGGTTTTCCGGTGTAACATATTGCAAAAGTACGTCCTTGTGATTTTTCTTCACGAGGAATTTTTTGATAAAATTCGACCGGTCGTCGTCCGCGTCCCGGTATCCGACTAACAGCGAGTCCACATCCTCAAACAGCTCCGGCGAGAAGAAGCGAAGCTGATATTCGATGTTTTCCATGCACTTTTTCGCGTGGCTGCGGCGGCTTTCACTGTCGGCAAACGCCGAAAGCCCATTTGCGGCAAAGCCTTCGGGAATATCGTATTCCCGTGCCGAAATGAACAGCCGGTACAGCTCGTTTAAGGTATATAACGCCTCCAAATTCCGGATATCGGAAATTCGGATGCCAAGCATCGGGCTTATCTCAAAGAAGGTTTCGCGGTATTCCGAAAGAGCCGGCAAAATCCGCGCGATAAGCTCATAGATTTCATGAAGCACCGCGTCGTCCGGCACTTTTTCGGGCGACAGAAGCGCAAGCGGATGCGACGAAAGCGGCGCCTGCTCCGCGAGCGACACCTCAGCAAGCGTCTTATGCGCACGTCGTACCAGGCGTTCCGCCATATCAAATAACGCATCCAGCTTTTCACCGTTCAGGTTATCGAGAGCCGCCTGCTCCACCGCAAGAAGCGGTTTTGGCTCTGTGGCATCATACGCATTGTCGAACGATTCGACAAGCTCAAGGAGCGACACGCCGAAGGCTTTGTCGGTCGTCGTCAGACGCTCGGCATAGCTTTTTAAGCGAGAAGCGATCTCGTCAAGCTCGTTCTTTAACTGCGGTGCGGCCGAGGTGCGCTCCAAAGCGGACAGCGCCTCCAGGCGCGCTTGAACAGCGCGGATAACATCTTCCGGCGACCGACATAAATCCAAGCGAAGCACGGCTTCGGAAAGTCCCGCTTTTTCAAGGCTTTGCGCCGCAAAATCCAAAAAATCCGGTTCGTTTGACGAAATAAGCACGGTTTGGCTGTCGGCCAACGCCACAGCGGCGGCATTGACGAGAAAATCCTCTTTATCCGATGCACTGCCGCCCGAAAGAAGCGCATTTCGGCTGTCCGACAAGGCCTCTTTGACCGTTTCGGGCGCATAGCGGACAAACGGACGAAAGCCGTTTGAAGCATTTTTCGGTTCCGGTGCTTCGGCCGGCGTTCCCGTAAGAAGCGCGGCAAAAGACTTGTTTTTCAACATGGTACGGGCGTTTGTACCGATGTGATTCCACAAAATGAAGTCGGAAAGATCGGCTTTGATTAAAGCGGTTTCACGGATCACGCGGATTTCGGAATAGGCACTGTCCTTGCAGTTTTCCGCCGCCTTTTCGAAAAAGGCAAGCACGTCCGGCACGTTTTCCGGAAGATGCGCGGTCTTGTCATTCACGCCTAAGAGGTTCGCGGCAAGCGTATTGACAAGCGGCGCGTCCTCCATGGGACAAAACCGATAATCGAAGTTCCGCTCTAAATGAACACGCACAAACACGAGCGGCAGATAATGCTCTTTCGCGTCCGCCGTTTCACGCACGCGAAGAAAACCGGCGATGGCATAGCAGGCAAAGCCCGGCGAGCGGCCAAACGTCATGCGAGACGCTTTTTCATGAAACGTCTTTTCATAGTATCCCGTAACACAGTATTTTTTCTCTTGTATACGTGCGCCGAACGTGGCATAAGCGGCGCGTATGTCCGCAAGCTCCGCTTTGTTGTAGGCAATGTTTTTTTCGTCCCGCAGTGCAAATGCCGCAAAATCATCGGCTAACGACGCAAAGCGCGCCGGCTTTTCGCTGATCTCCATCGGGCCGATGGCCTCCGGCTGCCCGTTAATCAGCCGCTCGGGTGCAAAGCCGATAAGCGGCAGCACGTCATAGCCGCCGAAATCGCCCGAAAGCACCTTAAAAATGCGGCTTCCGGACAGTCCGTTATAGATGGACGCCAACACATCGCGCGCCGAACTCTTTGCTTCTTCCGCTTCGGCGGCCGCTTCTTCCGTCTCGGCAAAAAACGGTGCGACACTGTTTGCGCGCGCTTCGCCGATATCAAGCGCTAACAACAGTCTTGTCCCGTTTTTGGAAAAATATCCGTGTGCTTCGGCGGCGGCCAAAGAAACATCAATGCTTTGCGCCGAAGAGAGAATCGCCGGATCAAAAAGGAACATTTCGCCGTTTTCGAGCATGGAGCGCACCTTGGATAAGCTTTCCGAAAGCATACCGGTTCCCGACTGCACGCGATGAGCGCGCACGCCGCAGAACAGGCTCACCGCTCCCGACAGGTTTGTGGCAAATGCCACAGTCGGCATAAAGCCGCACCGCTCGGCGCAGGCGCAGAACAATAACGCAAGCTCCATCGGAGTCGCCGCAACCGCGTTCGGAATGCATAAAGCCGCATGGCTTTTGATCCGCTGCCTCCGTTCGGGCGAATACGAATCCCTTGCGGCACAGATCATGCTTCCGGCACGGATGTTTTTCACGATGTCACGGATCGAATCCGTATGCTCCGCAAGTGCCGATAACGGCGTATCGTGCAAAACGCCGTCGGTCAGCGTTTGAAGGGCGCGGCTGCCCGGGCAAACAAACGCCGCAAGCGTTTCGGGATGGCTGTCGATGCCGAGCCATTCGTCGCTCGGCAAAAGCTGTATTTTGACTTCGGCCGACACCGCAAAGCCGTCGATCTCCGCTTTGACGCACAAAAGTGCCTCCGTCAAAGCCGCAAGCGAATGCAGATAGGCGTGTCCGATTTCGAAATCCGCCGCAGAAAAGCGGATAAGCGCGGTATGCGTAGCCTTGTCGCCGCACAAATGCGTATCAAACGCCGGAAAATGCGCCGGTGCAAAGGCAAACACAAGATTTTCGCTGCTTTGGCAGGTCACTTCAAGCTTTAAGGAAAAGGGATGCGCCGGAAGATCGGCAAGCGTCACACTCGCAAGCGGCACAGCACCGCACGCGGCCATGGCGGCGGAAAAAACCGTGCCTGTCTGCAAAACAATATTCGGTTTTAAGTTGCTGTATCCGTGTGTCATTGTACCTACTCCTCAAAAAGTGATCGAAATCGACATATATACTCAAAATATATGATACCACTTTTCGGGAGAATTTGCAAGATGTACGTGCCATTTTTACAAAAAATTTATACGGTTTTCCGCGTTCTCACCTCTTAACGGTAAAAAGCGGCAATATCCTTTTTGAGTCCGGCGATAATCCGTTTTTCGAGGCGCGAAATATACGATTGGGAAATGCCGAGCAAATCCGCCACTTCTTTTTGGGTCATTTCGCTCTTTTTTCCACACGCATTTTTGTTTTCCGAAAGACCGAAGCGCAGCTCGATGATCTGTCTGTCGCGCGGATTTAAGCGTGCAACCGCCTGATGGATCATCTTCTTTTCCTCCTCATCCTCCAAGCGGCGGCCGAGTTCATCGTCCTCCGAGCCGAGAATGTCCGATAACAGCAGTTCGTTTCCGTCCCAATCGACGCTTAACGGATCTTCGAGCGACACATCGTTTTTGCTGCGGGCGGTTTTGCGGATATACATAAGGATCTCGTTTTCGATACAGCGCGAGGCATAGGTGGCAAGCTTGATGTTCTTGTCCGTGTTGAAGGTGGAGATGGCCTTCATGAGACCGAGCGTGCCGATCGATATCAGATCCTCAATCCCGATGCCCGTGTTTTCGAAGCGTTTGGCAATATACACCACCAAACGCAGATTTCGTTCGACAAGCAGATTTTTCGCCTTTTCCGCTGCAAGCCTGTCTTCGCTTTTCAACTCTGCCAAAGCTTTGGCTTCGTTTGCGGCGTCGAGCGGCGACGGAAGCACCTGCGAGCCGTTGATGTAAAACACGGCATCTTCGCCGAAAAAGCGGTATAAAAGCTTTAAGCGTCCCGTATTCTTTTCATAGGCAGTTCCGGAACGCAGTTTTTCAAAAAACATCGTCATGCGGCAGCAAACAGCTTTCAGCTTCATACATATCTTCCTTTCCCGAATCTTCGGTTGTTTTTTTCATACAGGCTTTGTCAGGCACTCATCGCCGCAAGCGGCAGGATCCCGTCGTTGTCGCCATAGGGATTTTCCCGCAGATCGACCGCGATACGCGCAGCGATACGCCGCTTTTTGCCGTTTTTTTCGCACAGTCGGATCTCATCCGGCAAAAAGCTTGCCAAAATGCCCTCTCCACCGGGCGTCTGCACGGGAATATAGCGGAATTTCCGCTTGACGGCAAGTGTTTCCGACGCATCGAAATGCCGGTGGAAGCCATCCTTTCCGAACAGCTTGTCAAGGCTGTTTCCGTCCAAAATCATCACCGGCAGACCATTGTACGGATCGCGTAGCAGATTTCCCGAATCGGTAAGCAGCCGAAAACGTTCGCTTTTGTCATCCACCCTCACGCAGACGGTCGCATAACTCACATTCGTTTTCTGCGAAAGCAGGCGGCCGCAGAAGAATAACAGAACGAACAAAACGCCGACGCACACAAAGAACATTCCCGGCGTAAGCCCGTCACGAAACAGCGGCAGATGCCGCAGGCGATATGCACGCTCATATACAAAGGTCATCACACCGCCGATGAGCATACTTGCCGCATAGAATAACACCACGGCCTTTATATAGGTAAGCACTTTTCCGTTCCACACGGCGGCGGCACACATGACAAGCGAAACCGCAATCGCCGCAAGCGGTTCGGCAAGCGGCACAAACAGCTTTAACACGCAATATGCCGCGCCGATAAACGCACCCAAGCAAAGCCGCCCGCGTTTTTGTGCAAGTCCTAACACGCGCGCTGCGGCAAACAGCGCAAAATAATCCATCACCCAGTTGACCGCAAATAACACGTCCGCATATACAATCATTGTGCATCCAACCTTTTTCACCGGAAATCCCGTACAACGTTATTATATGCCGCAGAGTCTGCAAAAAATGTCTGATTTTCGCACTCGCCTTATAAAAACGCTGTCATATCGGGACGAGTATCCGAATAGGATAAACCAAGACAACGAAACGAGGTGTTTTACTTTGTATCAAGGCTATGTTCGCGCGACCCTGCAATTGGCTGACGGTGCTTTGCCGCTTGCCGACCGGAATATCTATATCAAAACCACCGGCATCACGCAGACTTCTGACAACCGCTTTCTCTCGGATTTCCCGGTTGATTCCGAACGCTATACCTATCGGCTGCTTACCGATTCGTCCGGCGCAACACAATCCGTCTCGGTGGAAGCCCCGGATCCTGCCATTTCCCTAAACGAATACAATCCGGATATCCCCTATTCGGCAGTGGATGTCTATGCAAATGTTGCCGGCTATTTCCCGGTGCGCGTGCTTCACGTGCCGGTATTTGCCGGAAAGACCAGCACGCTCCCTCTTTTGTTAACTCCGCTTTCCAAAGGCTATGAGGGAACGACCGGCGGTATCATCGTCTACGAAATACCGCCGAATGAACTGCTAAGCGACACCGAGCGCGCACAGCGCGGTCCCGGCGATGCCATAGCCGAGCCGTTTATCGCAAGGCAGGTCGT
Organism: uncultured Eubacteriales bacterium; assembly: GCA_900546385.1. Taxonomy (GTDB): domain Bacteria; phylum Bacillota; class Clostridia; order Oscillospirales; family CAG-382; genus UMGS882. Next base: position 5,748 of record URCT01000010.1, on the reverse strand, counting down.
CATTCCCGAAACCGTGGTCGTGCATTTGGGCGTCCCCTCCGCAAACGCCGAAAATGTTTATGTTTCCTTTCCGGACTACATCAAAAACGTCGCGTCCTCCGAAATTTACCCGACGTGGTCGGAGGAGGCGCTTCGCGCAAACATTTTAGCGATCATTTCCTTAACGCTCAACCGCATCTACACGGAATGGTATCCCAGCCAGGGCTATGATTTCGACATCACCAACTCCACCCAATTTGACCAATCCTTTGTACCGGGCCGCAACATTTTCGATAACATAAACAGGCTTGTGGATGAGCTTTTCAACGTCTATATCCGCCACAGTGAAACGTTAAGTCCGTTCTTCACCTCTTATTGTGACGGCCGCCGTGCAAGCTGTGCCGGAATGTCGCAATGGGGTTCGGAAAGCCTTGGTGCACAGGGCTATTCCGCATTAAACATTTTACGCTACTACTATGGCGACGATATTGAGCTTGCCTCTACCGATGTTGTTTCGAATTTTGAGCGTTCCTATCCGGGTTCTCCCCTTTCATTCGGCTCACAGGGGGCGGAGGTGGAATATATCCGCCGGCAATTATACCGTATTGCCGAAAACTATCCGCTCATTCCGCGCATCAATCCGATTTATCGGGTCTTTGATTCAGCCATGGATTCGGCCGTCCGCGTTTTCCAAGAAATTTTCGGCTTAACGGTGGACGGCATTGTCGGAAAAGCGACGTGGTACAAAATCTCGTATGTCTATGCATCGATTCTGAAGCTTGCGGAATTAAACGGTGCAGGAGAAACCGGCACGCTTCCCGAAACACCGCCGACGGTCGTGTTAAAGCGCGGCGATACCGGCAGAGATGTGGCGCGTTTGCAGTTTCTTCTCAGCTACATCGGTTTATTTTACGAAGGCATTCCCTCACCGGCTCTCGACGGCATATTCGGGAACGGCACCGAGCAATCGCTTTTGCGCTTTCAGGCGCAGTTCGGCCTTGCCGAAACAGGCGAAACGGATGCCGCCGTCTGGGAAAAGCTGTACGAGGTTTATGAAAACATTCTGACGGTCGTCACGCCGGAGCTTGGCGCACAAAGCTTTCCGGGAAACGCCTTGCGGCGCGGTTCGCGCGGTGAAGATGTGCGGCTCATGCAAGAGTATTTAACGCGCATCTCCGCCTCCTATCCCGAAATTCCGGCACCCACCCCGGACGGCATATACGGCTCCGCCACCGAAGAAGCCGTGCGTGCCTTTCAACAGCGGTTCTATCTTCCCGTGACAGGCGTCATCGATATCCGCACCTGGGAGCAGATCGTCGCCGTATACAATTTTTTGGAAAGAACATAACGGAACAACCGATCCAAAAGAATTTGAAAGACAAGGAGTTTTTGACCATGAATGACAGCAGTTTATACCGTATTCTTCCCTTTTTGCCGGGCAGTGTGCGTTCCGCTTTGACCAGGCTGCCGCAGACGGTCACGGAAAAGCTTTCCGAACTGCGGCTTCGTGCCGGCAATATCACCACCGTTTTCATCGACGGTGAAAACCGCTATCTGTGCGACACCGGCATCTGTATGGAGCCGGCACGCTGTGTGCGGATCACCGACAGCGAGCTTGAAGAGTTTTTATACCGCTTTTGCGGCGGTTCGGTTTATGCGTTTGAAGACAGCGTGCGCCGCGGCTACATCACGCGTTACGGCATCCGGGCAGGCTTGTTCGGAAAAGCGGCAAGCCAAAACGGCGAAATGACCGGATTTACGCAGATTACCGGCGTTAACCTCCGGCTGCCGCATCACGTTCCCGGCTGTGCCGCGCCGCTCGTGTCGTATTTTGCCACACACGGCTTCGAAAACGGCGGCCTTTTGGTCATTTCGCCGCCCGGCGTGGGAAAAACCACGCTGTTGCGCGATCTTGCCATCGGTCTTTCGCGCGACATCCGCACCAAAAGCGTCGGGAACGGGCGGTTTTACCGGGTTTGCATTTTAGACGAACGCGACGAAATCTATCTTCCGGAATACTTTTCCGGGTGTGCGGTCGATGTGCTTTCGGGCGTTTCCAAAGCAAGAGGCTTGGAATGTGCCGCACGTGTGCTTTCGCCGGAAATTCTGATATGCGACGAAATCGGCTCGGACAAGGAAGCCGCCGTTATTTCCGACGCGCATTTCGGCGGCATCGTCTTTTTGGCTTCGCTCCACGGCGCGGATGTTTCGGAGGTCTTTAAGCACCCGGCCGTGAAAAAGCTGTGCGATGAAGGTGTTTTTCGCACGATAGCCGTTTTGGAACGCCGCGGCGGCACCGTTTCGCAGACGCTGTACGACTATGCGGACGGCAGCGTCAATCGGATACCATGTTAAAGTACATCGGCATTTTGCTTGTATCGGGCGCTATCTCGCTGTATGGCGCACACTTATCCGCCGTGCGGCGGCAAAATGCCGCGCTGCGTGCCGAGCTGCTTGAATTACTGGTACGCATCAAAAACGGCATTGAAAACGGCGGTCTTCCGCTTACGGACATTTATGCCGGCTTTAACGGGAAAATAACGGAAAAGCACGGCTTTTGCCGTGTTCTCAAAAGCGGCGTTCCCGACGCCTTTGCAAGGGCGTTTGAAGAGGTTCGCGCCTTTCTTCCGGAGGAATACATCAAAATCTATACCGCGCTTGCCGAAAATCTCGGCAAAAGCGGCTTTCGCAAGACCGAATGCGAAGTGCTTACGCGCACGATTGCCGATTTATCCGCCTTAGAGAAAAAATATGCTGCCAAAGACGATGCCAAATGCGTCCTATACCGCAAGCTCGGCGTTTTGTGCGGTCTTCTTGCCGCACTCATTCTGCTGTAAATGTGCAAACGAAGGAGAAAAAATCATGGATGTTACACTCATTTTACGCATCGCCGGAGTCGGGATCCTTGTATCGGTCGCCGGAAACATACTCTCAAAATCCGGCAGAGATGAACAAGCGGTTTTCGTCACGATTGCCGGGATCATCATCGTTCTGCTTATGCTTGTCGGTGAGATCGATCGGTTATTCACGTCGGTACGGAACATTTTCGGGTTATAGCGATGAGTTTATACAAAATTTTCGGCTTCGCCGTGCTGGGACTTGTGTTAACGGTGGTTTTACGCCGCTTGAAGGACGAATATGCCGCCTTTGTTTCGCTGTTTCTCTGCCTCGGCTTTACGGTGTGCGCCATCGGCATTCTAAAACCGACCGTGGACGTTTTGCGCGCCTATTGCGGCAATGCGGATAACGCCGACTTGTTTACGCTGATCTTCAAAGCCTGCGGCATCGCCTTTATCACAACGCTTGCCGCCGATCTCTGCCGCGATTGCGGCGAAACGGCTCTTGCCGGAAAAACGGAGCTGTGCGGCAAAAGCGTGATTTTGGCGTTGTGCCTGCCGTTATTAAAAAAGGTCTTCGAGCAGGTGCTTGCCTTATTGCAGTAAGCTTTACCGACACGTCAAAAAAAGGAGCTTCAAAGAAAGGACGATTCTTTCATGCAACCCTTGTCCGCAAAGCGATTTCTTTTTTCTCCTCTTTCCGCAAGCCTGCACCGTCAAGGCACTTTCCGCAGAATCCGCTTCGCAAACAGATGTCATTTTTGCCGAAATGAATGCCCTCACCGATGACGGCGATCTTTCCTTTGACAAGGCTGTCGAGTCCGGACAGCGTGCCGCCATGGCTCTTTCGCCCGAAACGCTGTGGCACTTCGGATTCGACGCTTTTGCAAAGGCACTCCGGGAAAGCTTTGCGGTTTTTCCGCTGTTAGTCGCCGTGATCTTACTTTCGAGCGTGATCGGGATCTATTCCGAAAATCTCGGAAGCGGTTCGCGGCTTGCGGAATTTGCGTGTTTGCTCGGCGTTTGTACGATTGTGGTCAACGCCGCCGTGCCGGTGCTTACGGCTGTGAGCGGCTTTTTGGAGGAATATGCGGCCTTCATGACCGCTTCAAACGCCGCGGCAAGCTTCCTCATGGCGTCCTCCGGCAATGTGGGAAGCGGTGCGGCGGCAGCCTCCGCCTCGGCATTTACGCTCGGCATTCTGCAAATTTTGGCCGCGCGGATCGTATTTCCGTGTGTGAAAACGGTGCTTGCCTTTGGCTTTTTATCGGCATTGTCCAAAACGCTTGACCTTTCGGGCTTCATCGGCTTTATCCGGAATTTCTGCACGTGGGGACTCGGCGTGCTGTTTGCGGTGTTCGGCGGCATCCAAGCCGTGTGCATCCGCACGGCGGCCGGTGCCGACAATGCGGCGGTGCGCGGCATCCGCTTTACGGCGGCGCGGCTCATTCCGATTGCCGGAAATATGCTCAGCGAATGCTTTCGGACGGTGCTCGGCGCGGCAAGCGTGTTAAAGACCGCTTTCGGCGCACTCGGGATTGCGTATCTTTTGTATTTGGTCATACCGACGTTATGCACGGTGCTTGCGTTCAAATTTGCCGTTTTGTTGGCGTTGTTTTGCTCCAAACTCATGGGAACGCGGCCATTCACGTCGTTTTTGGAAAGTGTCGGCGGCGCGTTGAACATTCTCATTGCCATCTGCGTCTTTGCGGCGGCAAACGGCATGATTTTGTTTGCGTCGTGTACCGAAACGGCTCTTACGCTTTAACTCTGCGTGATTTTTGAAAGAAAGGACGTGCCGTCCATGCCATCGCCGGACGTAATTTTCCGACAGCTGTTTTTAATTTGTGCCGCAAGCTTTTTATGCGAGATTTTGGCCGAAAATGCACACACATCCTCCTCCAAAGGCCTTCACGCGGCCTTAAAAACGGTCTGCGCGTTATGTGTCTGCGTGACGTTTTTTTCGCTTTTCGGCGATTCCGGCACGTTTGAAGCGGACATATCTTTCGCGTTTGACAGCGTTTCGAGTGCCGCTGAGACCGCACCTGCCGACGGTGTTCCGGACAATGCAGACGGGCTTTCGGCTGTCATCGAACGAACTCAAACGGTTCTCGAAGAACGCATTTCCGATGCCATCTTCGAAAAATACGGCATAAAACCCGAAAGCGTGTGCATAGACTTGACTGTAAGCAAGCAAAACGAAGAAATTCTGGTATCCGCTGCCGGTGTTTCGCTGTCGTTCGGCAAACAATGCGCGCCGGAAATCCGTGACAGTGCAAAGGATTATGCCGAACATCTTGTGTACGGCACATAACAAACAGGCTCTTTTCAAAAAAGATGCAAAAAAGGAAGGAACAGCATGAACAAGGCACACTTTTCGTCCGTTTCGGACAAACAAAAGAAATTTTTCTTATCCGCCGCCGTATGTATCGGTTTGTTTCTCATCGCCTTTGCCGGATTGTTCGGGAAAGTCACTTCCGAAAAAAAGACGGATCCCGCCTCGCTCGAAAGCTATCTTTCCGGCTTGGAAAGCCGTTTGAAGCAAACCGTGGAAGCCGTGGACGGTGCCGGAAAAGCGCAGATTTTTATCACGGCGGAAACCTCCTATGAAACGGTCTATGCAAGCAATGCAACCTTAGACGAAAGCGGTGATGAAACCAAAAAAGCCAAAACAACCGAAAAACGGCTTGCCTATGCGACCGACCGGGAAAAGGGCGAAACACCGGTGGTGGTCAAGGAGCTGTGTCCCAAAATCTGCGGCGTTTGGATTGTTTGCAGCGGTGCATCGAATCCGGCGTTGAAAGCGGAGATATCCCAGGCTGTCAGTGTTTCGCTCGGCATTTCTCAAACGAAAATTTATGTAACCGGAGGTCAGAAGGTATCATGAAAAAAATCGCTTCTTTTATCGTCAAGCACAAAAAATCCATTCTTG
>URCT01000009.1 GCA_900546385.1 uncultured Eubacteriales bacterium | reverse complement strand
CCAGGCGGATAACTTCGCCCCACTGTCTCTTTTTTAACTGTTTCTGGATCTCTTTTAAAAGGTCTGCCGCCTCATCCTCATCGATCGGCAGATCCGCGTTACGCATGACGCGGTACGGATGTGCGCAGAGCACATGGTAGTTTAAAAACAGCTTATCAATATTTTTCTCGATAATCTGCTCCAGGAGAATAAAGGTGCGTCCCTCCACCTCCCCGAAATTCTCCGACGTATCTGCCGGGATCGGCACCAGGCGAGGCAGTACCCCAGGCACCTGCACCGTTGCAAATTCCACCGCGTCCTTATGCTTTTCATCCTTCTTGCTGGAAAGCAGCGCCGCGATGTTGAGCGTCTTATTGCGGATCAGCGGGAACGGGCGCGATGCGTCCACCGCCATCGGCGTCAATACCGGATAGACGTCCTCCTCAAAGTAGCGATCCACGTACGCCGCCTGCTCAGCCGTCAGTTCCTCGTATTTTTCAATAATGTGTATTCCGTTGGCTGCCATCAGCGGAACGAGGGAGCGGTTATACGTGTTGTACTGGCTCTCGACGAGTTTTCTGGTCGCCGTGTTGATCCGGTCGAGCTGCTCCGATGCCGTCATGCCCGCAATATCCCACTTGCGGTAGTCCGCATGTACCATATCCTTTAACGACGCGACCCGGACCATGAAGAATTCGTCCAGGTTCGACGACGTGATGCTCACGAATTTGAGCCGCTCTAACAGCGGAATACTCTTATCCTTTGCCTCGTTGAGCACGCGGGCGTCAAACTTCAGCCAGCTTAGCTCTCTGTTCTCGTAATATTCCGGCAAATGGAATTCGTTTTTCTTTTCTTTTTCCATGTATCATCCCTCCACGTCCTTACGAATAGACACGTTTTTCCTTCACGACCGGCTTGATGCTGAAAATGCGCTCAAAATAAGCCGTCTTGGAAGCGAACAGCGCCTTCTCCAGCGCAATGTCCTCATCCGTCTCGATCGTAATGATCAGTTCTTTGTCACGAAGCTGTGCTTTTACGTTTTTAAACTTCTGTTTGTGGCTGCGATCCATCGCATTGGAAACGCGCAGAATGGCGGATAACTTTGCCACCGTAAGGAAGCTCTGCTGGTCGAGCCGGTCCGCCACATCCTCATAATCGGCAAGCGGATATTTTACGCCGGTCTTTTCATCGGTGATAACGGCGAACGGCGTGACTTCACTGCCGGTACCGGCCGAGGTCGGAATGGCGATAAAGTAAGCTTTTTCACCCATCTTCGGGAAGGTGTAGATACGCTTGCGGATATCCACAAAGCGCATAGCCATGTCCATAAAGTCTGCTTCGGGATGTTCATACAGAACCCACATGATTTTGGCTGCGTCCATCGCACTGCCGCCGCCGATGGCGATGATGACATCCGGTGCAAAGGCGGTCATTTGTGCAGCACCTTCTCTTGCGCAGGCAAGTGTCGGGTCGGGCGCAACGTTGGAGAAGGTGGCGTGGATAATGCCCATTTGGTCGAGCTTATCGGTGATCGGCTTGGTGTAACCGTGCTGATAGAGGAAGCTGTCGGTAACGATAAAGGCTTTCTTCTTGTTCATGACAGATTTCAATTCATCCAAAGCAACCGTTAAGCAGCCTTTTTTCATATAAACCTTTTCAGGCGCACGGAACCACAGCATATTTTCTCTCCTCTCGGCAACCGTCTTAATGTTGAGTAAGTGCTTGACGCCAACGTTTTCGCTGACCGAGTTGCCGCCCCAAGAGCCGCAGCCGAGGGTGAGCGAGGGAGTCAGTCTGAAGTTGTACAGGTCGCCGAGACCGCCATGGCTGGACGGCGTGTTGACAACGATGCGACAGGTCTTCATGCGTTCGGCAAATTCATCGATCTTAGCACGCTCGGTAACGGCGTTGAGGTAGATCGACGAGGTGTGGCCGTAGCCGCCGTCGGCGATGAGGTGTTCTGCTTTATCGAAAGCATCGTTCAGATCCTTTGCCTTATACATGGCAAGAACCGGAGAAAGCTTTTCGTGTGCAAATTCTTCGGAAATATCGACCGACTCGACTTCGCCGATCAAAATCTTGGTAGCTTCGGGAACGGTGACACCGGCGAGAGCGGCAATGGTGACCGGCTTCTGGCCGACGATCTTTGCGTTGAGCGCACCGTTGATGAGAATGGTCTTTCTGACCTTTTCGATTTCATCCGGCTTTAAGAAATAGCAGCCGCGGTCGGCAAATTCCTTGCGAACGGCCTTGTAGACCTTTTCGTGAACGATGACCGACTGCTCGGAGGCGCAGATCATGCCGTTGTCGAAGGTCTTGGAATGGATGATCGAGTTGACGGCAAGCAGAATGTCCGCCGTTTCGTCGATGATGGCCGGAGTGTTGCCGGCACCGACGCCGAGAGCCGGCTTGCCGCTGGAGTAAGCCGCCTTAACCATGCCCGGACCGCCGGTCGCAAGGATGATATCGGCTTCCTTCATCACAAGGTTGGTCATGTCTAAGCTCGGTACATCGATCCACGAAATAATGCCTTCGGGCGCACCGGCTTCCACAGCCGCTTCAAGAACGATCTTCGCTGCTTCGATGGTGGAATGCTTGGCACGCGGATGCGGGCTGATGATGATGCCGTTGCGTGTTTTAAGTGCAAGCAGCGTCTTGAAGATGGCGGTCGAGGTGGGGTTGGTGGTCGGAATGACGGCCGCGATGACGCCGATCGGCTCGGCAATCTTCATCATGCCGCCGGCCTTGTCTTCTTCGATGACACCGCAGGTCTTGGTGTTTTTATAGGCGTTGTAAATATATTCGGAGGCAAAGTGGTTTTTGATGACCTTATCTTCCACAATGCCCATGCCGGTCTCTTCCACAGCAAGCTTGGCAAGTGGAATGCGTGCTTTGTTTGCGGCAACGGCAGCGGCGAAAAAGATCTTATCCACCTGCTCTTGCGTGTAGGTCGCAAACTTCTTCTGTGCTTCTCTGACACTTGCAATGGTGGCTTCCAAGGTTTCCACACTGTCAACAATGCCATAGTTTTTCTTTTCCATGTCTTGGTCCTCCTAAAATAAGCATATGACAACATTTTGGCTGAAAGGCGGTTTGCGGTGCAGGGAATGGCGAAGTTTTGCGCGAAACCGTACCTCTCGCTTTCTTTGTTAAGATTTTAACACACTTATTCTCCCTTGTAAATAGTGATTTTTACATAAAGCTATATGAAAAATGATATAGCAAGGGAGAATCTGCTATTGTGCATCCAGAATTCTGCGTTTGGCGGCAATGACTTCTTCGATAAAACGGTTATCGATTGCAGTCAGCTTGTAGTCATCCCGATGAATGAGGACATCGCGGTGCATTTTCGGGCTTTCAGCCGGAATCTGTACCAAATGGTATTTCTTCAATAGATCCTCCGGCACGGGAGATACCCACATAAAGGTGTCGGGAACGCTTTCGAGAAGCCGGAACTGACTGCCGCGTTCGAAAACAAAGATGTGCTTGTCCACATATTCCGAAAGCTCGGCCTTGCGCGCATCGATGAGCGGCAGGGAAGGGACATACGGATCGGCATGGCTGATTTCGATGAACGGCTCAAGGTCCTTCGGCAAAATGCATTTCTTGGCGGCAAGCGGTGATTTTTCGGAAACCAACAGCACATAGGAAAACTCGCAAAGCAGGCGGCTTGTTAAGTTTTTTTCGGTGAATTTTTGTTCGAAATACGGCTCGTAGATGCTCTGATAGCGCACGATGCCGAGATTGTATTCCTCTTTGGCGACATTGCCGATGGTACGCATGGAATTGGTTTCCTTATAGAAAATATCGCATGGCGTGTTTGTGTCGATATGCTTTGCAAATTCGGCAAAAGCAAACGAAATGTAGCTGGCACGCGGCACACACGCCGAAAAACGCTGTTTTTTGGTGCGTGCGTTTTTGTACAGATCTTCGATTTCATCCACTTCGCGAATGATGCGTCTTGCGTATTGCAGAAATTCTTCTCCGTCGGGTGTGACGGAAATGCCTTTGGTGGTGCGGTCAAAAATCACAATGCCGAGCGATTCTTCCAATTCCTTGATGGCACGGCTGAGATTGGGCTGTCCCATATACAGATTTTCCGCCGCTTTGCTGATGGAGTTGGTTTTTGCCACTTCGACGGCGTATTTTAAGTGCAGAATGTTCACGCGTCCACTCCTTTCTTTGTTATGATTCAGTGTTTGCCGGTTGGGTGTATCCTATGCGCCCGGCCGCTTAACGGAGAACGTTTATTTCCGTCATGGCGACGTCAAGGCAGTTTTTGCCGGTATAGATTTCAAACACGCCCGGTTCGACATCAAACACGCCATCCGCGCCGTAATAGCCAAGCTCGTTAAACCCAAGCTCAAACGTAACCGCTACGGTTTCGCCTTTGCGGATGAGCACCTTTTCAAAGCCGCAAAGCTCGCGGAGCGGACGCGTCATGCGCGAAAGCTTGTCGTGCAGATAGCATTCGACCACTTCTTTTCCGTCGCGGTCGCCGGTGTTGGTCACGTTGACGGTCACGCGGAATTTGGCGCCGTTTTTGAGGTCATCGTACCGGATTTCGGAAATGTCAGCGACCGGCTTTGCGTAGTCAAACGTGGTATAGCTAAGTCCATAGCCGAACGGATAGAGCGGCGAACCGTAGCAATCCTCATAGCTGTGAATGGAATACGTGTCATTGTAGTAATAATCGTTGACCGGACGGCCTGCGCCTTGGAAATTGTAGTAAAGCGGCACTTGACCGGTGACACGCGGGAAGGTGATGGCGGTTTTGCCGGACGGGCAGGCGTTTCCGAAAAGCAGGTCGGCAACGGCCGGGCCGATGGCGTTTCCGCTCTGCCATGCATATAAAATCGCGTCAAAATACGGTTCCACGCTCTGAAGTGCAAGCGGTCTGCCGCAGGCAAACACGCCGACCACCTTTTTGCCGGACAGGCGCGCCGCTTTGGCGAGTGCTTTGCATTCTTCGGATAAGTCCAAATCGGACACGCTTCTGGCTTCACCCGAAACGGCACGGCTTTCGCCGAGCGCGAGAACAATTACGTCGTGGCGGCGCATTTCGCGTTCGGCCTCAAGCGGAATGAGCGAGGAAACGTATTTCACGTTTTCGCCTGCTTTTTCCATGGCATCCTTTATCGTGACCGTCCATTCGGACTTGGCAAGCGTCCAACAGCCCATCACATTTTTCTGATCCTCGGCAAACGGGCCGGTCAAGCATACATCGGCACTCTTATCAAGCGGCAGCACACCGTTGTTTTTGAGAAGCACGGCACATTCGGTGGCAATTTCCTTTTCCAAACGCATATGTGCGTCGTAATCGACCGGGATATCCTCAATATACGGATGCTCGAAAAGGCCGACCATGTATTTGATGCGCAAAATGCGGCGTACCGACAGGTCTAAATATTCCATCGGCACTTCGCCCTCGGCGACTAACTCCTCCAAATGATCAATATAGCAGTTATCCACCATGTCCATGTCAAGACCGGCGTTGAACGCAAGCCTTGCGCATTCCTTGCCGTCCGCGGCAACGCCTTGGTTGACCATCTGATAGATGGAGCCCCAGTCGCTGATAATGTAGCCCTTGAAGCCAAGCTCGCCGCGCAAGAGGTCGGTGAGCAGATAGCGGCTGGAGGTGGTCGGCTGACCGCTGATTTCGTTGAACGAGGACATGACCGTCGAAACGCCGGCCTTTACGGCTTCGCGAAAGGGTGGCAGATACAGGTTGCGGAGCGTGTAGTCGGAAATTTCGGTGCGGTTGTAATCGCGGCCGCCCTCCGATGCGCCATAGCCGATATAGTGCTTGGCACAGGCGGCGATTTTTCCGGGCTTTGCCATTTCCTCCGGCGTATGCCCTTGGAAGCCGCGGACAGCTGCCGCAGCGCATTTCCCATCCAAATACGGGTCTTCGCCAGCGCCCTCCACCACGCGTCCCCAACGCGGATCATGCGCAATGTCCATCATGGGTGCAAACGACCAGTGTATGCCTTCGGACGCAGCCTCACGCCCGGCAGCGGCAAACGCCTTTTCCACCAAATCCGGATTGAAGGTCGACGCGCAGGCAAGCGGCAGCGGAAAGCCGGTGTTGTGTCCGTGGATAATGTCCTTGCCGTTGATGATCGGAATGCCGTGCGGCGATTCCTCGACGGCAATGCGCTGCAGCTCGTCTAACATCTCCGTTTTGGTGCTGTAACTGCTGTGACCGGCATAGGCATCACCGGCCAAAATCAGCGATCCCACCTCGCCGCGGCGGATTTTCTCTTTGATGGCTTCAATATCGCCGATGAGGGCGATCTGCGTTACCTGACCGACCTTCTCGTGAAGCGTCATTTTTTGAAGCAGCGCTTCCACCTTTTCGGCGATTTGGGTTTCATAGTCCTTTGTCTTACCCATTTGTAGTCTCCTTTATGCTGTCAAACTCGGATATCTGTAAATCACTTTCATTATAGCATGACTTTGAAAAATTAACAAGAGTCAAATTTCGTCATCCGGCAAAAAAACCGGTAAATTTAATAATTTTTATTGTTTATTTTGTAAACTGCGCGATATTCTCTTGACAAACGGCCAAAACCTTTTTATAATAGAGCCAACATTTCCGAACGCAAACGTTCCGAAACAACAAAAACGAAAGGAAGTAAAAGCCATGAGCCGTTTGAACAAAGCAAATCTTTCAAACAAAAATTATTTTGGTTTTTACTTTTTTGGCTTTGCTTATTACTTTGGCAAGGCCTTTCGTCGTTGTGCTTGTTAGTAGGGAGTCGTTTTGAACAAGGTACATTCACGGAAGGCCGTAGTTGATACAAACTGCGGTCTTCTTTTTTGTGTATCGCCATCTGTTTCCGCCAAATAAACGAAGCAACGAAAAATCAAGGAGAAAGAATTATGGTCATTATCTTAAAAAACAACTGCGATAAAATGCAGCTCGATCGCTTAACCGCTTGGCTTGACGAAATGAGCATCAAGCCACAATTCACACACGGTATTGGACAAACCATCATGGGTCTTGTCGGCGATACCTCCAAAATCGATATCGATATGCTCCGTGCGCTCGATATTGTCGAAGATGTCAAGCGCATTGCCGAGCCTTACAAAAAGGCCAACCGCAAGTTCCATCCCGAAGACACTGTCATCACGCTCGACAACGGCGCGAAAATCGGCGGCGGCAACTTGATGGTCATGGCAGGCCCTTGCTCGATCGAATCGGAGGAACAGCTCTGCACGATCGCCGAAGCCGTCAAAAAGAGCGGCGCGACGGTGCTGCGCGGCGGCGCGTTCAAGCCGAGAACCTCGCCGTATGCATTCCAGGGAATGCGTGAGGACGGCTTGAAGTTACTCATCAAGGCAAAACAAAAGGTCGGCATTCCGGTGGTTACCGAAATCATGGATTACGCGCATTTGCCGCTGTTCGAGGACGTGGATATCATCCAGGTCGGCGCGCGCAATATGCAGAACTTCGAATTACTGAAGCACCTCGGCAAAACCAATAAGCCAATCTTGTTAAAACGCGGCCTTGCCAATACGCTGGAGGAACTGCTCATGAGTGCCGAATACATCATGTCCGAAGGCAACGAACGCGTTATCCTCTGCGAACGCGGCATCCGCACCTTCGAAACGGCAACACGCAATACGCTGGATATTTCCGCTGTTCCGATGCTTCGCTCCATGACGCACCTGCCGGTCGTGGTCGATCCCAGCCATGCCACCGGCAAGAGTATGCTCGTGCCGTCCATGGCGCTTGCCGGCGTGATTGCCGGTGCGGACGGCCTTATCATCGAGGTTCACAACAACCCGGCCAAGGCTCTTTGCGACGGCGCACAGTCGCTGACCCCGGCACAGTTCGACGACCTTGAAAACCGCATTTCGCGAATCAAGGCTTTCGCCTACCGTCATTAAAGCAAAAAACATTCCACAACTTTTGCGAAAGGACGAAAACGTATGAAAATCGCGATTGTCGGACTCGGACTCATCGGCGGCAGCCTTGCCAAAGCCTTCAAAGCCTATACGGACAACCGGGTCTACGGCTGTGATGCCGACGCCGCCACACTTGCCTATGCAAAGCTTTCGGAAACCATCGATGAACCGTTAACCGATGAAATCCTTCCCGAATGCGACCTCGTGCTTGTTGCACTCTATCCGAACGCCACCATTCGGGTCTTATCCGAAAAAGCATCGCTCATCAAAAAAGGCGCGCTTGTCATCGACACCTGCGGCACCAAACGCAAGGTCTGCGCGGCCTGCTTTGCACTTGCCGAAACCTATGGCTTTACGTTTGTCGGCGGTCATCCCATGGCCGGTATCCAGTTTTCCGGCATCAAATATTCGCGTGCCGACTTGTTCAAGGGCGCGTCCATGATCCTTGTGCCGCCGCATTTGGACGATATGGCGTTCTTGACCGGCATGAAAACGCTCTTTCTGCCGCTCGGTTTTTCAAAGGTGGTGCTGACAACACCCGAAAAACACGATGAAATCATCGCTTTCACCTCGCAGCTTGCGCATATTGTGTCGAGCGCGTATATCAAAAGCGATACCGCAAAGCTTCATCACGGCTTTTCCGCCGGGTCGTACAAAGACATGACGCGCGTTTCGACCTTAAACGATGTCATGTGGACGGAGCTGTTTTTGGAAAACCGCGACAATCTGCTTCACGAAATCGACAGCATCGTTGCGGCCTTGACCAATTTCCGCGCGGCTCTTGCGGCCGATGACGGCGAAAAGCTGTCAGCACTCTTGCGAGAGGGCTCGGAAGATAAAAGCCGTATCGACGGTTAGCTTATATTATAAAATAGGTAGGAAAAATCATGACAACCATTCCTGTTGCAACGCGCACGCCGTATGACGTTCTCATCGGCGCAAATCTTCTGCCGTCGGTCGGCACTTATATCGCCCAAGTGAAACAACCCTGCCGCGTGCTTGTTATTTCGGACGACCGCGTGTTTCCGCTGTACGGCGAAACTGTCAAAACAAGCTTTGAAAACGCCGGTTTTACGGTAAGCACCTATGTGTTTCCGCATGGCGAAGCCTCGAAAAACTTAACGACCTTCGGAAACATTCTCGAATGCGCCGCCGGGGAACGCCTGACGCGCACCGATTTGATTGCAGCACTCGGCGGCGGCGTTGTTGGGGATGTTGCGGGCTTTGCGGCAGCGTGTTACCTGCGCGGCATCGATTTCGTGCAGATCCCGACCAGCCTTCTTGCGGCGGTCGATTCGTCGGTCGGCGGCAAAACTGCTGTTGATCTCGACGCCGGAAAAAATCTTGCCGGTGCTTTTCACGAACCGATTCGCGTGCTTTGTGACACAAACGTCTTTGCAACGCTCGATGCGCGTGAAAGAGCCTGCGGCATGGGTGAAGTCATCAAATACGGACTGATGAACGACCGTGCCTTTTTCGAAACGCTCGAAACGGGCGTTCCCGATGCCGAAGAGCTGGTGCGCTGCTGCGTGAACAACAAACGGCAGATTGTCGAACACGACGAATTCGAACACGGCGAGCGAAAGCTGCTCAATCTCGGCCATACGTTCGGCCATGCCGTGGAAAAACACAGCGGCTTTGCACTCAGTCACGGCGCGGCGGTGGCAATCGGTATGCACATGATCTGCTGCGTCAGCGAAGAGATCGGGCTTGCCGAAGAGCCGCTCTGCGCGCGTCTTGACGCGCTTCTTGAAAAATACGGCTTGCCGACGGCGTATGCCATCGCGCCGGAAGAATTAGCCGCCTTTGCCCGCGGCGATAAAAAGACTGCCGGCGATACGATCACACCGGTTTTCCCGGTTCGTATCGGCGCGTGCGTCTTAAAGAAACTGCCGCTTGCCGAATTTGAAGCCTTGGCGGTCGCCGCCTGCCGTCCCACGAAATAACGGAGTTGATTCTTATGCCGATTGACGCACAAAAAGCACTTCCCAAAATCGTTACCCTGCCGCCTGTCGCCTTAGAGGGCACGCTTGACGCGATTTCCTCCAAATCCGACTTACACCGCCTGATTCTCTGTGCCGCCCTTTCGCCGAAGCCGACGCGCATCCGCTATCATGCTGCGCTTTCGGCGGATATCCGTGCCACCATCGAGGTGCTTCGCGCGCTCGGCGCGGAGATTTTTGAGGAGCCTTCCGGCTCGTCGGATGCCGGGATGATCACGGTCACAAGGCCGCTCGACGCGGAAACGGCCGGACGTGCTACGGTACTCGACTGTAACGAAAGCGGCTCGACCGCACGGTTTATCCTGCCGCTTGCCGCGCTATACGGCAAGGACGTGACAATTACCGGAAGCGGCAAATTGCCGGAGCGGCCGTTTGAAGATTTGTGCGTCACGCTCGAACAGATGGGCGCACGGTTTTCTTCGCATTCGCTTCCTATTCGGGTGGAGCAGACCATGAAGCCGCACGGCTATTTTGAAATCTGCGGCAACGTCAGCTCTCAGTATATCACCGGCCTATTGTTTATCCTGCCGTTATGCAAGGGAGCCGGCATTCGGTTGACCACACCGCTTGCTTCGGCGGGCTATGTGGATTTGACAGCCGACGCGCTGCGTTGCTTTGGCGTTGCCGTCGAATGGAAGGAAGATTACCTGCGTGTGACCGGCAGCTACCGTTCGCCGCTTGCGGTCATCGACGCGCAAGGCGATTGGTCAAACGCCGCCTTTTGGCTTGCGGCGGCAAACGGAAATCACAAAATCACGCTGCACGGGCTTGGCCTGTCCTCCCAACCGGACAGGGCGGTTCTGACCTTGCTTTCCAAGATGGGAATGCACATCGAAACGCACGGCGATACGGTTTCCGCTTATGCGCCCGAACGCACGCACGGCATTTCCTTTGACGCAAGCGGCATTCCCGATTTGGTGCCGATTTTAAGCATCCGTGCCGCCGTCAGCAAAGGAAAAACCGTCATTTCCGGCACACACCGTCTGCGCTTGAAGGAAAGCGACCGTGTGGAGGCTGTCTGCCGGATGCTTGCCGACCTTGGCGGAACGGCGACAGCCGATGAGGATCATATTTATATCGAGGGACAGGAAAGGCTCCGCGGCGGCTCGGTGGACAGCTTTAACGACCACCGGATCGCCATGAGTGCCGCCATTGCGGCGGTGTTCTGCGAAAATCCGGTGACCGTCACCGGTGCGGATGCCGTTGCAAAGTCGTATCCGCAGTTTTTTGAGGATTTTAAGATGCTCGTTCGGAAAGACGTATCACCCAAAGCGGAGGAAAACGCATGAATACCTTTGGAAATAAAGTAAAAGTGACCGTTTTCGGCGAATCCCACGCAAGTGCCATCGGCGTAACGGTCGATGGGTTTCCTGCCGGAACACCGGTAAACGAGGCGTATATACAGAGCCTTCTCGACCTGCGTGCGCCCGGTAAAAGCGATACCGCCACGCGCCGCAAAGAACCCGATAAAGCCGAATTTTTGTCCGGCGTTAAGGATGGTTATACCTGCGGCGGAAGCGTCGCGGCCATCATCCGCAACACCGACACACGCTCGGGCGATTATGCGTCTCTTGAAGGAAAACCGCGTCCGTCGCACGCCGATTATCCGGCCATGGTAAAATACGGAAACGCCATCGATCGCCGCGGCGGCGGTCAATTTTCGGGACGGCTTACCGCACCGCTCGTCATCGCAGGCGGCATCGTTCTGCCGCTTCTCGAACAAAAAGGCATTCGCATTGCCGCGCATATCGCGTCGGTCGGCAATGTTTCCGACACGGCCTTTGATACGCTCGACGACCAACCGGAGCTTATGCAGAAGCTAAATGCCATGCCGTTTGCCGTCATCGATGAAAACGCCGGTGAAAGTATGCGTTCCTGCATCCGCGCCGCTGCCGCCGAAGGCGATTCGGTCGGCGGCACGATCGAGTGCAAGGTAACGGGACTTCCGGTCGGTACCGGCTCTCCCATGTTCGACGGCATCGAAAACACGATTTCCCGTGCGGTTTTTGCCGTGCCTGCCGTGAAAGGCATCGAATTCGGCGTCGGCTTTGACGGTGTCACGCTGCGCGGCTCGGCATACAACGACGCGTATTATTACGACAAAAACGGAAATGTGCGCACACGCACCAATCATGCCGGCGGCATTTGCGGCGGTATGGCCACCGGAATGCCGGTGATTTTCCGCGTTTGCGTCAAGCCGACGCCGTCTATTTCGCGTGAACAGGACACAGTGGACATGAACGCGCATGAAAACAGTAAAATCATCATTCACGGCCGTCATGACCCGTGCATTGTACCGCGCGCAGTAAGCGTGATTCGTGCCGTCACGGCACTTGCCTTGTATGAATTCATCGATTAAGAGGTTCAATATGGAAACAAACGACTATACCAAACCGCTCGATTTAACGGAAATCCGCGGCCAAATCGACGCGCTTGACAACGAGCTTGCCGCACTTTTTGTGCGCCGCATGGCTCTTTGCGCCGAGGTCGCCGCTTATAAAAAGCAGACCGCCAAGGCCGTGCGCGACGCTTCGCGTGAAAACGCCATTGTCGCACGCTTGACCGACGGCCTTTCCGAAAAAGACGCCAAAGCCGTTGATGCGCTGTACCGCACGATTTTCGAGATCAGCCGCGCCAGCCAACAGGAGCTTTTGGCCGGCGACGTGAAAAACAGCGCCTTGTACGAGGAATTGAAAAATGCGATGGCGCACAAAACCGCTTTCCCGGAAACGCCGACGGTCGCCTGCCAGGGCGTGGAGGGCGCGTATTCGTCGCTTGCCTGCCGCAAACTGTTCAAACAGCCTGAAATCCTCTATTTCAAGGATTTCGAGGGCGTGTTCCGCAGCGTGGAATCCGGTCTGTGCCGCTATGGTGTGCTGCCGTTTGAAAACAGCATTCACGGCAGCGTCACCGAGGTGTACGACCGCCTTTCGAGCGGCCGCGTAAAGGTCGCCGCGTCGGTTAAGCTGCCGATCCACCATGCACTTTTGGCGGCAAAAGGCACATCGCTTGACGATATTACTGAGATCTATTCGCACAAACAGGCCATCGGCCAGTGCAGTGACTTTTTGACCGCGCACCGGCATATCAAGGTGAATATTTGCGAAAATACCGCCGTTGCCGCCAAACGGGTATCCGAAAGCGGCCGACGCGATATTGCCGCACTCTCTTCGGAGGCCTGTGCCGCGCTGTATGGCTTGGATATTCTCGGCCGCGATTTGCAGAACAGCGATGTCAACTATACCATGTTCTATTGCATTACAAAAGACCTTGAAATCGTGGGAGATGTGGATAAAGCGGCGTTCATGTTCAACGTTCCCAATCGCACCGGTTCGCTTGCCGATGTGCTTGGCCGGTTTGCCGCCTATGGCATTAACCTCATCAAAATCGAAAGCAAGCCCATCTGCGGCAAGGATTTCGAGTTTATGTTCTATGCCGAAGCCGATTGCAAGGGCCTTGATGAACCGCTTGTGCGGCTGTTGTGCGAACTGTCCGAATCGCTGGAGGTGTTCCATCTCATCGGCGCGTATAAAGAGCTTGCACCCGAAGATACGCAAGCGGCAAAGGCGGTGAAGGCATGAGTAAATACGGCCTTTGCGGCAAAACCTTAAAGCACAGCTATTCCGAAATCATCCATAATCTCCTTGGCAATCACGACTATGCGCTATTGAATATGTCGAAGGAAGATTTCTGTGACTTCATGAAAAAACGCGCATTCTGCGGCGTCAACGTCACCATTCCCTATAAAACCGACGCGCTTGCCGCCTGCGATGAAGTCTCGCCCGAAGCCGCCAAAATCGGCTCGGTCAACACCGTCATCAACCGCGCCGGCCGGCTTTACGGCTACAACACCGATTATTTCGGCTTTTCGTATATGCTTGACCGCGCAAAAATCGATGTGACCGGCAAAAAAACGCTTGTCCTTGGCACGGGCGGCACCAGCCTGACGGCGCGTCACGTGCTTGCCGACCGCAAAGCCGCCGAAGTTCTCATCGTGTCGCGTACCGGCACGCTGAACTACCAAAACGTTTACGACCACACGGATGCCGCGATCATCGTCAACACCACACCGGTCGGGATGTTTCCGCATAACGGCGAAAGCCCGATCGATCTTGCGAAGTTTCCGAAGCTCTGCGGCGCGGTGGATGTGATCTATAATCCGCTGCGCACCGCCTTTATCAGTCAGGCACTTTCGCGTGAGATTCCGGCGGTGAGCGGGCTTTCCATGCTTGTGGCACAGGCCGTTGCGGCGCACGAATACTTCTTTGATAAGCCGTTTGCAAACCGCACGCAGGTCATCGAGGATATCCTTAGGCAATGCACCGCACGCGTGTGCAACCTCGTGCTTGTCGGAATGCCGGGCAGCGGCAAAACCACCGTCGGAAAAAAAATCGCCGCACTTACCGGGCTTCCGTTTTACGATGCCGACGATGTCTTTGCTGAAACCTTCGGCAAAACGCCCGAAACGGTTATCAACGAGGACGGCGAAGCCGTTTTCCGCGGCATGGAAACGGGCGTGCTAAAGGAGTTAACCAAGCGTTCGGGCTGTATCATCGCCACCGGCGGCGGCGCAGTCAAAAAGGCGGAAAACCGCGTGCTTCTGAAGCAGAACGGCTATGTCGCCTATATCGAGCGCGACGTGGAAAAGCTGGCTACCGACGGCAGACCTCTGTCGGCCGGCGGCGCGGAACGCTTAAAAAAGCTGTTTGAGGAGCGTGACGGCCTGTATAAAGCCGTTGCCGACCGGTGCTTCCCGATAGATGAAAACCCGGAAATGTGTGCGAAAGAAATCGTCAAAGCATTCGGTTTTACCGGCAAAAACGAAAAAACGGAGGGTAGGGAATAGCATGAAAATCCTTGTAATCAACGGCCCGAATCTGAATATGCTCGGCATTCGCGAGCCGGATATTTACGGCAAAAATACCTATGCCGAGCTTGTGAAAAAGGTGACCGATTTTGCACAAAGCCGCGGTCATACAGTCGAATGCTTCCAATCCAACCATGAGGGTGCTATCGTCGATAAGATTCAAGAGGCCTATGGAACTTTTGACGGCATCGTCATCAATCCGGCGGCGTATACCCACACAAGCGTCGCCATTTTGGACGCACTCAAATGCGTCGCCCTTCCGGCGGTCGAGGTGCATATTTCGGACATTTCGACGCGCGAGGACTTCCGCCGGCATTCGTTTGTTTCACCGGCGTGCATCGCCACCATCAAGGGACTCGGCTTTGACGGCTATACCGAAGCGGTCAAGACGTTGGAAGCACATTTTTCAAAACAGAACTGATACAGACAAAAAAGCAGGTACATTCGTTTTTGGAATGTGCCTGCTTTTTCTTATCGTTTCAATGTTGATAGATACGCCTTTTGCGCATCCGTTATTCGATAGCTTTCGCGTGCCTTTTGAATGGCCTTGTTGTGCGTCCAAACGTCAAGCCGGTGTTCTGAAAGAATCGGAAGTGCCGCATCATACTGCTTTGCCAGTGCCGTGGCAAAGAACCAGGCGATCATCATGTTGACATAATATTCTTCCGATCGCACGCCTGCGGCAAGTGTCAGGTATTCCGGCTTGAAGTGCTCGTCAAGATAATAGCGCATGAGCGTACCGAGTCCGTACCGCACGGTGTAGGTTTTTTCGGACGCAATCCACGACTCGATGTGCGGCAGAAGCTCGTCGGTGTGCTTGGCAAACACCTTCGGTGCAAGCGCATCGCAGGTCGCCCAGTTGTCGATGTACGGCAGAAACGCTTCAAGCGCGGCGAGAGCTTGGTCAAAATCCCGGATTTTTTCGATGAGAAACGCGTGCAGATTGTTTTCTTCATAATAGGTGTGCGGAAGTGTCGCAAGAAAGTCCGCCGCATCGGGCGTTTTGGCATAGTCCGAAGCGAAACGCCGCAAAACCGGCGTGCGGATGCCGATGACCGTTTCGGGCGGCACGGTCGGTATCAATTTTTCGTGAAACGCCTTGTAATTTATGTCCTGCAAGGCAAATAACGCGTCGCGCAAAGCCTTTGTCTGTATGTCGGTCATGGAAAACCTTCTCTCATGTGGTATGAGAACAGTTTACCACAGAAATATCCGCCTGTCAAGCGGCCTTGATGCGGATGACCGCCGCGCTTGCATCGTCCGTGCGCGTGTTGATTTCAGCGGCACGCTCCAAAATTTTGGCGGCAAGCACGGATGGGTCGCTGGTCTTGTCCAACTTCACAAGCTCGGCAAGCCATGCGCCGTCCTCACCGTTTTGCACCACGCCGTCCGACAGCATGAAGATAAGGTCGCCCGGCCGCACGTCAAAGCGCGTGCTTTCGGCCGTGAACGAGGATAAAATGCCGACCGGCGGCGTCGCCGAAAAGATTTTATAGAGCTTGCCCTCCCGGAGAATGTAGGTCGGTGCCGCACCGGCTTTGACGAAGGAACAGCGTCCGGTCAGAAGATCGGTTTCAAGAAGATCCACCGTCGAGAAATTTTCGCCGCTCTGGGACAGAAGCACCGTGTTGAGAAGCTCTAAAATGATGGATTTTTTGGTACCGGCGGCAAGCATCTTTTCCAAAAACAGCGAGGAGAGCCGCGAGGCGGTCGCCGCGCCCATGCCGCTGCCCATGCCGTCACATAATAACGCGTAAAACGTGCTGTCAGCGGCTGTCGGAAACACGACTGTGTCGCCGTTGACCGTGTCGTCCTCTTTGGCCTTTCCGGCGTAGGCATATTCCGCATGAATGACCTTGGCGCGTTCAAACGACAGCACAATGCCGCCTTTTTCCGATATATCGAAGCTCGGCTCGGTCACGGCAATGCCGCAGGAGGTGCGGATGTACGCTTTGAATTCTTCGGCGTTGAACGGGAACTTATCCAAATTGATGCCGCTGACACGCGTCTTTTTCTCACGGCCGCCAACACAGACAACACCGGTAAACGGCACGTCCGCGTTGGTCAAGGCCTCGCCGATTTTGGCTTCCATGGCGGTGTCGCGGCGGTATTTTTGCGCCGAACGCTTTTCCGCATCCAACATGACCCGTGCCATACCGGCATATTGCGACGATAATAATGCCGTGCGGTTGTCGGCGGCACAGGTCACCGACAGACTGCGATAGGCCGCGTTTAACGCTTCACACATGGAGTCGAGCCGAATGCATTTGTCGCTCATCTGCGCGCCGAAATCCTCCGGCTCTGCCGCACGGGCCGATAAAACCGCATACAGCGTTTCTTTTAACTCTTCGGCATCCGTCTTGCGGCGTGCATAGCACATTTCGTTGAGCGCACAGCCCACACAAACATCGCCGAAGCATTTGTCCACCGCCGCGGCAACATCGTTTTTGCTCGGATATTTTTTCTTTTCGGCAAGCTTGGAGAATACCTCGGAAAGGGAAAAGAAGGCATCGCTGAGATCTTTTTCGCAGGTGTCGCCGCCATTCGTATGTTTCTCTTTGCGCGACGGCGGTGCATTCAACCGGATAAACTCTGGCATAACGCCGCACGCCGGTACAAAAAACAGCGCGGCACACAAAACCGACGGAAGCAATGCCACGGAGGTGCCGAGTCCGGCCGTGTACGACGCACTGATCCAAAACACGCCGCAAAAAGCCGCAAGAGCCGTGATAAGCCCTTTGGAAAACAGAAACGCCGCCACCATGCCGGCAAGTCCCATCGATGCCGAAATCCACGGGGACATACACATCATGCCGCAGACAAATCCCACAATTCCGGCGTGCATAAAACCATTTGCCGCCGCAAAGACCAGCGTCAGAATGCAGGCAACGATTACCTGCACGTCAAATCCGGAAACCGTAAGCCCCTTGAACGCACAGGTGACCGCACCCATTAACGCATAAAGACAAACGCTCCGCGTGCCGAGCTTGCTCTTTTTGGCAAATTTTTCGGTAAACAGCGTCGAAAAGAATACGGTATAGGCCGCCGCGGTCGCACATAACGCCAAAAACGCCACATATTCGTACACCGGCTCACCGCGTCCGGCACAAATGCGGATAACGCCGACTGCCGCGCTCACGGCCATGCTTTCGAGAACACGGGCGTAGAGCGGTTCGGAGAATTTGGAATCGGTGAATGCTTTTCGCCCGATATACAGGAAAAAGTATAAAATAAACCCGGATAACGCGCTTTGCCGGTCAAAAAAGCAGGATAACGCCGCGCCGATATAGACAAATAACACGCTTTTTTCCTCGGAAAAGGCGCAAATCGAGGCAATGCCGAACGGCCGGATGCCCTGCGGAAACCGCGCATATCCCATGAAAAAGCCAAAGAATATGCGTAAGGCATATAAGGCATACCGCCGCAAGACCTCCGGCGGCAGACCGCTTTTGGCGGCGGCGTGTAACAGCGCGTTTTTACCGCGGCGGAGCACCGGCGTTACGGACGCGCTGAGCCTTTGCGCGTTTTTTCCGAGGGTTTGTGCTACACGGCTCGGCAAGGATTTTTTTGCGGGCTTGGGGTGTTTGGTTTCGACCTGTTGCATAAAGACATTCCTTTCCGCACATTTTTTTCGTTGTCGGTATAAAATACGTGCTTTGGGCATATACTGTTCTTTTGCAAACATTGTATCACGTTTTCCGTGAAAAATAAGTCGAAAACAGCGGTGAAACACGTTTTTTTCAGGCGAAGAGCGAAAAACACGCTGTGCCGCCGTCGAGTCATGCAAAAAAACAAGGCCTGCAGAAATCTGCAAGCCTTGTCGAGAGACGTGTTTGGTTGTGCACGGTGTGGAAGGATACTCTTGCCGCACGTTATCCCACGTAGTTGTAAAGTGCGGTGACTTCGAAAATCTGCACATTGCCGTCCGCGTCGGAAGAAATGCGCCATTCGCCGTCCGTAAAGGTCATAAAGACCTGCAAATGAACCGCGGTAGCTTCCACGGCAAAGTCTACATACAGCCGATCCTCCGAAAGCATGGTCACGGAGGCGTTGTCGATGCTTATAGCATAACGCGTGCCGAAATGCGCGATAGCCGCTTCATAGGCGGTCTCCACGAGCGACGGCGCGCCGGTGTTCGACCGATCGTCGAGGTGATCGCTTTCGTCGCTGTCAAAGGAGTCGGAAGCACCGTCCGTTTCGGGCGCATAGGCAAAAGAAGAGCTGAATTGGCTTCCGCTGCCACCGCCGTTTGCACTTCCGCCACCGCCGGCACTTCCGCCGCTTCCGCCACCGCTGCCTCCCTGCGCGGAAGACGCGTTGGAAATCTCTTCGGATGCGGCATTGGCTGCGTTGTTTTCGGAAGTGATTTGATTGTTGGGCGGCAAGGCGCAATCGATGTTGTTTGCGGCGGAATTGTCGCCATCGGTGCTGTTTTCTGCACCGGTTTCCGGAGAAAATCCGTTTGAAACGGTTTCGCTTGTTGTATCGTTGCTAACGTCGGACGTGGCGTTTTCGCTGTTCGGCTTCAGCATAAAGAGCTGACCGTAGGCGTTGTTGGTGTTTTCGATCGTGAGACTGTCGTCGTTTGACGGCGCATTTGCAGCATTTGTACCGCCAGACTGCACGTCGGACGATTTTTGCGTTTCGGCAGGTTCATCCATTCCGTCCGTGGCAGGTGCCTGTACGGTGCGAAGCGGAACGGTTTCTTCTTCGGGGCTTTCGTCGGGCAAAACGGTGTCAGCTACGTCGAAAGAGGCTTCGTCGTTTGTACCTTTATCGGTAAGGCAGGCGTTTTCGTCCGAAACGGCGAATTTCGATGAGGTTACGCCGTCTTCCGGTTCGTCCGTATTCCCGGCTGAAAACATGGCTTGCGGCAGCACCGTTTCATTAGGCAGCGCGTCGAACTTCTTTTGGGCGTGCATCGTGTTGAAAACGGTGGGCGCGGCAAGAACGAAAACAACCAAGCAGGCGGCGGCAAGTCCCGCGTGGCGGAAAAGTCGATGCTTGGGGCTTGCGGAGGGTTTTACGCGAAAAGCAGCTTGCTTTCCGACTTCCTCCATCACCGCATCGGCAAGCGACACGCCGTTTTTGACGAGCGGATCCATGTCTAACGCGGCTAAATCCTTTTTTAAGATTTCCGTTTCGTTCTGAAATTTCTGACAGAAGGCGCATTTTTTCAAATGTGCTTCTTGCGCACGGTCGAGCGGCTTTTCGTCGGCAAGAGCCAAACGTGTGCTCTCACATAGATTTCCTTCGTCTGCTTCAAATTCCGTGCCGCCGGTTGAATGTTTCATGTCGCGCACCTCCTTTCGGTGTTTTTTTGAAAATGGGAGGATGAAAGCGTTCTTTAAGACTTTCTTAATTTTTGCTTTCACCTGTAGGACGCAAAGCCCTGCTAAAAAGTTCCGCTAAAATAGTTTTTTTCTTCCAGTTTTTTTCGAAGAGCTTCTCTTGCACGGAAAAGGCGGGATTTGACCGTTCCGGCCTCGAGTCCCAAACGCTCGCCGACCTCTTCGTAGCTGTAACCGTTTATGTCGCGCAAGAGTAATATTTCCTTGTGTTCATCGCTTAATTCGTCGAGTGCTTCATAGAGAATGGTCTTGCGTTCGGTATGCAGTAGGGCTTTTTCGGGATCGTTTTTGCCGGAGGTGTCCGGAATGTCGGCCACCGTCTTTTCGCCGTCCTCGTTTTCGGCGTCAAGGCTGACCGTGCGGCGTTTTTTTTCACGCCGCAGAAAATCGAGTGCGGCGTTTTTGGCAATGCGGTACAGCCAGCTCGAAAAACTGCTTTCGCCCTTAAACGAGCCGATGCAGTGGTATAATTTTAAGAAGACTTCTTGCGAAACGTCAAAGCTGTCATCGTGATTGCGCAAAACCGCATATACGGCGGTGCAGACAAATTTTTCGTACTTTCGTACAAGCCGTTCGAACGCAGCGGTGTCGCCATCCGCGGCGAGAAACGCGTCGCGCGTGTCTTCCGGCAGCGACTCGTCGAGCGTTTTTGCCGGCTTTCGAAACGGGAACGTCATTCGATCTGCACCTCCTTTGCGTCAAAGACAGAATATGCGGCATGGCCGCATTCATTAGTATCATTGTATCACATTTTGCCGGCAATTTCAATACGGAAATGCGGAAAAACAAAAATTTTTTTTGCGGTTTCACGTGCGGTTTTTATCAATTTTGAAAAACTGTAAGGGAATATGACAATATTCAAAAAATGTTCATTGCAACGCGCCGCGCGTTGTATTATAATATATAGGATAAAAAATATCGATATTGTAAGAAAAGGAGAGATATGCTATGAAAGACCCGAACACCGCGCCCAAGCCATCGTTCTTTGAAAAGATTGCAACGGTGGTGGTAGACCGGCGGAATCTGATCTTTTTTCTGTATATCGGCGCTCTGATTTTCAGCCTGTTTTCCAGTTCATGGGTGAAGGTCTGCAACGATATCACCGAGTATCTGCCGCCCGAAACCGAAACCAGACGCGGCCTTACCATTATGGACGAAGAGTTCACCACCTTCGGCACGGCACGGGTCATGGTGTCCAACATCACCTATGACAAGGCACTGGAGCTTCAAGAGCAGTTAGAAGGAATCGAAGGCGTCAGCGAAGTGACGTTTGACGAAACCGATGAGCATTTTAAGAATACGTCCGCTTTGTTCGACATCACGTTCCACGCCGAGGAGGACGAAGCGCTTGCTATCGACGCGATGAACGCCGTCAAGGAACAGCTTGCGGACTATGATACATATGTCAAAAGCACGGTCGGCAGCTCGGATTCGGAAACGCTTGCCGAGGAAATGAACTTAATCTTGCTCATTGCGGCCGTCATCATTGTGCTTGTACTGTTGTTCACCTCTCGAACCTATGCCGAGATCCCGGTATTAATCATGACCTTCGGCACGGCGGCCTTATTAAATAAAGGAACGAATTTCTTCTTTGATGAAATCTCGTTTGTCTCCAATTCGGTTACCGTGGTGCTGCAGCTGGCACTTGCCATCGACTATGCCATCATCCTTCTGCACCGCTTTACCGAAGAAAAGGCCACCAAGCCGACGCGCGAGGCAGCCATTTCCGCCCTCAGCCAAGCCATTCCCGAGATTTCCGCCAGCAGCCTTACCACCATTTCCGGCCTTGTGGCGATGATGTTTATGCAGTTCCGTCTGGGCTTTGACATGGGTATGGTGCTTGTTAAAGCCATTCTTTTAAGCCTTATCACGGTATTTACCCTGATGCCGGGCCTTTTGATGCTGTTTTCGAATCTGATCGAAAAATCAGCACACAAAAGCTTTGTGCCGAAAATCGATAAATGGGGCAAAGTGGTCGTGTTCACACGCTACATCGTGCCGCCGGTGTTTGTGCTTGTGATTGTCGGCGCGTTTTTCCTTTCGAATAACTGCCCGTATGTCTATGGCTTTACACTTGTTGATACCGAACGCAAAAACGAAACGCAGATCGCCGAGGAAAAGATTGAAGATACCTTTGGAAAGCAAAACCTGTTAGCACTCATCGTTCCTTCCGGCAACTACGATGCCGAAAAGAGCATTTTGCAGGAGCTTGAAAAGCGCGACGAGGTGGATCATACGCTCGGCCTTGCCAATACCGAGGCCATGGACGGCTATCTGCTTACCGATAAGCTCACGCCGCGCGAGTTCTCCGAAATGACGGATATCGATTACGAGCTTGTGTGCGCCGTCTATGCCGCCTATGCGGTGGACGACGAAAACTACGGCAAGCTTGCCAGCGGAATCAATACTTACAGCGTGCCGCTCATCGATATGTTCCTTTTTATCTGCGAACAAAAGAATAAAGGCATTATCACGCTTGATGACGACGAGCTGAACGACAACCTCGATACGCTGTACGACAAGCTGCTCGACGCCAAAGCGCAATTGCAGAGCGACACCTACACGCGTATGCTTATTTATTTGACGTTGCCCGAGGAAGGCGAGGAGACCTTCGCGTTCCTAAGAACCATCCACAGCATTGCCGAAAAATACTATCCGGCCGACAGCGTTATCATCGCCGGAGACGCGGAAAACGATTATGACCTGTCCGCTTCCTTCGTGAACGATAACATCATGATCAGCATTCTTTCGGCTGTCTTTGTCATCATTGTGCTGTTGTTCACCTTCCAGTCGGTGGGACTGCCGGTTCTGTTGATTGCCGTCATTCAAGGCAGTATTTGGATCAACTTCTCGTTCCCGACAGTCACGTCCAGCCCGATCTATTTCTTGGGCTACCTCATCGTCAGCTCCATCCAAATGGGCGCCAACATCGACTACGCCATCGTCATTTCCAGCCGCTACATGGAGTTGAAAAACTCCCTGCCGCCGCGAAAAGCCATTGTGGAAGCCCTCAATCTTGCGTTCCCGACCATTGTGACCTCAGGCACGATCCTTGCCGCAGCCGGTATCTTGATTGCCAAGCTGTCTACCAACGCCGTCATCGCCGGTATCGGCTCTAACCTCGGCCGCGGAACGGTCATCTCCATGTTCTTGGTCATGGGTGTTCTGCCGCAGATTCTGTTGCTCGGCGATATCATCATTGAAAAAACCAAATTCTCGCTTCCGCTTCCGGAGGTCACCAAGAGCACGACCGGTACGGTGTTTGTGAGCGGCCGTGTGCGCGGACGCGTTTCCGGCTTTGTAGACGCGAATATCACCGGCGTGATCCGCGGCGACGTGAATGCCATTGTGGAGGCCGGCAACATCCGTCAAACGGAGGAAGCTGAATCACCGCAGGCACTGCTCGGGCCGGAAGATCCATCCGATGTCAAACCCGACGCCGACGGAAAGGAGAAAACCAACGATGAAACGCCTAACAAATAAATTGCAGCAGCTGTTACGCCGTACACTGCCGGTTATGCTCTCGGTTTTACTGATACTCGGTGCATTCCCGGTCTTCGCCGTGCCGTCCTCTGACGCAGACGCACAAACCTATCCGGACGGCGCACTTCTCATCGGCACGGAAGAAGAATTGCTTGCCTTTGTTCAGAACTGCTCGCTCGACAGCTATTCCAAAGGCTTGAAAGTCTTTTTGACACAAAATATCACCCTGCACGCCACCGATTTTTCCGGCATCCCGTATTTTGCCGGTGAGTTCGACGGCGGCGACCACGTCATCGACGGCGTGTCGCTGGCGGCCGGCGGCTCCACACGCGGCTTTTTCCGCTATGTGGCGCAAGGCGCGGTCGTAAAAAATCTCACCGTGCGCGGCGTTATCTGCCCGCAAGGCACCAAAGCCACCGTCGGCGGTATTGCCGCCGATAACCGCGGCACACTGCTTGGTTGCCGCTTTAACGGAAAGATCGAAGGCAAAAGCGATGTCGGCGGCATTGTCGGCATCAACCAATCGACCGGTCAGATCGAAAACTGCGCCGCCTGGGGCACGGTCACCGGCGAATACCGCACCGGCGGTATCTGCGGTGAAAACCTCGGAACGATCACCGAAAGCACCAACCATGCGCGCGTCAACACCGTCGAGGTGGATGTGACGCTCGATGTCAGCGATTTTGATATCCGCAACATCACCGATGCCGATACCAATATCACCTGCACCGATACCGGCGGCATTGTCGGGTATTCGTCAGGCATTATCCGTTCGTGCAACAACCGCGGCACGGTCGGCTATGCGCATACCGGCTATAACGTCGGCGGCATCGCCGGCAGACAGAGCGGCTTTATGACCGGCTGCAACAACTACGGCAGCGTCTGCGGCCGCAAGGATATCGCCGGAATTGTCGGTCAGGCTGAACCGTATGTGGCTTTGACCTATAACCAGAGCATCTTAAACGATATTTTCGACGAGTTTGATAATCTGCAGGGCTTACTCGGCGATATGCTCGACCACAACACCGACCTTCCAACCGATATTTCCAACCATTTGAATGCACTGGGCGACAGCCTTACCGGTGCTAAGGACGATACCAAGGAGCTTATCGACACGGTCAGTGGCTGGGGCGACGAGAGCATCGATACCATCAACGAAGCCATGGATCGCGTGTCCTTTGTTATCGATAACATTTCGCCGATGGTGACGGATTTGCAGGTCGGCTTGAACAAGCTGTCGCGCGCGTGCGATTATTTGGACAATGCGCTTGTGAATTCCGAAGAAGCCGTGCGCATCCTTTCGGATTCCACCGAATTGGAAAATGCCTTGGATAGCTTAAAGAGCGTATCGACGGAAGCGCAAAGTGCCTTGACCGACCTTTCAAACGCCATGAACAATCTGAATTCCGCACTTGGCGATACCTCGAAAACCGGCGAAGCCTTGGACGACATCACAACAGCTCTCAAAGCTCTTTCCAAAGCACTGACCAAAATCGATGCCTCCATCACCAAAATCGCCGATTTGATCGAAGTGCCGGATTTGTCCGGTTTGACGGCTGAAGAAGCGCTGAATATGGATATTTCTTCCGCCACGGACGATTTCAAAGCGTTTAAGAGAGAATTCAAAAACATCGCGCAAAACGTCAGCAAAGCCAATGACGCCCTAACGATGATTTTAGACGGTGTCAGCGTGATTACCGGCGAATTGGACCCGAAATTGCTCAGCACCGCTTTAACGACGACCTCTCGCGCGTTTAACACGCTTGCCGGAACGTCCGACGATATCAATGCCTCTCTCGACAGCATGATTGCCTTTTGCGGCGACTTGAAAAATGCCGGCGGGGCTATTACCGACGCCGCCGAAGAAATGCAAAGCGTGACCGAGGAGTTCAAGGGGGCATTCGACTGGTTTTCCAAAGCCTCCGACCGCTTGAAAAATACGGCCGATGAGCTTTCAGCCATGCCGGAGCTCTCCTTCTCAAAAATCGGCGATAAGGTCACAAGCACCTCCGATTCGTTGAATCAAACCGTGACCGAAATGCAGAATACGCTGTCCTCGTTGAACAACCTCGTGACCGATTCTTCGGACGTTTTGGTGTCCGATCTGAAGAGAATCAACGGAAAATTCAGCGATATTATTACCCTTTTCCGCAAAGCGAATGACGACGCAGCAGCCGATAAAACGGCGGACGATGTATATGAGGATATTTCGGAGTCGGATACCGAAAACTCAAATGCCACCGGCAAAGTGTCGAAATGCACCAACTACGGCACCATCGAAGGCGATGTCAACATCGGCGGTATCGCCGGAGCCATGGCCATCGAGCGCGATTTCGACCCGGAGGACGATCTGCAAAAATACGGCACGCGTTCCACCGACTTTGTGTTCCGCACCAGAACCGTGTTACGCGACTGCGAAAACCGCGGTGATATCACCGCTAAGAAAAACGCGGCCGGCAGCATTGTCGGACGCATGGATCTCGGTACCGTCATCTCCTGTAACGGCTACGGCAATGTCACAAGCACAAGCGGCGATTACGTCGGCGGCATTGCCGGTATCAGCTATACCTCCATCCTTGCGTGCCGCGCCAAAGCAACGCTTTCCGGCAGACGCTATGTCGGCGGCATTGCCGGTATGGCACATGACGTGAAAAAATGCATCAGCGTTCCGGCTGTGGATAAAGGCGAACAGTTTGTCGGCGCGGTCGTGGGCGATGCGGACGGCGATATCGTGTCCAACCGCTTTGTCAGCCGCGAGCTTGCCGGCTGGGACGGCGTGAGCTATGCCGGAAAAGCCGAACCGATGAGCTATGAGGCGCTGGAAAGCGAAACCAACCTTTCGACCGTCATGACGACCGAAACCGCCGTTTTCAAGGCGGAGGATACGGTTATCGCGCGCGTCACCTATCCGTATGGCGAACCGATTCCGGCCGATAAGATCCCGCCCGTGCCGGATAAGAGCGGCTATGAAGGGCATTGGCAGTACGACGGCGAAGCCCTGACCTATGGCAGAACCATCGAAGCCGAGTATCTCCCGTATGTGACGGCGCTTGCGGTGAGCGGCGACGGAACACTTCCGGCAACTCTTTTGGACGGCAGCTTCAACCAGACCGCACACGCCGAAATCGCATCTTTTGGCGGCAGCACCGCAGGCCTTCCGGACAGCGCGTTTTATGCCTATACGGTAACGATCGGCGGCACCTCATGCGGAACGGACGCTTACCGCGTACACATTGCAAAGCCCGAAGACTTCTCCAAAACCGCTGTGTATGTGTCGGACGGCACAAAATGGGAGCTTGTCGATTCGTCCAAAGACGGCAGCTATCTTGTGTTCGATGCCGCTGGCGAAAGCGTGACCTTTGCCTTGGTGAAAACGACCGATTATCAGCTGTTGAATCTGCTTGTCGGACTTGCAGCCTTGCTTGTGCTTGTGGTGATCGTTGCGGTCGTGTGCAAAAAACACAAGAACAGAAAATCGAAAAAGAGCCAAAAATCGAAAAAGACTAAAAAGTCCAAAAAGAAGTCGACACCGTCGGAGGTTTCTGAAGAAAACGTGTTCGAATAACTTCGTATGTTTTGCTTATATATAATATAAAGGAAGAAAACTGAGAATCAGACGCCAGATCACGTGCGTGCAAGCCGGTCGAAGCGTCTGATTTTTTTCGAAAAGACCTTCGGATTTTCTTATACCGGTATACCGAAAAAAGGAGAAAAAACGTGTTAAAAATCCTCTGTTACTATCTTGCGGCCGTCTCATTTTTGGCGGTAATTCTTACACTTTACGATAAGCGTGCCGCCCGAAAAGGCCGGTGGCGCATTTCGGAAAACGCGCTTTTGTGCGTCGCCGCTTTCGGCGGTTCGGCGGCCATGCTTTTGACTATGCTCCTTATCCGGCATAAGACCAAGCACGTGAAATTCATGGCCGGTCTGCCGCTCATTTTGATATTGCAGGTTCTTTTTGCTGCCTTTGTTGCCTACGGAATTTCCCATCGGTAACGAAGATAAACAACCGGCGAAATAAACAAAATATACGTTCAAATTTTGTTGAAAACGGTCAAAATCTACGAGCGAAATGCCGCTGCTTTTCCGTCGGACGAAATGTAAACTCTTTTTTAACGCTCGGGTTTATGTCAACTAAATTATGCAAGTGAAAGCTTACGGGAATATTTTTTGAAAATCGGGCATATACTGTAAAAAACAGGAAAAATATCTGACGTTTTCCTGAAAATCGGCAGAAAACCGACAAAATTCCCAAAAAAGGCTTGACAAATCGTGTGAAGTGTGCTAAT
The DNA here is from genome assembly GCA_900546385.1 of uncultured Eubacteriales bacterium. Classification (GTDB taxonomy): domain Bacteria; phylum Bacillota; class Clostridia; order Oscillospirales; family CAG-382; genus UMGS882. Next base: position 9,377 of record URCT01000009.1, on the reverse strand, counting down.
ATACACGATTGCAAAATTACGGAAGTCGTTTTTTTGCCAAATTTCCGAAAAGGAGCATAGTATGGTTGTGAATGAAAAGTTAACGACAGCGCGAAAAACAATCGTCGTTTTTCTGATGCTTTTGGCTGTTGCTGCCGTCCTTGCCGTCCCGACGTACGCTTTTTCTGAAATCTACGGAAATCAAACCGCCGAAGAGGCCGAAACAGAAACGTTTTTGACGGATCTCGGTGAAGGGCCCGTGGATGTTACGCTCGTGATGAACGGCAACGCGTATGACTACACCTATTTTCCCGTGGAATGCACGGATTTTCTTGCCTATGCAGGCGTCACCTTAACTGAAATCGATTCGCTCAATGTTGCGTCCGACACGATTTTGTACGACAACATGATGATCGATGTGTCCACGGTCGCTTACAATGAGTACACCGTGGAGGAACCGATGCCCTGCGGCTATGACCTCGTCGAGGTCGATACCATCCCGAAAGGCGAGATGAAGATTCTCACCGAAGGCGTTGCCGGCCTCAAAAAGGTCACGTATATCGAAAAGTGCGTGGACGGCGTTACGGTCGAGCGCGAAGTCATCGGCGAAGAAGTGGTGATTCCCTGTGTCAACGGAACAGCCGAATACGGCGTCGGCGGCACGGTCACGGCATCCGACGGCACGACGTATGCGTATAGCTACAAGAAGTACATGGAGGCGACGGCCTACACCTATGTGCCCGGCCTTACCACCATGACGACCGCCACCGGCGCAACGCTTGCCAAAGGCATTGTGGCGGTTGACCCGAAGGTGATTCCGTTACACACGAAAATGTTTATCACCTCGGATTCGGTGGAATACGGCGTGGGTGTTGCCGAGGATACGGGCGGAGCCATCAAAGGCGATATCGTGGATCTTGCCTTTATGTCGTATGACGAATGCATTCAGTTCGGCAGACGGAATATGTGGGTCTATATTCTGGAATAACGAATCACCAAAACGGGCGCGTTTTTTGTGTAAAATACCGATATTCGGATTTGGCCGCTTTTTTGTAAAAAAACTATTGATTTTTCTGAAAAGGTGTGCTATAATAAACACGAAGAATACGGATGTAAGGAGCGGTTGACAAAACCGCTCCTTCCTGTTGAAGGACGAACCGGCTTGCTTTGATAAAGAACGCAAAGACGGTCGGCCGTGAAAGGATCTTTATGGCTGAAAAAAAGAAAAGCGGAATCGCCGTGCGTGTGGCGGAGCTTGTAAAGGATGCCGTCGAAGAATGCGGCGTGTCGCTTTGGGATGTGGAATTCGTCAAAGAAGGCCCGGATCACAATTTGGTGATCTACATTGACCGTCCCGAAGGCGTGTCGCTCATCGATTGCGAAATGGTCAATGACGCGGTCGAGCCGATCATCGACGCGGCCGACCCGATCGAGGGAAGCTATTACTTGGAAATTTCATCGCCCGGCTTGGAGCGGAAACTCAAAACACCGGCACACATCCGCGCGTTTCTCGGCACCGAAGTGACCGTAAAGCTTTTCAAAGCACTTGACGGCACCAAAACGCTGCACGGGACGCTTGCGGATTTCAACGAGGAAACCGATGAAATCACGCTTGCAAACGGCGAAAACAATATCACGCTCGCACGGAAAGATGCCGCGAGCATTCGCACGGTGTGCGATTTTTAAGCACGGATAACAAAAATGACGAACGATATTTGGAGGAATGAAGGGCAATGAACGCAGAATTTTTCAAAGCGTTGGATCTGCTGGAAAAAGAAAAGGGAATCCCGAAGGAATATATGCTCGAAAAGGTCGAAGCGGCCTTGCTCAGTGGCTTTAAGAGAGATAACGGCTATTCCAACGTGCGCATCGAGCTTGACCCGGTCAAGCAGAATGTGCGCGTGTTCAAGCAGTTAACGGTGGTCGATCCGGATTTGGAGGAGGACATCCCGTTAACGGCCGAATATAACTTCGACGATTTCGACGAACGCACCGACCGTTTGATCGAAATCGACGATACCACGCCCTACGGCGATGTGTTTGACGACGATGACAGCGGCGCAAAGCCTGCCATTATCCGCCGCAAGCATCGCTTTAACGATAAGACCGAAATCACGCTCGAAGAAGCGCGCAAAATCAAAAAGACCTATAACATCGGCGATATCGTCGAAATCGAGATCAAGCCGAAGAACTTCGGCCGCATTTCGGCACAGACCGCAAAGCAGGTTATTATCCAGGGTATCCGCGAGGCTGAACGCGACCGCATGGTGCGCGAGTATGAGAACAAGAAAGAGGAAATCGTTACCGCCATCGTTTCCCGTATCGACCCGGTGACCGGCAATGCGGTTCTCGAACTCGGCAAAAACGAAGTGACGCTCTTCAAAAACGAACAGATCCCGGGCGAGCATTACATCGAGGGACAGAAAATCAAGGTTTATGTCACCATCGTCAAGCGCGAGACCAAAGGTCCGACCATCGTGCTTTCCAGAAAGCATCCGGGTCTTGTTAAACGCCTTTTCGAACTCGAAGTGCCGGAAATTCAAGACGGTACCGTCATCATCAAGTCGATTGCGCGCGAAGCCGGTTCCCGTACCAAAATTGCCGTGTATTCGCGTGACCCGAACGTCGATCCGATCGGCGCGTGCATCGGTGCTAAGGGCATCCGCAAAAACAGCATCACGCATGAGCTCGGCGGCGAAAAAATCGATATCATCAAGTACAGCGATGTTCCCGAAGAATTTATCCGCGCCGCTCTTGCACCGGCAACCGTCGTTTCGGTGACCGAAACCGGCGACCGCTCCTGCAGCGTGCTTGTCGAAGACGACCAGCTTTCGCTTGCCATCGGCAAGGAAGGCCAGAATGCCCGTCTTGCCGCACGCCTCACCGGCTACAACAAAATCGATATCAAGAGCGTTACGGCTGCCCGTGCCGCTGCTTTCAACGACATCATCGAAGGCAGAACCAAGGCCTCCGGCTCGTTCGGCGAAAATCTTGCCCAGGCACTCAAATCCGCTATGGAGACCGATGAGGGTGCAGACGCTGAAAAGACCGAAGAAGCTGAAACGACCGATGCCGAATAAAGGCGGCCGCGTGTCGGCTTGACCACAAGGATAACGTGTATTTTTACAGGAGGTTTGGCGGATTTTCCGCCGTTCGTTCATGCCACAACAAAAAACAAAGAAAGTCCCGGAACGAAAATGTATGGGGTGCGGTGAGAAAAAGCCGAAGAAAGAGCTTTTGCGCGTTGTCCGCACGCCGGAAGGCGAAATCCTCATCGACGTGAAGGGCAAGCTTTCCGGACGGGGCGTTTATATCTGCCCGAAGCTCGGTTGCTTGGAAAAGGCCAAAAAAGCGAAACGCTTTGAAAGAAGCCTTGAAACCGCCATTCCCGAAGACGTGTATGCATCTCTCGAACAAAGCTTGAAGGAGCTTGTCGAAAGCGGAGATCCGACGGAGGTGGAATCGTGACAGGAACACAAACAGATGCAGACGTTTCCGCCCGCATTTTAGGTGCCGTCGGCCTTGCCGTGCGTGCTCGTGCGTGCGTGGTCGGAACGACCCTGTGCGTCGAAAAAATGCGTGCCGATAAGGGTGAGCTTCTCATCGTCGCGAACGATATTTCGGACAACACTCGAAAACGGCTCGTCGGAACAGCCGAATTCCACCGTATCCCGTATGTCCTTGGCGGCTTTCCCAAAGCGGCGCTTGCTCATACGGCCGGAAAAAAATCCGATACGGCCGCGGTTCTGCTTACCGATAAGAACTTCGGAAAAATCGTCGAAAACACCGGTATAGAAATACACACAACCAACACGGAGGTGACCTGTTGATATGGCAGCAGTACAGAAGTATAAAGTAAACAACATGGCGAAGGATCTCGATAAAAAGACCAAAGAGATCGTAGAGCTTCTCAAAGATAAGGGCTTTGACGGAAAAAGCTCCTCCTCCGTGATGGAAAACACGGAAATCAATTTGGTGCTTAACCACTATATCGCCAAAAGCGAGGTCTCGGATATCGCGTCGTATCTTGCAACGCCTAAGCCGATGCCGAAGACCGAAGCCGCTCCGGCAGAGAGTGCCGCAAAAGCAGAAACGCCCGGAAAGCCCGAAAAGCCCGAAAAAACCGAGGCTGCAAAAGCACCGGAAGCAAAGCCGGAAAGCAAGCCCGAAGCAAAATCCGAGGCAAAGCCCGAGGAAAAGGCTGCACCCAAAGCCGAAGCAAAGCCGGAAACCAAGCCGGAAGCTCCGGCCGCAGCGAAACCGGAAGCCAAACCGGCTGTCGAGCCGACTGCCGCAAAACCGGCTGAACGCGCGAACACGCTGCATACCGAGCACCGCGATACGCGGGATGCCCGTCCGCAGGAAAACCGTCCGACCGGTCGTGACAACCGTGACAACCGCGACAACGGCTTCCGCCGCAACGACCGCCCGAACGGCTATACACAGAACGGACAAAACGGCCAAAACGGCTATAACCGTCCCGATCGCTTCGGCGACCGCCGAACCGGTCCGAACGGCCAAACCGGCGCAAACGGTCAGAACCGTTCGTTCGAAAAACGCCCGTATGATCCGCAGAGAAAGCCCTATACGCCCGGTCAGAACGGCGCGCGTCCCTACGGTCAGAATCAGAATGCCGGCGGTCAGATGACCGACCGTCAGATCGAACGGCAGATCAATAAAATCCAGCGCGAGGGCGCACAGCTCTTGAAGCAGGAAGGCATCCGTCCCGAAAAGATGGAGCAGTATCCGCGCTACGATAAAAACGAGCGCTTTGATAAGTATACCAACGTCAAGTTCACCAAGGATGGCTTTGTCAGCGAACCGACCGCCACCCAGCAAAAGCCCTCCAAACCGCGTTTCTCCAAACCGGCACCCGGACAGGGAATGCGCGACCGCGATGAGGATTCCCAATCCGTCCGCCAGCCCTCCTTAAAGCCGGTGTTCGACAAAGACGGCCGTATCAAGAGCCGCTATGCCGGTGAACGCAAGGAAGGCGTCGCACCTGCCGCTGACAGCGACGGTGTTGTACGCGTGGTCGATATCCGCACCAGCGAGGTCGACCTCTCCAAATACGATGAAAAGCTCGATAACCTTGCCGAAATGGTGGATGGCGAAAAGAGTGCCAAGCCGGCGAAAAAGAAGAACGCCGGCGGCATCCAAAAGGGCGTCGGCGGACGCATTGCCCGCAACGAAGCGGCCGCACGCGATGTGACATATGCCGCACCGAACGGCAAAGGCAAAAAGGGCAAACGCCGCGGCGCACCGACAACGCCTGCCGAACCGGTCAAAAAGTTTACCGGCCCGATCACGCTGCCGGATACCATCATGATCAGCGACCTTGCCGCAAAATTAAAAATCACCACCGGCGAAGTCATCAAAAAGCTTCTCGGCATGGGACTCGGCATGGATCAGGTCGGTGCCAACAAAGTGGTCGATTTCGATACGGCGTACCTGCTTGCCGATGAACTCGGCATAGCCGCCGAACACGAAGTTGTGGTGTCCATCGAAGAAAAGCTGTTTGCCGAAGAAGAAGCCAAATCCGAGGAAAACCTTGAGCCCAGAAGCCCGGTTGTTGTGGTCATGGGTCACGTTGACCACGGCAAGACTTCGCTGCTCGATGCCATTAAGCATACCAACGTCACCGCCGGAGAAGCCGGTGGTATCACCCAGCACATCGGTGCGTATAAAGTGCGCATCAACGACCGCGATATCACGTTCTTAGATACGCCTGGCCACGAAGCCTTCACCGCCATGCGTGCCAGAGGTGCCATGGCCACTGATATCGCAATTCTCGTGGTGGCGGCCGACGACGGTATCATGCCGCAGACAGTCGAAGCCATTAACCACGCCAAGGCTGCCGGTGTTTCCATCATCGTTGCCATCAATAAGATCGATAAACCCGGTGCCAATATCGAAGCCGTCAAACAGAACCTTACCAACTACGACCTGATTCCCGAAGAATGGGGCGGCGATACCATCTGCGTACCGGTTTCCGCACTCAAACATCAGGGCATCGAGGAGCTTCTCGAAATGGTGCTTCTCGTGGCCGACATGAAGGATCTCAAAGCCAACTATAAATGCGCCGCCAAGGGCGTCGTGATCGAAGCCAAGCTCGATAAGGGACGCGGCCCGGTCGCTACCGTCCTTGTCCAAGCCGGCACATTACACCGCGGCGATATGGTCATTGCCGGAACTGCCATCGGCCGTGTGCGCGCCATGTGCGATTACACCGGTAAAACCGTCAAGGAAGCCGGACCTTCCACGCCGGTGGAAATCACGGGTCTTTCCGAAGCCGCCGATGCCGGTGAAGAATTCCGCGTCGTGGCTAATGAACGCATGGCGAAGGAACTCGTCGATAAGCGCAAAAACGAGGCTAAGGAAGAGGAATTCAAGGCCAATGCCAAGGTTTCGCTCGATACGCTGTTCGATCAGTTGAGCGAAGGCGTCAAAGAGCTTGCCATCATCGTCAAGGCGGATGTCCAAGGCTCTGCCGAAGCCGTCAAAGCTTCGCTCGAAAAGCTGTCTAACGAAGAAGTCAAGGTCAAGGTCATCCATTCGGCTGTCGGCGGTATCACCGAAAGCGACGTTATGCTCGCCTCCGCCTCCAACGCCATCATCGTCGGCTTCAACGTCCGTCCCGATAAGGGCGCACTCGATTCGGCCGAACGTCAGAATGTCGATATCCGCACCTACCGCGTCATTTACGAGTGCATCGAAGAAATCACCGCCGCTATCAACGGTATGCTTGCACCCGAGTATAAAGAGGTCGTTCTCGGCCATGCACAGGTCAGAAAGACCATTCACGTGCCGGGCATCGGCTTTGTCGCCGGTTCCTATGTCCAGGACGGCAAGATCACGCGCAATTCGCAGATCCGTGTTGTGCGTGACGGTATCGTGATTTTCGAGGATAAAATCAGCTCCCTCAAACGCTTTAAGGACGACGCCAAAGAAGTAGCACAGGGCTATGAGTGCGGTATCGCGCTTGAACGCTTTAACGACATCAAGGAAGAAGATATTCTCGAAGCGTATATTATGGAAGAAGTCAAGAGAGAATTATAAGAGAAGCGGGAAAACCGCTTTGGTTGAAACGGTCGGTCGGCAGAGGTTTTTTGCAAAACTTTCTGCCGCGCGGCCTATATGGGTGTTTTTATGAAAACCTCCGCTCACAGAAAGGATTCTGTCTATGCAAAAAAGACCGCATTATCATATTAACCGCGTCAATGAGGATATTGCAAGAGAGCTGACAAGCATCTTGCGTAACGTCAAAGACCCGCGTGTGTCAAGCGGCTTTGTCAGCGTGACCAAAACCGAAACCACGCCGGACCTGAAATTCTGCAAGGTGTATTACAGCAATCTCGGCGGCAACGATAAAGACGTCAAAACGGGCTTATATTCCGCCATCGGGTATATCCGCAGAGAGTTAGCGAACCGCTTGTCCTTACGCAACACGCCCGAGCTTACGTTCGTGAAGGATACCGGCGCGGAGCATGGCGCGCGCATTTCGGAGCTGTTAAAGGAAATCGAAGCCGAAAAGCCGGAAGCACCGGCCGAAGAAACCGATACGGAAAACGTGTAAACGCAAAAGCCGGATGTCTCAAAAGGCATCCGGTTTTTTATGCGTTTGGCACCCTATGAAATCCATGCAAATGAATATTTTTGGTGTGCCGAATTCAAAATTCATGTAAAATACGGTCGTTTTTCTTCTTTTTTGTAAAAATATGCAAGTTTTACAAAAAAATATTCTAAATTTTCTTGACAGATGCCCTTGCAGTGTGCTATAATTTCCTCAAACAGGAATCTTACTGTAAGCATGGTTTTTCGAACATTTACGGAAGATTGTTGCAATACATTTTGGAGGTCAAAACAATGAATTTTAAGAATCCGTACTTAAAAGACCTTATGGATCGCGTCGTGGCGCGCAATGCCGGTGAACCGGAATTTCATCAGGCCGTAAAAGAAGTGCTTGAAAGCCTTGAGCCGGTCATCGAAAAGCATCCGGAATACGTCAAAATGGGCGTACTCGAAAGCCTAGTCGAGCCGGAACGCATCATCAAGTTCCGTGTGCCGTGGGTAGACGACAAGGGTGAAGTCCATGTCAACCGCGGTTTCCGTATTCAGTTTAACAGTGCCATTGGCCCGTACAAGGGAGGACTCCGCTTCCATCCGTCGGTATACGAGGGCATCATCAAGTTCTTGGGCTTTGAGCAGATCTTCAAGAACTCGCTGACCGGTCTTCCGATCGGCGGCGGCAAGGGCGGAAGCGATTTCGACCCGAAGGGCAAGAGCGATATGGAAGTTATGCGCTTCTGCCAGAGCTTCATGACCGAGCTTTCCAAGCACATTGGTGCGGATACCGACGTTCCGGCCGGTGACATCGGTGTCGGCGGACGTGAAATCGGCTATATGTTCGGCCAGTATAAGAGACTGCGCAACGAATTCACCGGCGTTCTCACCGGCAAGGGCATTCCCTACGGCGGCAGCCTTGCACGTACCGAAGCGACCGGTTACGGCCTCTGCTACTTCACCGAAGAGATGTTGAACGACAAGGGCGATTCCTTCAAGGGCAAGACCGTCGTTATCTCCGGTTCGGGCAACGTGGCAATCTATGCCAACCAAAAGGCGACCGCACTCGGTGCGAAGGTTGTGGCTATGTCCGATTCCAACGGTTATATTTACGATAAGAACGGTGTTGACCTTGCTGCCATCAAGCAGATCAAGGAAGTCGAACGCAAGAGAATCAAGGAATACTTGAACTACCATCCGGAAGCCGAGTATCATGAAGGCTGCAGCGGCATTTGGACCATCAAGTGCGACATTGCGCTTCCGTGTGCAACGCAGAACGAGATTAACGAAGAGAGTGCCAAGGCACTTGTAGCAAACGGTGTCAAGGCGGTTGCGGAAGGTGCGAATATGCCGTCCACGCCGGAGGCTATTGAAGTGTTCCAGAAGAACGGCGTTCTGTTTGGCCCGGCCAAGGCAGCCAATGCCGGCGGTGTTGCGACCAGTGCGCTTGAAATGAGCCAGAACTCCATGCGCTATTCGTGGACGTTTGAAGAAGTGGATGCAAAGCTTAAGAACATCATGGTTGGCATTTACCACAATGCGGCCAAGGCGGCTGAAGAATATGGCATGAAAGACAATCTGGTTGCCGGTGCGAACATTGCCGGTTTCTTAAAGGTTGCCAACGCCATGCTCGCTCACGGTGTAGTCTAAGTCGGGAAGCCCGACAGCAAATTCGCGCAAAACGCTGTGGCGGTAAAGGAAAAAACACAGCACGCGCTGTAACTCTGCCGCGCGTCCGATGGGACTTGCGGCTCAGAGCAAAACGGAAATAAGCTTTTTTTCGGGAAGCCCGACAGCAAATTCGCGCAAAACGCTGTGGCGGTAAAGGAAAAAAC
>URCT01000008.1 GCA_900546385.1 uncultured Eubacteriales bacterium | reverse complement strand
TCTGCGTGCTATTCCGCCGCCTTTGGCGGAATTATCCTTGTTGCTATCGCAACAACTCCTGCCGCTTTGCGGCTCTGTGCGCAGCCATGGCAATACCGGCACACACAAAAAACGCAAACATCACGCGCGGATAGAACCAACAGTATTCAAAGCAGCCGATAAGCACAATGCCCGTCATGGAAGCTGCAGACGCAATCGCATAATTTCGGATACCGGCAGTTGCCTTGCGCGATGACGATACAAATGACCGGCGGATCAGACAAAACGTCAGCGAAATATACGAAAGAAAGCCGAGCGCACCGAGTTCCACCAACATTTCCATGAAATGCATATGCGAGTGCGGCGCCACACCGCTTTCACCGACGGCATACCGCGGATAAATGGCCGCAAAGCCGCCCGTTCCGAGGCCTACGCCCGTAAACCAATATTCCTTTAACATCTTCAAACAGCCTGTCCAAATGTCCACACGGTACGAGCTGGACGAATCCTGTAAATTGCCAATGGTCAAAATGCGGTTCCAGATGGTGGACGGCACAAACGGCAAAGCGCACACGCCGAGTATCGCAAACACCGGGATGAGCCGCTTGTCGTATAACATGATAAAGATGGCCGCCGCAATGGCAAGGGCAATCCAACCCGAACGCGAATACGTAAGAAGAATCGCGCCGAGCGGCAGCACCATGCCGCCGATAAGCGCACGGCGTTTTGCCGTTCCTTTTTCGTGCGAAAGCGCATACGCAAAGGCAAACGGCATGAAAAGCACCAAAAATTCCGCATAGTTGTTCGGATTTCCGAGCGTCGAGAACACACGGCCCGGCATTCCTCGATTCAGCGTAAGGTCGGTGAGCGAAGCATCGGCTTCGACACCTGTTAGCCGCTGATAGAACGCCAAAAGCGACGTGAGGATAAGTGCCGCATACATAAAGCCGCCGATAATGCTGAAATCCTTCGCTTCGCGCAAGGACGCGTACAAAATCATGCACAGCATGAACGACGTGATAAAGAACAACAGCACACGCACGCTGTCTGCACGGTCATAGCTGATAAAGCAGCTTGCCAAAAGCGACACGCCGAATAACAGCATGGAAAACCACACAGCGTTGAAATTCGTTCCCGGCCGAGCCGGTGATTTTTCGCCGCTCACCGCCACAATATACAGCGCGAACAACAGCATGGCGAATAACAGTCCGAACGTGTTTGACCAAAAGTTATGCGGAATCACAAAAATGAATACGCACACAAACGATACAAAATACAGGTACCGTTCGCGGTATGAGCCGAATATCGCATGAAACAGCTTGACAAACACGCTGTCCGCCGCACCCGTGCGAAGCACCCGGCATATCCCGGCAAAAAAGCCGATGAAACCGCCGACAAAACCGCCAAGGCCTTTGTAAAGTGCCGCCTCCGGCGCAAAGCGTTCGATATCGCCCTTGCCGATGAGAATCACGCGCGTTTTGCTTGCGGCATACGCATCGGCAAAAAAGTTAACAATCGCAAGAAGAATCGCATACAGGCGGCTTTGGAGAAACGCCTGCGCAAGCACCTTTGCGGCAGAGCGCACAAAGGTGCAAAATTTACTGCTTTGGATCATATTTTTCACCGCAATCCGTCTGCTTTTTTCACTGTGCGTCAATCGAACGCACAAGCACTGTCAAACGCGAAGAGCCGGCACGCATATCGATCTCATCACCGACGCTGTAAACGCGCTCGCCGATCTTGACGCCGCCGTCCGCCTTTTCCGCTTCGACCGTCGTCGTAAACGTCACGCTGGCATAGCCCGGCTTGGACGATTCCAGAAGGCCGGTCTCGGTTTCGACAAACACGACCGCGTCGCCGGTTTCAATCGTGTCAATGACGCCGAGCTCGGTGCTGCGGCGTGCCGCGTCCACGGCCGTATCACCGGCTTTGATGTTTTCCGCAACAAATGCCGGCGTTTCTTCCGCATAAAACGTAAGGTTGACCGGCACCAGATTGTCGGTGCTGTCGTCGGTTTTGATTTCGCCGTTCTCATCCTTTAAGGCGATATCGTACACGCGCAGATACATTTTCGCATCACCTGCGCGAAGCACCATCGAGTGGCCGACGCCGTATTTCTTGCCGCCGATTTCCGCGCCGAGCTTGGTTTTGCGTCCCTTGACCTCGCCGGTGATGATCATGGAATAATAGCCTTCCTTGGAGGTAAGAGTGTAAACGCTGTCGTTGACCTGACCGTAGGAAATGGAATCGGAAAGTTCCACATCGGTTACAACGCCGATGTCCTGTAAATTGGTGTCGTCGTACAGCTCATCGCCGACGTGTACTTTTTCCGCCACAAAGCCGTCTACTTCTTCGATGCGGAATTTCATGACAAGCGTATCGCCGCCGTCCTTGGGACGAAGCACAAATACCGCAGCTGCCGCAATAACGACGATAAGTGCCAATACGGCAAGAAAGTCGATGATATTGATTTTTCCGAAAAGTTTTCCGTTCTTTAACATGATGGTTCTCCTGTCTTTTTCTGATAGTGTCTTTTTTGTTTATTTTTCCCGGATATGGAAGATTTATACGTCTTTCGTATCCGGTGCAATGCTTTTATACACGGAAAGCGTTTTTTGAAGAACGTTTTCCAAATCAAAGGTGGTCTGCGTTGCCTTTTTGGCGTTTTCGGCAAACCGACGGCACAACGCCTTGTCCTCGCTTAACGCATACAGTGCATCGGCAAAGGCTTCGGTATCGCCATACGGCACGATAAAGCCGCAATCGGTCTTTTCGTTGACGATATCTCCGTTTCCTCCGGCGGCTGTCACCACAAGCGGCAGCGAATGTGCCATGGCTTCGAGGATGGCAAAGCTTAACGCCTCGTAGCATTTGGAGGAGTTGACATACACGTCCGACGCGGCAAGGATGTTGTCGGTATCACTGCGGAAGCCGAGCTGCTTGATGTGCTTTTCCAAGCCTAAGCGTGCAATCTGCTCTTTTACGGCTTCGAAATATTCGCCGTCGCCGGCAATGAGAAGCACATAGTCGCGCTTCATCTTTTTATCAAGTGCGGCAATGCTGTCCACCAAAAAGTCAAGGCCTTTGGACATATGATACCGCGCTAAAATCGAGATGACGAACGTATCGTCCGAAAGCTCAAATTCTTTGCGGATGGCTTTCGGGTCGGCTTGCGTCTCGGTTTGCGGAATGCCGTTGAAAATGACATCGATCTTCTTCGGATTCACGCCGTTGGACACAAGAAGCTCTTTGGCATTGTTGCAGACGGCAATGATTTTTGCGTTGTGCGGCGTCATGAGCTTGTTGGTAACCCACCAGGCGGCGTTGGTCTTTAAGGTCAGATGGCAGGTGTAGAGGGCTTTTGCCTTCGGATAGAACAAATGCGCCAAAATCGCGATATAGTTCTCGCGCGGATAGTGCGCATGAATGATATCGATCTTATTGGCCTTGCAGATGGCGGCAAGCCGTTTGGCGGCTTTGATGTCAAACGGACTTTTCATTTCCACCTGAAAGCACGGCACGCCGAGGTCGTCCATCTGCTCGGATAAAAGGCCGCCTTCGTTGAAGGCAAAAAAGCATTCGGTTTCCGTTTTGTCAAACCGCTTGACCAAATTGTAAATATACTTTTCCGTACCGGCTTTCCCGGCAAAATTGATTAAATATAAGATACGCAAGGACGTATATCCCCTCTCATTTTCTCTTGTTGCGTTACGCGTTCCGGAATTTGATGATCTTCGCCGGAATGCCGCCGACCACCGCGTAATCCGGCACATCTTTGGTAACCACCGCACCGGCGCCGATGATCACACCGTTTCCGACCGTGATTCCCGGCATGATAACGGCGTTTGTGCCGATCCACACATCGTTTCCGATCGTCACTTTTTTCTTAGGCGCGGTCTGTAAGCGCATGGGACGCGAAAGATCGCACGTTTCGTGATTTTGGGTCACAATCGTCACATTCGGTGCCATCATGACGTCGTCGCCGATGGAAAGAGGCCCTGCCACCCGACAGTTTAATCCGATGCCGGAATTATTCCCAATTTCGATGCCGTTTCCGGACGCAAGAAATGCGCCGTGCTCGATATTCACGTTCTTGCCGCATTTGTCAAGCATACATTTGGCGCATAACCGCCGGATGTGCTTGGCTCCAAGGCTGTACGGCAGTCCCGAACATGGCAGATGCCGCGCGATAAAATAGTATAAAACGTACCCGAAGGCGCGTAAGATTTTTTTCATCGTTTTCGATTTCTCCTTTTGCTATGCGCCGCGCTTTACAAGCGTTTTTATCTTGGCAAGCACCGGCTTTACCGCGTTCACGCGTAACACAAGCACCATCACGCCGTATACAAGCACGCCGACGCACGCCGGAACGGCCAGCTTGATAAGCCGTGTGAGCACGGAATCCGACACAAGCACCGCGTCAAGCCCTGCATTTACGGCAAGCACCGCGCCTGCCATCACAAGTGCCGAAACAAGGCACTTGACAAGCGTCATGCCAAGGCCTTTGGCAAAGACGCCGATTTTGCGGCGAAGCAGCGCAAGCAGCACGCAAAGACCGACAAGCGATGCCGTCGAATAGGCAAGCGGAATGCCGTATGCGCCGATAAAACGCGTTAAAACAAGGCTGAGCGTCACGTTGACCGCCATGATGATAAAGCCGTTGACAGCCGGAAGCATGGTGTTTTTGGCCGCATAAAACGCACGGTCGAGAATCTCTTTCAAGCCAACGCCTAAAATGCCGATGGAATACATCACGATAAGCATACAGGCGCGGTCGATGTCGGTCGGTGTGATTTTGCCGTAATTGGCAATCAGCTCAAGCAGCGGCCGGCGCACCGTGATAAACCCGAACGTGATCGGCACAAGAAGCGCGGCTGTGCTTTCGAGAACGCCGGCAAGCGTTGCCTTGTAATCGGCCATATCACCGCGCGTAAAGCTTGCCGTAAGCTTTGGATATACCACCGCCGTCACCGAATAGATGAAGGCAAGCACCATATAAATAACAATGTTCTGCACATAGTTGAGAAGCGTCACCATGCCGTCAAACCGCGCAATCATGGTGGTGTTGAAGAACATATTCAGCTGATACGCCGCCACGCCGAAAAGCACCGGCAGCGTCATTTTTCCGGCACTTATCACATCCGGATTTTTTAGTTCAAACGACGGCTTGTATCGAAAACCGGCCGCAATTGCCGGCGGAATCAAGATCAGTGCCTGTAAGGACAGCCCGAAAAACGTTGCAACAAGAAGTCCCGTAATGCCGTAGGTGTCGCCGAGCGTGAAAACATAGAAAATAACCACAAGGCTGCTCGGCACGCTCACAAACGCCGGCCAACCGTATTTGCCGCGCGATTGTAAGATGCCTTGGAAAATATAGTTCAGCCCATAAAACAGCATGACCGGCATCATAATCATGAGTGCCTTCACGGCAAACGCATATGCCTCTCCCTCACGGAACGCCGTAAAGCGCGGCAAAAGCGGCGAAAGCGCCATGCCGATGGCTACAAGCACGGCGGTAAAGGCAAGCGAAATCGTGATGATGTTGTTGGCAAAGCGTGCCGCTTCTCTGTCCTCGCCTTTGGCAAGATGTCCGGCGTAAATCGGAATAAACACCGTGCCGAGCGCCGTGCCGAAGCAGTTGAAAATGGTGTTCGGAATGGTGATGGCGTAGGAGTAGATGTTGAGGAAGCTGTCTACGCCGAAAAAGGACATATAAATCTGCGTGGAGACAAGCGACAGCAAACGGGATAAAATCATGATGATCATGACATAGCTGACCGTGCCTGCCATGCCTTTTTTTGTGTTCGGTTCGGACAAGCTTTTATTCACTCCAAGTTACGTTTTCTTTGAGAATCCGCGCCGGATTTCCGCCGGCAAGAGATGCGGCCGGTACATCCTTTGTCACAACGCTTCCGGCGGCGATGACCGCACCGTCGCCCACCGTCACGCCTTTCATAATAAGCACATTGCAGCCAATCCACACACGCTTTCCGATTACCACCGGCCGCGTGACCTCGGTCTCGGATTCGAATTTGTGGTAATCGCGGTCCATGATGCAGCAATCCCACGCAATAAGCGTGCCGTCGCCGATTTTCACGGAATTTCCGGCATGGATCTCCGTCCGATCGCCTACCGCGACACCGTCGCCGAGAATCAGCTCCGAACGTTTTCCGGCGTTGCCGAGTCCGCTTAATTTCACACCGGCATGAAGATTGACCTTGCGGCCGAGTTTTATGTCACAGTTGCGGTGAATGATGCGCACTTTTTTGTCCACACGTAACAGCGCACCGCAGGAATCGAGTTTGAAACGGGCAAAAAGGCCGCGAAAAAGCGCCGCGGCTATGGTAAAATACTCGCTTATCGGTCGGTTCATAGGCTTTCCTCCGAAAAATGCTCATAAGAATTTATGATAGTATAGCACAGAATGTTTCGTTTGTCTACCGTTATTTGCAAATTTAAGAAAAACAGAGTGCAAACCGAAAATCTGCACTCTGCTTATTATAAATGATAATTTCGCGTTCAGCTTGCTCGTGTCATCCACAGCCGCCCGTTCCGACGCGTCCCTCATTTTCAATTTTCAATTCTTCATTCTTCCCACTGCCGCGCATATGCCGAATAAAACCATATCCGTCACCGCCATGGTCGCCCCAACCGGCGCAGAAAGCACAAGCGACAGCAAAAAGCCGCCGACCGCCGCCATCACCGCAAAAACACCGGCAAAAACCGTCACGGCGCGAAAGCTTTTGAACAGCCGCATCGCACCGAGTGCCGGAAAAACGATGAGTGCCGTGATGAGAAGCGAACCGACTAATTTCATGCCGAGTACGATCACCACCGCCGCCATCACCGCCGTTACCGTGTTGAAAAGCGACGCACGCGTGCCGGTCGCCGTCGAAAAGCTCTCATCAAACGATACCGTGAAAATCCGGTTGTGAAACAAAATAAAAAGCATAAGCGTCACACCGGTCATGAGCGCACAGAGCACCATATCCCGCCGTCCGAGCGTCAGCATACCGGCCGAACCGAAAAGCGTTCCGCATACGTCGCCCGATACGTTTGCCGAGGTCGAAAACAGATTTAACAACAGATAGCCGATAGCAAGCGACGAAACCGAAATCATCGCCACCGCCGCATCGCCCTTGATTTTGGCATTCTGCCCGGCACGTAACAGCAGCACCGCGCAAAGCACTGTCACCGGCAGCACCACGAGCATATTGTCGGTAAGCCCAGCCACCGATGCCGCCGCAATCACACCGAATGCAAAATGCGAAAGCCCGTCGCCCAAAAATGAAAACCGCTTCAACACCAATACCACGCCGATAAGCGCGGCACATAACGCCACCATCACGCCGACGGCAAACGCATACCGCACAAACGGATAGGAAAAATACCGTGCAAGCTCAGCCATTGTTTTTGCCCTCCGTTTCGTTTTGCTTGTTTTGCTTATCTTGCTCCTTTTGCAAAAACGCCCAATATTCGTCACGCGCAAGGAAAAAGCGGCTGCCGCCCAAATGCAGCACCTTGTCCGCATAATGCCTTGCCGCCTCCAAATCGTGCGTCACCATAAGAATCGTCATGCCGTCCGTCCGGTGAAGCTCGTCAAGAAGCGCATATAGTTCTTCCGCACCGCTTGCATCTAATCCGGCACAAGGCTCATCCACCAATAATACATCCTTTGCGGCACATAAGGCTCTCGCCAAAAACACGCGCTGCTTTTGGCCGCCCGAAAGCTCGCGGATACACCGGTCGGCAAGGTCGGAAATGCCAAGCCGCTCCATAATCTGCGCCGCCATTTTGCGGTCAGCCTTAGTGTAAAAGCTCCAAAAACCCTTGCCGCCCAAACAGCCGGATAAGACCACTTCACGCACCGATGCCGGAAAATCCTGCTGCAAGGGCGTTTGTTGGGGCATATAGCCGATGCGCCGCGGCGAAAAGGCTTCACTGCGCTCAATTTCGCCCGAAAGCGGCTTGGCAAGGCCTAACAGCGTTTTGATGAGCGTGCTTTTGCCCGAGCCGTTTTCGCCGATAATACACAGATAATCGCCCGTTTCAACGGAAAAATTTAAGTTCTCCGCCACGGCCTTTCCGTCATAGCCGAGCGTCAGATTTTTTGCGGAAAATATCGTCATTTTTTCTCCTCCGAAAGCCGCTCACGAAAGAAGGGCTTTGAGTGCCGTAAGATTTTCTTCCATCGCCGAAAGATAGCTCTTGCCGTGCGCGATATCCGCCTCCGATACCGCCTGCAGGGAATCGAGTGTCACAACCGCCACGTCTTTTTCGGCAGCGTTTTCAAGTACCGCTTTAGCCACGGCACCGGTGCCGCTTTCGGTAACAGCCACGTGCGTAAGATGCAGCTCGTCGATCTTGTTCGCCAAAAAAATCACCGTGTCAAACCCGGCATCGGTTTCGGCGGAACAGCCCGGAAAAGCGGCATAATAGGCAAGCGCATAATCATCGGCCAAATAGCGGAACGGGAACCGGTCGCACACGACAAAAACGTTAAGCCGCGCGCTTTGTACGGCTTCGGCATAAGCCGTATCCAGTGCCGTCAGCGCGTCGGTATAGGTGTTCGAGGCTTCCCGCAAAAGCTCTGCCTCGGAGGCATCCGCTTCGCAGAGAAGGTCGGTCAGCTGTTTCGTAAAAAATGCCGCGTTTTTGACCGAAAGCCACACGTGTTCATCGGCTTCTTTCGTTTCTTCGGCGGCCGAACCGTGCGTGTGCTCTTCGGCTTCCATGCCCTCGATGGTTTGCTCGGTCTTGACCTTGTCGCCCAAAAGCGCAAGCAAGGACACGCCTTTCACGCCCGTTCCGGCGTTCTTCACCGCATCGGCCACCCATTTGTCCGATTCGCCGCCGATGTACACAACAAGATCGCTGTCGGCAAGTGCCGTCATGTCCGCCACGGTCGGCTGATAGCTGTGCAGATCCGCCCCATGCGTGTCAAGCCGCACAAGCTCAATGTTTTCGGCTTCCGCCGTCACGTTTTTTAACCAATCATATACCGGAAACGCCGTGCAGAACACCCGGTATTTCCCGTCGTCCGCCGTTTTTTCCGGTTTTGAAGCACAGCCGACAAGGCCGCTGACGCACAAGCAAAGCAGCACAAGCAAAAGGCCGCTGCGAACCTGGTTCTTTCGTATTTTCATATAGCATACGCTCCGTTTTTTTCTAATCGTTTATTTGTTTTCGAAATGAAAATGAGAATCATTCTCATAATATTATAGTCAAGACGCGCCTAAAGTCAATGCCGTTTACAAAATTGTTACAAGAAAAATTTCGGGCACGCTCGGCAAAAATGCCAAAAACGGCGAAAAAATCGGCGTGCCTTCTGTGGAGTATTATTTTATTTACATTTTTGCGGGCAAAAATTGCGAAAAAGAGGCGCGTTTGCCGCTTTCGGATATTGACAAAACGCCGCCTGTTCCGATATAATAAACTATACTTTGTTCTTAAAAAGCAAGTCAAAAGAGAGGGTTTCACCGTGATAAAAGTCGCAAAATTCGGCGGCAGCTCGCTTGCCGATGCCGCACAGTTCAAAAAAGTCGCTGACATCATCCATGCCGACAAGGCACGCCGCTATGTCGTTCCGTCCGCGCCCGGCAAACGTCACAAGGAAGATATCAAAATCACCGATATGCTGTATGCCTGCTACGAGGAAACCATCCGCGGCGGCGAGATTTCTCCGCTTTTTGCCAAAATCAAAGAGCGTTACAACGGCATTATCGCCGAGCTTGGCTTGGATTTGAGTCTTGAAAAGGAATATGCCGTGATCGAACACAGCTTTCTTGCCCGTGTCGGCAAGGACTATGCGGCCAGCCGCGGCGAATATTTGAACGGCATTCTCATGGCCGCTTTCTTGGGCTTTGATTTCATCGATGCCGCCGAGGTCATCTTCTTCAAGGACGACGGCACGTATGATGCCGAAAAGACAAACGACGTTCTTTCCGAGCGTCTTGCCGAGAGCGACTATGCCGTCATTCCCGGCTTTTACGGCATTATGCCCAACGATACCATCAAGACCTTTTCGCGCGGCGGCTCGGATATCACCGGCGCGATTGTCGCCAGAGCCGCCGGTGCGGACGAATATGAAAACTGGACAGACGTTTCCGGCTTTATGATCGCCGATCCGCGCATCGTTCCGGGTGCCAAAAGCATTTCCATCATCACCTATCGCGAGCTGCGCGAGCTTTCCTACATGGGTGCGACGGTATTGCATGAAGATGCCATCTTCCCGGTAAAAAAAGCCGGTATTCCGATTCACATCAAAAACACCAACGCGCCCGAGGATGACGGCACGCGCATTGTAACGCATACCGACAAGCCCAATCCCGTCAGCGTGTTGACCGGTATTGCCGGTAAAAAGGGCTTCACGGTTCTGACGCTCGAAAAGGACATGATGAACGAGGAAATCGGCTTCGGCCGCAAGCTGCTTCAGGTTCTCGAAAAGAACGGCATGAACTTTGAGCATCTGCCCAGCGGCATCGACACCATGAGCGTGATTGTCGATGAGCATGAATTAGAAGGCCGCGAGGATATCATCATCTCCGACCTCATGACCGCCACCACGCCCGACAGCATCAGCATTGAAAAGAACATCGCCCTCATCGCCGTCGTGGGCCGCGGCATGAAAAATGCCAAAGGTACGGCTGCCGCCGTGTTTATGGCACTTGCCGAAAAGGATATCAACATCCGCATGATCGACCAAGGCTCCAGCGAGTTAAACATCATCGTCGGTGTGGACAATGCCGATTTCGAAAAGTCGATCCAGACAATTTACGACAAATTTGTCCTTTGAGCGCGTCGCAAAACAACGTTTTACGACGCGAAACAGATTCGTGCGCTCGCGCCTCATGCCAAAACGCTGAAAGCGTTTCGACACTCGCGAATCTAGCGGAGAAAAAACCGCGGCACATGTCCGCGTTTTTTTCGATTTTTTCATTTGATTCGGGCTATGCCCGAAAAATAAGAAGAATTTACGACAAATTCGTCATTTAATAAATTGTCAAAATTCTCATTTTGGCGTTAGAAATTCCGTCAAAACCGTGTTATACTGTTCCCACTTAAAGGCGTTGACCGAAAAGAAGTAAAAGCGACCGTCTTTGCAGAGAAGTGCCGGTTGGTGCAAGGCACAAAAGAATCCGCTTTGAAATACATTTTGAGAGCCGCACACCAAAAGAGCTCCGCTCCGGTAGGCTGTGCCGTATCCGCACGTTACAGCGGCAGAGTATAAGATGTATGTCCGTACTCGACGAGGTCTGCTTTGTGAAAAGCGGATAAATATGAGGTGGTACCACGATTTATTCGTCCTCTGTGCATGACACAGAGGACTTTTTTATACCATTTCGTATCCTTTGTGCCGAACGAAAAAACGAAAGGAATGATGAAAAATGGTATGGAAAATTTCCCTTTTGATCGTGTTCTTCGGCATTATGCTCGGCGTGGGACTCTACTGCCGCAAGCATGCAACCGATGTCGGCGGCTTCGTGCTCGGCGGTCGGTCGGTCGGCCCGTGGCTGACCGCCTTTGCTTACGGCACAAGCTACTTTTCCGCCGTCATCTTCATCGGCTATGCCGGTCAGTTCGGTTGGAAATTCGGCGTGGCCTCCACCTGGATCGGCATCGGCAACGCGCTTATCGGTTCATTGCTTGCCTGGGTCATTTTAGGCCGGCGCACGCGCCTTATGTCCCAACACCTCGACACCTCCACCATGCCGGAATTTTTCGGCAAACGCTTTGACAGCCGCGCGTTGAAGATCGGCGCGTCGGTCATCGTGTTCGTGTTCCTCGTTCCCTACACCGCATCGCTCTACAACGGCCTTTCCAGACTGTTCGGCATGGCGTTTAACATTGACTATGCAGTCTGCGTCATTGCCATGGCCGCCCTCACCGGCGTGTATGTCATTGCCGGCGGCTACATGGCGACCGCCATCAACGATTTTATCCAAGGTCTTATCATGCTGGGCGGCATTGTGGCCGTCATCGCAGCCGTTCTTTCGGGTCATGGCGGCTTCATGGCATCGCTGGAAGAGCTTGCAAACGTTTCCGACCCGGCGGCAAGCACCATGCCCGGCGCGTTCGTCTCCTTCTTCGGCCCCGACCCGTTCGGCCTTTTGTGCGTCGTCATTCTCACCTCGCTCGGCACTTGGGGACTTCCGCAGATGGTGCAGAAATTCTATGCCATCAAGAGTGAAAAGTCCATCCATAAAGGCACTATCATTTCGACGCTGTTCGCCCTTATCGTTGCCGGCGGCTGCTACTTCTTAGGCGGCTTCGGACGCATTTCGGGCGTTGCGGTCGGCGAAAACGGATTACCGGTCGGCGGCTATGACGCGGTTGTTCCGGCTATGCTCGAAAACCTGCCGGATATGCTCATCGGCATTGTCGTAATTTTGGTGCTTTCGGCCTCCATGTCCACGCTTTCCTCGCTCGTTTTAGCGTCCAGCTCCACGCTTACCATCGACTTTATCAAGGACAACCTCGTCAAGAATATGTCCGAGAAAAAGCAGGTTCTCGTCATGCGTGTGTTTGTCGTGGTATTTATCGCCATTTCGGCGGCTATTGCCATTGTTCAGTACAACAGCAGCGTTTCGTTTATCGCACAGCTCATGGGTATCTCGTGGGGTGCGCTTGCCGGAGCTTTCCTGGCGCCGTTCCTTTACGGTCTCTACTCCAAAAAGATCTCCAAAGCTTCGGTTTGGGTTTGCTTTATCTTCGGTGTGGGCATTATGACGCTTAATATGCTTTTCCGCAGCGCGTTTCCGACGGTTCTGCAGTCGCCCATCAACTGCGGTGCATTCGCCATGATCGCCGGGCTCATCCTTGTTCCGCTTGTCAGCCTGTTTACCAAAAAGCCGGATGAAAAGGCCGTTGAAGGCATGTTCGAGTGCTACGAACAGACGGTTGTCGTCGCTGCTAAGGAAGCACTGGGGGACGATGTGAAGAGTTGATCTTTGCCGTGCCGCAAAAAGAGTTTTAGAAGTATCTGAGCCGCAGGAAGTATGCCTGCGGCTTTTTGTAAACATCATTTTTCAAAAAAGCATTGACAGCTACTATTAAATAGGGTATAATATATAAGGTGATACAATTTGAAAAGGCAATTTGTTATGATGCCAATTTTCGACAAGCAATGGCGTGCGATGGGACTCGATGACAATGATTTACAAGCTCTGCAGATTGAGCTTCTGAAAGATCCTCAAATCGGAAGCGTTATCCAAGGAACAGGCAAGCTGCGGAAAATGCGTTTTGCCTTTCCGAATCGAGGCAAAAGCGGCTCCAGCCGTGTACTGTATGTGGATTTTGTCTTAGCAGAAACGATTTATTTGATTTTTGCATATCCTAAAAACGAAAAAGACAATTTAACCGATGAAGAAAGAAACAATATCAAAAAAATGATTGCAAAAATTGAACAAAGCCTATAAGGGAGGTTTGCAAGATGAGCGTATATGACGGAATTATGCAAGGCTTAGAAGAAGCCGTCGCCTATAACAAAGGAAAAATCAAGGCAAGAACCCAAACCATATCCATTTCTCCCGTACCCGATTTTGAAGCCGGAGAAATAAAGAATATCCGAACGAGGCTCGGAATGACACAGGTTCTGTTTGCCGGATTTATGGGCGTTTCCTCCAAAACTGTCGAGGCATGGGAGGCCGGGCGCAATATGCCAGACGGACCGGCGCGAAGAATCCTGTCCATGCTGCAGGCCGATCCGGAGCTGCCGCAGCGTTTCCATATCGTAACCAAATAAGTATAGAGCGGCGGTTCGTCTTGAACCGCCGCTCTTTTTTCCCTATTTTCCGCACCGTCCGATCAAATATGCCCCCATCTCGGCCATAAAGCGCGACGCCGCGCCATACAGCTCCTTCGGCAAGGGTTCAAGGAAGTTTCCTGCCTCATACGTCAAATCGCCGACATAGTCAATATCGCGTAACGCGTCGGTGATGCGATCCCAATAGCCCATGCCGCCGTAATACGGAAGCGTATGCAGGTCGCTCTTTCCGTCCGTATCGTGGACATGTAACGCGCCTAATCTGTCATGCCCCAAGGCACGGATAAATTCTTCCGGTTTCTCATGAACAAGCATGGTGTGTCCCAAGTCAAGGCAAGCGGTAAAACAGCGGCTGTCGCCAAGCGCGTCCATATACCGGATAAACTCCTCCGGCGTTGAACAGGTCGAATGCCCGATGCGCGTATCGCATCTTCCGGCAAGCTTTTTGTCCTGCCACATATTTTCCACCGCCACACGGATACCGTATTCTTCGCAGTACGGCTTCAGCCGGTTGTAAAACGCCACGTTTAATTCAAACAGCTTTTCCGGCACTCCGTCATTCGCATACACAAGATGCTGTACCGGGTGTACCACAATGTTCTTCGCTCCGAGTAACGACGCGTTTTTCATCGACCGGACAATATCGCCGAAAATCTCTTCATCCCTCTCCGGCTTTCCGACGCTCGACGGGAACGGCGCATGCGCCTGATTGAACACAAGCCCCTTATCTTCGGCTTTTTTCCGCAGTTCGGTGAAAAAGCATTCGTCCAACTCTTTTGCATAATAGCGGGGATTAAAAAAACCGAAATCCAATGCCGTAAAGCCGGCTTCTGCCAATATATCTACGGTTTCTTCCGGTGAAAACTGATGTAAATAGGTTGCAATTGAAGTTGAAAGTAACATTTATTCTCAACCCTTTCGTTTTTCTTTTATTATACCGATTCTCATAACGTTTGTCAATAAGCGAAAATTTTTCGTTCGCACACTACTTGACTTTCGCTTGCGGCATTGTTACAATAAACAAAAAGAATCTATTCCGAAAATAGGAAAAAAGGAAGTGTTCTATATGTATACTTGCATTCAAGCCGCAAAAACAAAAGGCGCGACCGATGCCGAACAGATTCAGAACGCCATAACCGAAGCCAAAAAGAGCGGTACAAACCGTGTGTGTATTCCGCGTCACAACGACCGCACCGGTGCCGATATCTGGAGCATCGACCGCACCGTTTTTCTGCCGAGTGACATTGAGATCGTTCTCGACAATGCCCATCTGCGCCTTGCCGACGGCGCATTCTGCAACATGTTCGCCAACGAAAACATTACAAAAGAAATCTCGCGCACGCCGACCGGCGAACAGAAAAACATCACGCTGTGCGGCATCGGAAACGCGGTTCTTGACGGCGGCACCTACAACGGACTTTCCGAAAAAAACAGCCTGCAAGACGGCCGGCCGCACATTTCAGTCAATACCACGCTTTTATTCTTCAATGTTTCGGGGCTTCGCGTCGAAAATCTTGCCGTCATCAACCAGCGTTGGTGGGGCATGACCAACATTTTCGTGCATGACGCCGTTTTCCGCAATCTTCGCTTTGAAGCCAACCTTTCGCGCATCGATACCGACGGCGTTCACCATCCGGATGAGATTCCGCAGACCTATAACGAGATTTACGTCAAAAACGCCGACGGCATCGATCTTCGCATCGGCTGTCACGATGTGCTTATCGAAAACATCACCGGCTTTACCGAGGACGATACGGTCGCTCTCACCGCACTCGGCGGCTTTGAGCGCAAGCTCAGGCTTATTGTCGAGGGACAAAGCACGGACCTTCACGACGTGAAAATCCGAAATGTCGCCTCCGACAGCTATATGTGCGCCGTCGTGCGGCTGCTCAACGACGAGGGCAACAAGTTATACAACATCGATGTTGACGGCGTGACACACGTATATTCCGGCAAACACACGGCAAGACCGGAATTTGTCGTGCGTATCGGCGATATGAATTATGCAAAAAAGCACAGCACGCTTGGTGATACGCACCATATTTCGGTTAAAAACGTCTATTCGCACGGAAAATTTGCCGTCGGTCTGTTCAAAGGCTTGGTCGATGCGGAGCTTGACAACATCGTTGTGGCTGACGGCGGCTTATACGGCTTCGGCAGCCATGAGGGCGGAAACGCGGTAATCAAAAATGTACGCTTCGGAAACTTCGTCACGCTGTCGGACGGTGCAAAAGCCTTTCACGAAGGCAGCTTTACCCAAGAATAACAAGCGGATATATAACGGATATTAAGGAGAATTGTTATGCAAAACGTACTCGATTTCGGCGCCAAGGGCGACGGAAAAACACTTGACACGGCAGCCATCCAAGCCGCCATCGACGCCGGCGGCGAAGTCTATTTTCCGAAAGGCACTTACATTTCCGGCACGCTGTACTTAAAAAGCGGCGGCGGACTGAATCTTGCGGCAGGTGCGGTTCTTCGTGCGTCGCATGACCGTGCCGACTACAATGCCGACGATTTCTGCGAGCAGAATTCGATTTGCGGACAGGAAATCGGCACCGGCGCACACTTGATCGTGGCGGTCGAGCAAGAAAACATCTTCATCAAGGGCGAGGGCATTATCGACGGCGATTCGCATTATTGGATGAACGAAACAAATCCGATTTTTGACGGCTGCATCGCCTTTGCCCCGCATCCCGACCGTATCGCACAGATGATTTTTCTTTGCGAATGCAAAAACGTGAAGATCACCGATATTTCGCTTCGCTACGCGCCGTATTGGCATTTATTCTTGCACGGCTGCGAGGATGTGCAGATTCGCGGCGTCAGCATCAAGGGCGAGCCGCGGCAATACACCAACGACGGTATCGATATCGACTGCTGCAGGCGTGTGACGGTAAGCGACTGTATTATCGATGTCGGTGACGACGCGCTGACGCTGCGTGCCGACGAGGGACAGCTGAAGGAAAAACGGGCGTGCGAGGATGTTACGGTCACTAACTGCGTTTTGTCCGCGTATCTGGATTACGGAATCCGGATTGGCGTCGGTGCAGGGAAAATCCGCAACTGCCTGTTTTCCGATATACGCATTCACAATTCCAACAGCGGCATCGGCTTTACTGCCTACTTTGCTCTTTACCGTTCAGGAAATGCGGCAACCATTGAGAATATCCGCTTCAGCAATATTCTCATTGACGCTGACCGGCCGCTTGAAATCCGTGTAGCTTCCCAAGAAGATGCGCCGCCTGCCTTAAACTATGCTTATATCAAAAACATTGCTTTCCAGAGCATCCGCACGTTCGGCAAACGCAACAACAACATTTTAGGCTTTCCGAACAGTGAGCTTTCACACATCACCTTTACTGACTGCGATTTTGTCTGTAACGGCAAAGGGAAAATCACAAAGCCGATAGATGAGCGCGGCATCGGGGACAACCAGACCGCAGACAGCCTGTTTGTCATCCGCAAGGCCAAAGATGTTCGTTTCCGCAACTGTGACTTCTCGTTTACACCGGAAAGCGAAGACTATGATTATGACGCTTCAACGGAAAACTGCGAGAATATTCAGTTTTATAATTGTCTGCATTCCAAAGGAGTTAAGGACAATTGAAAATGGATAATTAAAAAATGAACGGATAACGTTTTTTCTGCGGTACGGGTTCGTGCCGCAGTTTTTTTGTCGTTTTCTGCGATTTTTCGCGTCAAAACGCTTGTAAATTCCGAAAAAATATGCTATACTGTATGCAGAATGGCTTTTTATGCCATATCCCAATGCGGCATGAGCCGAATCCGCGGAACAAGGAGCGTATCCGTTATGCATATTCTTCCTCTTGATCGGGAAAAATACGATTATTTCGAGTTACATTATTCTTATACCACAACGGGTCATTACAAAGCGGTTGTGGTCGATTCAAAGGACAGCATGAGCTATACACTCACGCGTGAAAGCTACGATGCGCCGCGCACCGAAGAAAACACCGACACGCTGTTTCAGGATTACTGGGAAAATCCGGAGGCGTTTGCCGCGTGCGACGAGGATGGAACGATACTCGGATACGTGGAATTTGCGCCCGAAGAGTGGAACAACCGCTTGCGCATGACGCAGCTTTTGGTGCTTTCCGAAAGCCGCGGCAAGGGCGTCGGACGCTTTTTGGTGGATTTCGTCAAGGCGACGGCAAGGGAACGCGATTACCGCGTCATCGTTTTGGAAACGCAGAATTACAATCTGCCGGCCATTGATTTTTACCATGCCTGTGGCTTCCGGTTCTGCGGCGGCAACACGTTTTTCTACTCCAACAGCGACATGGAGGACGATGAAGTCATGCTCGAAATGTCGTTCTTAGTAGACTAATTTATCCGAAAGGTCGTTCTTGTATCAAAATGTTTCCCGGAATCGGAACAGCCTCCCATTCGGGCACCAAAGGGCGCCGTGTTTTCGGCGCTGCCGGTTGCCGTTTTTCAAGGTCTTATCACGCTTGCGGCGGTGTTTTTTGCCGGATTTATCCCGGCAGCAGCCGCCACCAACATGTCGTTTGTCGGCTTGGTGCTTGTCTTTTTGGTGGGTGTGAATCTGCTGTTTGACAAGAAAATCAATGTCGCCGATATGCTGCCTGCTGTTTTTCTTGCGATACCGCTTACGTATTTGCCGTTTTGAAAACATATATTGAAGGAGAATTTACATGAAATTTAAGCGTTTTTTTGCTTCTTTTTTGTTATCCCTTATTTGTATACTGTTTTTCTCTTCTTGCAATAATACCGAAAAGGTTAAAAAGATTGATTCAGGCGACTGCGGTCAAAATGTCGTTTGGGAGCTTTACGAAGACGGCAATCTTGTCATTTCCGGAAAAGGCGATATGTTTAACTTGACTTCTTCCGGCGTACAGTGGAAAATGCACGAGGAAAACATCTACTATGTCACCGTAAAAAACGGCGTAACCTCTGTCGGGAGCAACGCTTTTTCCGGACTTCCAAATTTGCGCGGAATTACGCTTGCAGACACAGTAACCACGATTGCAGACGGAGCTTTTTCCGATAATCCTTGCCTTACTACTGTTAAACTATCCGATTCCTTGACTTCAATTCCGAACGGCTTATTTAATAGATGTTCCATGCTTTCAATCGTGGCTTTGCCTGACAGCATAATCAACATCGGGGATGAAGCGTTTTCTTCCTGCAAAAACTTACAGAATTTTGCACTTCCCAAAAGTCTTGAGCGAATTGGAGTACAAGCATTTTATGCTTGCTCTTCTTTGGACAACCTTGTTCTTCCAAATACACTAACAGCTATCGGAAATCGAGCCTTTGAAGGGTGTTACTCTTTTACTGCAATTACAATTCCGGATTCTGTAACAGAAATCGGAGATTTCGCATTCTCCAACTGTTACAATTTAACGCAGATAACATTGCCGGAACATTTTCGCGGTCTGGACAACGACAGAATATTGGACGAGTACGGCACCTCACATTCCATTGATATCCTATTTTACGGTGATTCTCCGAACAAAACAAATGAACTGGTAGATTTTACCGCAAACGAAGAACCCAAAATCAGATTAAATACAGATATTCTTGAACTCATCGGAAAAACATATGGAGAAATAGCTGACGCCTACGACACGCCGGTTCCCGGTTATTGGGAAGGTTCTTGCGTTTATTTTGACAATTACAATTTTTGTTGCGCTTTTCAGAATTATAATCACGAAGATACTTATCAGGGCTTACCGGACTCCGATGATATTTGTTTTACCGTTCAGTGCTCACTCCCTTGTCTGATAGACGGTTTGGATAAAGAAGCGTATACATTTGAAAATCTGCAAAGTCTCTTGGCTGATATCGGAATAGGTCTTACGCGTGACGACAGTATTGACTATTATATTGATAATGCTTACTACTACGACCTGCTTTTCACACAAAATGAAAACCTGCAAGGCTATATTTGGACGCCAGCCAAAGATGTTTTTTCAATGGACGATCCGCCTTGGCTTCGTCTATATAACAAATAAAGCACTTACAAAACCCAGTCTATTTAGACTTTGAAAGGATAAAAATTATGTCAAACACCGATAATCTTCAAAAGCTTGCCTCCCTTATTTTCCCGGACGTCACCGACGCCGACACGGTCGAATCCCTCGAAGAGCGTTTTCCCGAACGCGGTTTGAGCGAGGGCGCCAAAGTCACGCGTATCGCGCCCAGTCCCACCGGCTCCATGCACATCGGCAACCTCTACGGCGGTCTTGCCGACGAACGCATTGCGCATTCTGCCACCAAAGACGGCGTGTTCTATCTTCGTATCGAGGACACGGACGACAAGCGCGAAGTGCCGGGTGCGGTCGAAAAGATCATCAAATATCTCGGCGCGTTCGGCATTGAATTCGACGAAGGTGCGTCGGCCGACGGCGATATCGGCGCTTACGGCCCATACCATCAGCGTGCACG
This sequence comes from uncultured Eubacteriales bacterium, assembly GCA_900546385.1. GTDB lineage: Bacteria > Bacillota > Clostridia > Oscillospirales > CAG-382 > UMGS882. The sequence continues at coordinate 19,370 of URCT01000008.1, read as the reverse complement.
CGCAAAGATCTATCACATTGTTGCCAAGAAGTTACTCCTTGACGGCAGAGCTTATCCGTGCTTCTGCACCGAAGAGGATCTTCAGAAAGCTCATGCCGCGCAAGAAGCCGCCAAGGAAAACTTCGGCTATTACGGCAAATGGGCGATCCACCGCGATATGCCGGTCGAAGAAGCAATAAAGCGCATCGAAAACGGCGAAAGCTATGTGCTTCGTTTTCGCTCTATGGGCGATCCGACCAAAAAGGTCGAATTCAAGGATCAGATCAAGGGCAAGCTGTCCTTTCCGGAAAATGACCAAGACTTTGTCCTGTTAAAATCTGACGGCATTCCGACCTACCACTTTGCCCACGTGGTAGACGACCACTTCATGCGCACCACGGATGTCGTCCGCGGCGAAGAATGGCTCTCCACGCTGCCGTGGCACGTGGAATTATGGCGCGCCTGCGGCTTCAAAATGCCGCGCTTCTGCCACACTGCCCAGGTCATGAAGCTTGACGAGGAAACCGGCACCAAGCGCAAAATGTCCAAGCGCAAGGACCCGGAATGCACGCTCGGCTTCTATTTTGAAAAAGGATACCCGGCCGCAAGCGTCATTGAATACCTTATGACGCTGCTCAACTCCAACTATGAACAGTGGCGGCAGGCAAATCCGGCCGCGTCGTATAAGGACTTCCCGTTCAAGGCCAGCGCCATGGGCAATTCCGGCGCCATGTTCGACCTTGCCAAATTCAACGATGTTTCCAAAAACGTCATTGCCCATATGACTGCCGACGAAGTCTATGCTTTTGTGGCAGATTGGGCAAAGGAAAACGATCCCGATTTTTATGCGCTCATAAGCGCCGACGCGGATTATCTGAAAAAATTTCTTTCCATCGGGCGCGGCGGCAAAAAGCCGCGCAAGGATTTCGCCTGCTGGAGTGAGGTCAAGGATTTTGTTTCCTATATGTATGACGAGCTTTTCGAGCAAAAGGACGAATATCCGGCTCATGTGAGCGCCGAAGACAGAAACGTGCTGTTAAAAGAATATGCCGCGCTCTATGCGCCCGAGGACGACAACAACACATGGTTCGAAAAAGTGAAAAATCTGTCCGAAGCGCACGGCTATACCGGCGATATGAAAGCCTACAAAGCAACTCCCGAAGCTTTTAAGGGCAGTGTGGCCGATGTGAGCAACGTCATCCGCGTTGCCATTACCGGACGCACCAATTCGCCCGACCTTTGCAGTCTTATGGCGCTTTTAGGCAAAGACCGCGTGACCGAAAGACTTAAGAAAGCGGCGAATTGTTAAGTAAGGAGATCCATCATGAACACCCTGTCTCTCACCGTTCCGGCCTCGCTTGCCGCTAAAGGCGTCAACGCCACGCCGTTCGTTGTCAAGCAGTTGAAAGAGCTTGCGGAAAACGGCGGTACGCTTTGCTTTGAACCCGGCACCTACCATTTTTATGAGGACGGAGCGTTATCCGGCTTTTTCGCGCCCTCCAACAATCTGTCCGGCACAAAAAAAGTCTGCTTTCCGATTTTGGACGCACAAAATGTCACGGTGGACGGCGGCGGCAGCGTTTTTGTCTTTCACGGCAAGGCCTTTCCGTTCATCGTTTCGGAATGCAGCGACATCACGTTAAAAAACTTCACCTGCGACACGGCGCTTCCGTCCGTTGCCGCCATCAAAATCACCGAAAAGACCGAGGAAGGCTTCTGTGCGGTCATCGACCGAAAGAAAAGCCCGTTCCGCACCGAAAACGGCCATCTGATATTTGAACTTGAAAGCGGTGTTCTTTCGACCGAAGCCGGGAAGGTCTCGCTTCATTCGCTCGACCGCATAAACATCAACTATTTGTATGCCGGCGACGCGGCGCAGGATAAGACCGGGCTTGCTGCGCCGTTTATGGATACCGATGCGTTTGACCTCGGCGATAAGATCTATTTTCGCTACCGGGAGGACACCCGGATTTCGTGTCCGTATGAGATCGGCGAACGCGTGGTCATTAATTTGGAAGAAAAACGTGAGCGCGCGGTATTCTTCTTCGAAAATTCAGAGCGTGTGACCGTCGAAAACGTGACGATTCGCCGCGGCGGCGGCATGGGTATCATTGCCCAGCTCTGCACGGATGTGACCGTGCGGAATATGCGCACCGACAAAACGGCACATGGTGACAGCGTCACACTCACAGCCGACGCGTTTCATCTCATCAATTGTGACGGCTTTTTTGAGCTTGCCGACTGCAAAATGAGCTCTTTTCTCGATGACGTCTGCAATGTTCACGGCGTTTATACCGTGCTTGACCGCGTAAGCAGCGACGTTCTGCACACCCATTTGGGACATGCCGAGCAAAGCTTTTTCTGTCCGTACAAATCCGGCGACCGGTTGGTCGTTTTGGACAACAACACCTTAGACGCGGTCTGCGAAGCCATTGTCAAAGACGTGTTCTTTTCCTCCAACGACGGCATGAGCCTATCGGTCAAGGTGGAATACAAGCACGGTGCGGGCGCATTAAAGCCGGGCTTTTTGGTGGAAAATCCGGATCGGATGCCGGATATACACATCCACGGCAACGACTTTTCCGATTTTCCCGCATTTCGTCTTTCGGGTGCCGGGAAGATCCGTTTTGAGAACAACGTTATTTCCGATTGCATGGCTGCCATCAAATTTTATGACCTGGCAGTCTATTGGTATGAATCCGGCCGCATCCGTGACGCGCGTGTCACGCACAACCGCCTCACCGGCTGCAATAAGCTTGGCGGCGACGCTTTCATCGACATCCGTGTTTCGGGCTTTGAACCGGAAAAAGCACCCCTTATTCACGACCGTATCGAAATTTCGGACAACACCTTCGAAAAGATTCAAAAATATGCCGTTCGCGCCTGCGGTGTCAAAGAGCTTGTCGTAAAAGACAATACGCTCGACGGTGCGCCGCTTGACGAATCGAAGATATTACATATCCGAAAAGCTTAAAAAGCGGAGGAGCCTCATGTTTCACGGTAAATGCAAAGCCGTCACCTTCAGCTACGACGACGGCGTTTCACAGGACATGCGTCTTATTGCACTTTTGGACAAATACGGCTTAAAAGCCACCTTTAACTTAAATTCCGGAATGTTCGGCGCATGCTGCAATTTAACGGTCAAGGGCGAGACTGTCACCCACAACCTTCTGTCGGCGGAGGAAGCGAAAAAGCTGTATGTCGGCCACGAGGTTGCCGTTCACACGCTGACGCACCCCAATCTGACTACGCTGCCCGACCAAGAGGTTATCCGTCAGGTAAAAAACGACCGTGAAAACCTTTCAAAGCTGTTCGGGTACGAGGTTTACGGCATGGCCTACCCATGCGGCGGCGTCAACAACGACGACCGTGTAGCAGAGGTCATCCGACAGCATACGTCCATAAAGTTTGCGCGCACCATCACGTCAAGCTACAGCTTTGACAGGCAGGAAAACCTGCTCCGTTTCCATCCGACGCTTTCGCATATGGATGAAAGGCTGTTTTCCTTGGCGGAAGACTTCTTAGCCGCAAGTTCCGACCGTGACCGCATCTTCTATATCTGGGGACACAGCTATGAGCTTGACGCAGCGGACGGCTGGAATATGCTTGAAAAATTTTGTGCGCTCATTTCCGGCAAGGACGATGTTTTCTACGGCACCAACAGCGAAGTTTTGCTTTGCGGCGAAAATGAAAAAAATTAAATGATTATAAAAATTACCGGCTCATCCGGCAAGGAGTGAATCTTATGGCAGAAGAAACCATATCCACAAACTTTATACACGAGGTCATCGACGCGGACATTGCCGCGGGCCTTACCGAACGCATTCACACGCGTTTTCCTCCCGAACCGAACGGATACCTGCACATCGGCTCGGCCAAAGCTATCTGGATAAACTATTCGACCGCCAAAAAATACAACGGTCTTTTCAACCTGCGCTATGACGATACCAATCCCGTCAAAGAGGACGACGAGTTCGTGCGTTCGATCGAAGAGGATTTACGTTGGCTCGGTGCGATTCCGGACGGCATTTTCTACGGTTCGGACTACTTTGACAAGTGCTATGAATATGCCGTCAAGCTCATAAAGGACGGCAAAGCGTACGTCTGCGACCTGTCGGCCGACCAAATGCGCGAATACCGCGGCACGCTCACCGAACCCGGCAAAAACAGTCCGTGGCGCGACCGCTCGGTCGAGGAAAACCTTGACCTTTTCGAACGCATGAAGAACGGCGAATTTCCGGACGGCTCGCACACGCTTCGCGCCAAAATCGATATGGCAAGCCCGAACATGAATCTGCGCGACCCGGCCATTTACCGCATTCTACACACGCACCATCACCGTCAGGGCGACAAGTGGTGCATTTATCCGTTATACGACTTCGCACACCCGATTCAAGACGCGCTTGAGGGCATTACGCATTCGCTCTGCTCGATCGAATTCGAAAACCACCGTCCGCTCTATGAATGGGTGGTGGACAACATCGGCTTTGAGCACAAGCCCAAGCAGCGCGAATTTGCACGCTTAAACGTGACCTACACGGTCATGAGCAAACGCTATCTCCGTGCGCTCGTCGAAGAAAAGCTCGTGGACGGTTGGGATGATCCGCGTATGCCAACGCTTTGCGGTCTGCGCCGCCGCGGCTTTACGCCGACCTCCATTTTCAGCTTTGTGCAGCGTTCCGGCATTTCCAAGGCGCTTTCGCTCTGCGATATCAACCTGCTCGACCACTGCATCCGTGAGGAGCTTAATGCCTCCGCGCCGCGCCGCATGGCGGTTCTTGATCCGCTTGAAGTGGAGATCACCAACTTTGGTGAAGACGAAACCGTTTATTTCGACGTGGTCAATAATCCCGAAGACCCGTCGGCCGGCACGCGCAAGGTGCCTTTCACCAAGCATTTGTATATCGAACGCGCCGATTTCTCGGACAATCCGCCGCCCAAGTTCCAACGCTTAAAGCCGGACTGCGAGGTGCGCTTCATGAGCGCGTATGTGGTCAAGTGCAACGAGGTCATTTACGGCGAAGACGGCCGTCCCGCAAAGCTTCTCTGCACGGTCGACCCGGAAACCGCCGGCTGCAATCCGCCCGACGGCAGAAAGATCAAAGGTACGATCCATTGGGTGAGTGCCGCACACGCCAAGACCGCCGAGGTTCGCCTGTACGACAGACTGTTCACCATCGAAGATACCGGTGCCATTCCGGAGGACAAATCGTTCAAGGATTATCTCAATCCGGAAAGCTTAACCGTCATGCCGAATGCAAAGCTCGAAGAAGCACTGGACGGCGCAAAGCCGGGCGATAAGTTCCAGTTCGTGCGCATGGGCTATTTCTGTGCCGATACGCGCAACGACAATGTCTTTAACCGCATCGTTACCTTAAAGGACAGCTTTGCCAAGAACTTAAAATAACAAAATATCCGCGGACGGTTTCGCGCCGTCTGCGGATTTTCACATACTTCCTAAAAGAAAAGGAGCCTACTGCCATGCTACTTAAAAACATTCATGCCGTCCGGAGCGACCGCATTATGCCGTGCGATATGCGCATCGAACACGGAAAAATTGCCGCGTTCGGAAAAGATCTTACACCTTACGAGAACGAAGAAGTCATCGACGGCGGCGGCGCGTATGCCTTTGCCGGTCTTATCGACACGCACACGCACGGCGCAATGGGCAGCGTTTACTACAATCTGAACAGCGACATCGATACCATTTTAGCGTTTGAAGCACAAGAGGGCGTCACCACCGTGGCCGCCACGCTCGAAAGTGCGCCGATCGACACAGAAATAGCCCTTACACGCCATCTGCTGCCCTTTTTTGAAAAAAAGAGCGGACGCGCCAAGCTCGGCGGCATTCACTTTGAAGGTCCGTTTCTGAACCCGGCCAAAAAGGGCGCGATGAATCCCGACGGCATGGTGATCCCGAATGTGCCGGATTTTGACCGTCTGTACGAGGCCGCCGAAGGGCATATGAAGCTCATCACGGTAGCACCCGATATGCCGGGTGCACTCGACGTGATAAGCCGCGCCGTTTCACGCGGCGTCAAAGTATCCGCCGGGCATACCATGGCAAGTGCGGAGCAAATGAAAGCGGCAGTCGATGCCGGTCTTACGCGCATGACGCACACCTTCAACGCCTGCCGCAGCTTTGACCACCGCGAGCCGGGCATTTTGGGCACGGCTCTTACGGATGACCGTGTGACCTGTGAGGTCATCTGCGATTTTGCACATTTGCATCCGCTCACCGTGGAGCTTATTTACCGCGCCAAGGGTGCGGCAAGATTTACGGCGATCAGCGATTCGGAATTCGCCGCCGGTCTTGCCGAAGGAAAACTAATCAGCGAAGACGGACGCGAACGCATCATCGACGGCGGTGTGGCACGTCTTGCGGATGGCACCATCTGCGGCAGTGCCTCGTCGCTTGCACGCGGCTTCCGCAATCTCTGTTCGCTTGACATTCCGCTGTGGGAGGTCAGCCGGATGTGCTCGGAAAACCCGGCAAAGGCACTCGGTGTGTTTGACCAAACAGGAAGCCTCGATGTCGGCAAATGCGCCGATCTCTTCCTCGCAGATAAAGATTTTTGCGTAAAGACCGTGTTTGTGGACGGCGAAAAAATTTAACATCACCTGAAATACAAGCGGCGAAGCCTCACCCAATGGCTTCGCCGCTTAATTTATGCTTTTTTCACGTATTCAACGTATTCGCAAAGAGGCCGTAAGTCCTCAAGACTGTTAAAGTCAAATAACATCACCTTGATGCGGTCGGAGTCCGAATAAGGCAAGTCCCATTCGACGGGATGCCCGTAGCTGTGCTGGCAGAAATCGACGCGAACACTTGTTATCCGTCCGTCCTTATACCGCACCACCGCCATATAGTACGATTTTTCCGCGTACACCGTTGCGGTCATGGCTCTTTGTTTTTCGCCGTATACGACATACACCGGACGCTTGGTGTTGCTGTACGAAGTTGTTCCCGTCCGATAAACGACTTTTCCGGAAAAATTCGGATACGCATCCGTTCCCAAGGTCTGCCGCCAAACGCCGTCGTCGGTGTGTTCTTCCACCGTTTCGGTGACCTTATCGCCGGAGGTTTTGATAACCGTTTTCCGATTGAGCAAAAACGCCGCTTGACCGGTCGTCCAATCCGAAACAGAGGAGGCATTTGCAAGACCAAGCGTTATCGACGCCTCATAACCGCCGCCAAAGGCACTCTGCGAAGCGTCATACGCATTATGTCTTAAGTTCTCGCTGCAGTTGCGCAAGAACCCGGCCAGCGCGCCGCTTGCCTGCCCTGCTCCATAGCAGTTTGTAAGACCGCCGAAGTTCTTGTTGTTGACATATCCCAAAATACCGCCGGTCTTCGTATTCGCCGTAACCGAACCGGTAAAGCCGCAATAGGAAAGCGTAACATTGTCGTTGGCATAACCGATAATGCCGCCGACGGCATCGTCCACGTTCGGCAAATCGATATGTCCGCCATACAGGCACTTTGTCACGGCAAGCGTGCCGCCAAGTTTTTCCGAGCTGCCTGTAATGCCGCCGATATGACGGCTTTTTCCCTCTCCCGTAAGATTTACGTTTGAGATGATTTTTTCGATGACCGCGCCGCCTTTGGCACGGCCGACCGCACTTCCGATATACGCATAATCGCCCGGCAGCCGGATCTCACCCTCTAATTTTAAGCTTTTGACCGTGCCGCCGTCCACCACGCCGAAAACGCCGAAATTGTCGCTTGTCGCTTCACAGTCGATGCCGGTAATGGCAAAAATCTTCCCGTCAAAATTGCCTGCAAACGGATGGGCTGCCGTGCCGATGGGAACAAGCGGATAGCCGGACAAGTCCACACTGTTTAGCAGTGCGCCGTTGATTTCCGTTTCTCCGGCATTCACCTTGTTCGCAAATGACACCAGATCACCGGCGTTGCGGATCTCATAATAGCCGTCGCCGTCGCCATCAAGCACCTCGCGCGGCTTGCCGCAGACACAGAAGCCGGCTTCGTTATACATATGGATATCATAGCTTTTCTTTTCGCTGTTGTCGGTGATCTTGCAGTGTTCCGCCATACATTCGTGGTAGTGATAGTCCCCGTCGATGACCCACTCGTCCGACCAATCGTGCTCATGCACGTGTACGGTCACATAGGCGTACACGTTTCCGGGATCGTTATACGAGGTTTCCACATCATACCTTGCTATAACCTTCACAATTTCCGTTCCGGCTTTTTTTGCATCAAGGATAGCGGAGCTGCTTGTTTCCCTGTTGATACGCACGATTGGGTCCGATGGGTTCAGCTCGGGGCTGACAGTTGCCTCAATGTCGATACAGTCGGTAGCATCTGCCGGTGTTGGCGTAACCTCTAACGTGACCGATTCGCCGGGATACAGAATGGTTTCCGTGAAATTAACGGTTAAGGATTCGGCGCGTTTTCTAATGATAAACTGCCTTGTCGCAAGTCTTTTGCCGTTCTGCGCAGCATTGTGGGCTGTGATCGTGCACGAACCGGGAGTAAGGATGACAACCTGGTTGTCGTTTTTGATCTGAATGCGGGACGAAGGCTTGCCTTTAAAATAAACCGGAACGGACGGGTCGGTCTCGGTTAAGTACAGCTCATACGTTTGCCCATACAGCATACAGTTTGTCGAGTTGTCACCGAACGCCACGGTCGGCTCTGCATGTACGGCAAAGGTGAATACGGTCAATAAAAGTACTGCCGCCGCAAGGATTTTAATAATTCTGTTCATTTGTTTTGTCCTTTTCTATTTTTTCTCCGGCCGGTACACATCCGAAATGCATAACGGCTTTAAGGAGCGTATATTATAGTCGAATATCATCACGCGTATTTCATCCGCGTCGCCGTAATCAAGCCTTGTTCCGACCGTGACACCCTCAAGCGGCGGCTGCTGTTTTTCGAACGACACCTTTTGCAGCCTGCCGTCCTTATAGTACGCGATAGCGAGAATATAACCGGTCTTGATATACCGGACGTTTGCCAAAAGCACGCCGCTGCCATAATCGGGTTCAACAAGAACAAAGGCGTCCGGCCGTGTGTTGCTGTACGAATTCCGGCTTGTGCGGTAAACGATTTCGCCGTCAAAATTCGGATAGGGGTCTATGCTCAAGGTCTGTCGCCAACGCACATCGCCGCTCGTTATGCCGTCATTCATGAGATAGGTGGCTTCGCCGCTTGACCAATCGGCAATTTCCGTGTTATAGGCGGCGTATGCAGCCGCTTCCTCCGACTCTCTTGCAAACAGCTTCTGCCCGGCCGTGTACGTATTGCCGCCGATTCCGTAGCCGCATTTTTTCGCGTCGCCGACGATCATGCCGTCTGCCGTTCCGGCCGAAAACGAATACAAAAGGCCTCCGAAATTTTCGTTGTTCACATAGCCCAAAATGCCGCCCGGATAGCCGGTTTCTTTGACCGAAACCGAACCAGTAAAGCCACAGCGGTAGATCACCACGCCGTCGTTGGCATAGCCCATCACGCCGCCGATGGAGCTTCGCGAATTCGGAAGCTCGATCTTGCCGCCGTACAGACACCCTTCAAGCAGCACCTCGCCTTCAAGCCCTTCCGAGCTGCCAAGCACGCCGCCGATATGAACACCGACGCCGTCGCCGGTAATATTGACCTTTGAAACGATGTTCTGAAGAACTGCGCCGTCCTCCGTCAGGGTGCTTTTGGCACGTCCGACCACACCGCCGACATAGGTCGCGTTTCCGGTAATGCGTATCTCGCCTTCGGCTTTAAGGTCACGTACCGTGCCGAAAAGCATACCGAACAGACCGAAGTTATCGCTTGTCGCTTCGCAGTCGATGCCGCGAATCGTGTAGCCCTTGCCGTCAAACGTGCCGGCATACGGATATTCCACCGTGCCGACCGGGATAAGCGCCTTTCCGGTAAAATCGATGTCGTTCATCAGTTTTGCGTTTGCTGTCGTCTCTCCGGCATTCACCTTTTCGGCAAACGAGAGAAAATCCTCCGCCGTTTGAATATCGTAAACGCCGTCGCCGTCGATGTCACGCACCGGCTTTCTCTCGCCGCAGACCGTGCAAACATCGTTTTCATAGGTGTGCGCCGCATAGCCGGGCATTTCGCTTATATCGGTCATCTTGCAAAACTCCGCCGTGCAGGCATGATAATGATAGTCGTCGGAGGCCGTCCAAGCGTCGCTCCACACGTGTTCATGCACGTGTACGGTCACATCTTTCTCCAAAACGCGCGGATCATCGTCAGCAAAGAGCCTGTTGATCTTCGAGAGAACGCGTACCGTGCCTGTTCCGACCGCCTGCGCTGTAATCTCGCCGGAGGTGTTTACAGTAAAATATTCGGAGTCGCTTAAATAGAGCAGCCGGTTGGTCGAATCGCTCGGCGTATGCGTCGGCACGATGGTAAAGGTCTCGCCGGGATATAAGATCACTTCTTCGGCGTTTACGCTCATGGAATCGGCTTTTGTCAAAAGCTTTACCGCACGATCCACGATGATCGCGCCGGTCACGGAATCCCTTGCACGAATGCGGTACATGAAATCCGGATCTGAGTCTCGTGTAAGAACCGTGACAAGATTTCCGTCGGTTATTTGGAGATTCTCCATGTCAGGCGTGTAGAATGTCACTGTGTCGGGCGAATCGTATCCGTCTACATACAGCTTATACGACTCGCCGACCACCATATAGCCGCCAAGTTTTGCCTCGTCTTCTCCCTCAAAGCGGATGCTTACCGCGTGCGCACAAAGCGCAAACAGGCAAACAAAAAGCAAAACAAACAGTAAAAAGCGTTTTTTCATGGTCACGTCTCCTTTTTCGGGTTATGAGCAGATTTCCGCTTCGCAAAGCGGTTTGGCGTTCTGTAAGTCCTCCCAGAGATACAGCTTATACACACGTTCGGCTGTGGCAGGAAGCAGTCCGTAGTCTTTATACGGAATCTCGCAATTTTTGGTAATATTCGTCGTAATCATGGCATAAAACCGGCCGTTATCGTAGCGCGTGAAGACCAACAGGCAGGGCTTTGTGACGTTGGACACCTGCACCACACCGTTTTCCGCGCAAATAAATGCATGGCACTCATCGGGATTGTTGGTGTAGCTCGACTTATCCTTGCGGTAAACCGTGCCGCCCTCAAACTGCGGCCGTTCGTCCGTGCCAATCGTCTGTTTCCAAGTGCCGGTGCCGTTGTTAGCCGCACCGTTTAAGAGCCACGTCAGCCGACCGCTTGCGAAATCCGCTTCGGTCACCGCCGACGCGGTGCATAAAGAAGCTCTTTCGCCGCCGTAAGCTGCCGTCCCTGCCATATGGCAGTTGTTGTAAACGGTATTCGCCGCGCAGTTTCGTATGTAACCGATACCGAAGCCGGATGAAATCTTGCCGGTCGCATAGCAGCCGGTAAGACCGCCGAACGAGGCACTGTTGATATAGCCCAAAATACCGCCGACATGCAAGGCGCCTGGCTTGCCGGAAACCTGACCGGCAGACGCACAGTCGCGGATGGTCACGCCGTAGTTGGCATACCCCAAAATACCGCCGATGCAGTCGTCGGACCTCTGAACCGAAATATTGCCGCTAAACGTGCATTTTTCAAGGAGCAGCTCGCCCGAACCGATCTGTGAGCTTCCGACGATACCGCCGACGTGCTTGGCAACGACAGCATTTCCCGTAATAGCCACGGACGATTCAATGCCCGAGAAGACCGCACCGCCCTTGGCCGCTCCTGCCACACTTCCGATGTGAATCTTGTCGGCGGTATTCACGATCACGCTGCCGTCAAGGGAAAAATTCTTGACCGTGCCGCCGTTCACCACACCGAAAAGACCGGTATTGTTTTCGGTGGCCGAGGTACGAAAACCGGTCAGTGCTTTGCCGTTTCCGTCAAACGTGCCCGTGTAAGGCTTGGTATCCGTTCCCATGGGCGTCCAATGCTGTTTTTCAAGATCAATGTCCGCCATTAACCGGGCATTGGCCGACGGTTCGTCGCCGTTCACCTTGGCGGCAAACAGCCAAAGGTCGGCTAAGTCGTAGATGAGGTAAACGCCGTCCTCGGCTGTCAATTCCTTTTGATAGCCGCATTGGGTGCAAACGCCGGTTTTATCAAACGTATGCGGCGTTTTTTCGCCGTATTCGGCTTGCGCAATTTTTCCGTTGGAATCCCGGTACAGCTTGGTGCAGTCTTTCCAGTGTTCGGTCGCCGAGCTTTGCCAATCGCCGAACGTATGCGTGTGGACATAGCCGCAGACCTTGCAATTCATGGTTTCGGCAGTCGCATATTCAAAAACGTGCATCGAACCGGCATCGCGATCCCAATAGCCGCACACCGTGCATTTGTAGGTATGATAATTCTCGCTGGTTGTCCAAGCAAATTCGCCGTGCTTGCCTTGCCCAAACGTCATGCCGCACACCGTGCAGACCAAATTCTCCAAGCAGGTTGCCGTGGACTCGTTTTCCGCTGTATGCTCCGTATAATCCTTTCTTGCTTTACAGCCGCTTTCCGAACAGGCAAACCAATGTCCGTCCGGCGAAACGGTAACGCCCGTTTCCCATGCATCATGCTCATGCGTATGGCCGCAGACCTTGCAAATGTTGCCGTCCTTGAACTCATGCCGCCCATAATGCTTGGTCGCGCCGCAGTCGGCGTCGGAGCATTTCCAAAAATGGCCGGTTTCATCGGTGGTGAGAACGTTAAACGTATGCTCATGGTCTTTTTCTTTTGCGGCTTTGTAATACCGGCATCTTCTGCAAATGCCGTAGCTTGAGAAGTCATGCTCCTCATAATCCATTTCCGTGCCGATCCGGAAAAGCGGACAGTCGTCCTTGTCGCAGGCACGGTAATGATAAAAGCTGTCAGCCGCCGTCCATTTGGTGCTGTAGGTGTTGTGCTCATGAACAAATACCTCGATGGTACTTGACATAAGCGTCGAATATTCGCTGTCAATAGAGCTTGCTCGGGTTCGTCTTGCATAAAAGCGAATGGTCGTTTTTCCGACGTCGCTGGCACTGATGTTTGTACTTAAAGCACCAGCGCCTGCAATATCTTTGTTATCCGATTGAGGCGTTATCGTATCAGTCGAATTTTCCGGAAATTTCTTCATGACGGTAAACGCGAACGAATTGAACGGCTTGCTCGTATACAGATAGAGCCTTTGCGGAAACACCTCGATGGATTCGGTGCGCAGATACACGGTGATGGTGCGGTTGCAAAGCGACTTATTGTTTGTGACGTTATAGGCGGTAAGCGTCGCCTTGCCGGGCGCGACCGGTGTGATTTTGCCGTCTTTTTTGCCGATTTTAATAATGCTCGTGTCACTGCTTTTGTACCGGACGTTATTTTCGTCTATACGCAGATCCTTTACCGTTGCCTGATAGGTTTTGCCCACATCGATGGAGCTTAATACAGAGCCTTCGATCACAAGTGCTTCGGCAGCCGCCGCACCAAGCGTGAAAAAGGCGGCAATAAGCAGAAAAAGGAGCGCATTTTTGAATGCTTTCGGCAGACGATTGATTTGTTGAAACATACAGCACCTCGTTTGAAAATTATCTACATATGTATAAGAATGTATATGAAGTTCTTTGTTATAAGTATAACGGAGTAGCCGAAGGTTGTCAAGAATGAAATTTAGGTATGAGATTTTCACGTGCGCTGTTCTTTGCTATGTTTTTGTTTGTTTAACAAAAATTCAAATTAGAAAAAGCCCTTTACAAATCCGAATTTTTGTGGTATACTATTATAGAATTGATATACGTATGCGAATCGGTGCAAAATCCGTTTTTGCGTGCCGCGCATATGGGAGTTTCTGTGTAAAAAAGTGAGGATTTTTATGCCGCAAAACGATAAAATCAACGTCCGTGGCGTGTATTTCGACAACGTTACCATGGATGAGGCTTTTCGGAAAGCCGTAACGCTGATCGAAACCGAAGGGTTTTCCTATATGGTGACACCCAATTCCGAAATTGTGCAGGCGTGCGTGGAAAATCCGGCTCTTTACGATGTCGTCAACACCGCGGATCTCACCATTCCGGACGGGATCGGCGTGGTCTATGCGTCGAAGATTCTGAAAACGCCTTTGAAGGAAAAAGTCGCCGGTGTGGAAATGGCGGCAAAAATCATCGAATATGCCGCCAAAGAACACAAAAAGCTGTACTTTTTCGGCGGTGCAAAAGCGTCCGACGGCAAAAAAGCCGTTTGGGAGCTTGCGGCCGACGCGTTAAGAGAAAAATATCCCGCCATCGAAATCGACGGTCGTGACGGCTTCTTCGGCGAAGAAGAAACTGACGATATCATCGACGCAATCAACCAAAGCGGCGCACAGATTTTGTTTGTCTGCCTGGGTGCGCCCAAGCAAGAGCGTTTTATTTATAAAAACCGAAAGAAGTTCACCTCGGTTCGCTTTGCCGCAGGCCTCGGCGGTACGCTGGACGTACTTGCCGGTGTTGCCGACCGTGCGCCGGAGTTTTACTTAAAACACAATCTCGAATGGCTGTACCGGTTTTCCAAAAATCCGTCACGCGTCGGCCGGATGATGAAGCTGCCGAAATTTCTTTTCGGAACGGTTCTTCACGGCAACAAACCGAGCCAACCGGCGAAATAATGTTATTACAAACGCTTGAAATCGAGAATTTCCGCAATCTTGCGACGCAAACCTTAGAGTTTTCCGACGGTGTGAACCTGCTCTGCGGCAAAAACGCCGCCGGCAAGACCAATACGCTCGAATGCATTTATCTTTTTGCGTCTGGACGCAGCTTCCGCACACGCCAAGAAACCGATTTCATCCGACGCGGCGAAAAAAATGCCGCCGCCGATATTCGTTTCTTACGTGCAAATGCCGAAAACGCCGAGCGCATGACGCTGCGCTGGCAAAAAAACGGCGCGCAGTCGCTTGCCAAACGAATGCTCTACCAAGGCTGTGAAACGCCGCGCGCCTCCGAATTTTTAGGCATTTTCCGCGCCGTGCTTTTCACGCCCGATCACCTGTCGCTCATCAAGGGCAGTCCCGAAGAGCGGCGGCGGTTTCTCGATATGGCACTTTCCCAGCTTGCGCCGCGCTATGTGCGCTGTATGAACGAGTATCTGAAGGTGCTGTCCCAAAAAAACAACTATCTGAAAAAGGCAGCGTCGGGCGTGCCGGACAACGATTATCTTGACGTATTGAGCGCCCAGCTTGCTTCATCGGGTGCTGTGCTCATTCGCCAACGCTATGCCTTTGCCGAACGCTTAAAGCACTTTGCCGGTTCGTTTTATGCATCTCTCACGGACAGCCGCGAAACACTCGACATTCGCTATCTTTCGGCGGCCGGACGGGATTTGTCCGAAAGCACCGATATCGCGCAGATACGTGAGCGGCTAAACGCCATCTACCGTGCCGACCGCGCGTCCGAGCTGCGGCTCTGCCGCACGTTGCACGGCCCGCACAAAGACGATCTTGCCGTTTACATCGCCGACCATGCGTCGGAGAAAGAGCTTGCGCACACGGAAGGCATCGAAACAAACGAAGCCGAGTCCGATATGCCATACAACCCGAAAGCCGAAAAGAAAATCTTATCCGTTGCGGATTTCAATGCGCGCACCTTTGCCTCCCAAGGGCAGCAGCGCAGCGCAGTGCTTGCCTTAAAGCTTGCCGAGGGCGAGATTTTTAAGGAGTTGACAGGCGAATATCCGGTGTTTCTTCTCGACGACCTTCTCGGCGAATTAGATGCGGAACGCCGCGCAAGACTTCTTGCCTTGATCGGCGGCAGACAGGCACTTATCACCTGCTGCGACCAAAACGCCTTCGGCGAACACACGGATGCCGTCGTTTGGCACGTGTCGGACGGCGTTTTTCAAAAAGACCGGCCGTGAAAGCCGAAAGGATGTGCATTATGGCAAATGCTCCGAAAAACCACCCCTATCTCAACATCGGCGGCACGACCGTGCTTGCCAAGGAAGATATTTTGGGCGTGTTCGACCTCGATACGGCAAGCACCGAAACCGATACCAAACGGTATCTTGCATCGCTTGAACAGGCAAAAAGGCTTATCAATGTGGCAAGCGATCTGCCGAAAACCTTTGTGGTCGTATCCAAAGGAATCCGCGAGCAAGCCTATATGACGTCGCTTTCGTCGGCGTCGTTGTACGGACGCTGGAAACGGCAGTCCAAGTATTTATAAACAACACGATTGAATCTATCACTCGTTAAAGCAAGGAGAACATCATGCAGGAAAACACAAACTTTGAAAATGAGCATTTCACCGAGGAAGTGACGGCGGCGGACACGGCGGTAGACACCGAAGCGCATAAATACGACGAAAGCCAGATTCAGGTCCTCGAAGGCTTGGAGGCCGTCCGAAAGCGTCCGGGTATGTATATCGGTTCAACCTCCGAAAAGGGCTTGCACCATCTCATTTACGAGATTGTGACCAACTCCATCGATGAGGCTCTTGCCGGTATCTGCGACCGCATCATCGTCACGCTCCACGAGGACAACAGCATTTCCGTTCTTGACAACGGGCGCGGCATTCCGGCCGGTATTCACCCCAAAATGGGCATTCCGACACTGGAAGTGGTCTTTACCGTGCTGCACGCCGGCGGTAAATTCGGCGGCGACGGCTATAAAATTTCCGGCGGTCTGCACGGCGTGGGCGCGTCGGTCGTGAATGCGCTTTCCGAATGGACGGAGATTGTCAACTGCCACGACGGCAAAAAATACACCGAACGCTTTGAACGCGGTAAGGTCGCCCGTCCCATGGTGGAAGAAGGCGAAACCGACAAACACGGTCTGTATGTCCGCTTCAAGCCGGACGCCGAGATATTCGATGAAATCGTCGTCAAATACAACACCGTTTTGTCCATGCTCCGCGAGCAGGCATTTTTGAACGCGGGACTTGCCATCGAGCTTGTCGATCTGCGTCCGGAAACCCATGAAAATGTTCCGGAAATCACCGAATACAACGAGGATGAGGAAGACACCGACGGCGACGGCTTCGAACACGAATTCGATGAAGAGGGCGTTGCTCCCGAGGATGCCGCTCCCAAAAAGGAAAAGAAAGTCGAGCTGTTATACGAAGGCGGCATCCGCAGCTTTGTCGAGCACTTAAACGCCAAAAAGCACGCTAATCTCTTGCACGAGGATGTCATTTACGTTTCCGGCAAAAAAGACGATACCTCTTGCGAGATTGCCATGCAGTACAACGACAAATACGATGAAACCATTTTCTCGTTTGCCAACAACGTGCGCACCATGGAGGGCGGCACCCATGAGACCGGCTTCAAGAACGCACTCACCAAAATCTTAAACGACTACGCGCGCAAATTCGGCTATCTCAAAGCCGATGACAAAAACCTCATGGGCGAGGACGTGCGCGACGGTCTTTGCGCCGTCATCAACGTCAAGCTGCCCGAAGCGCAGTTTGAGGGACAGACCAAGAGCAAGCTCGGCAACGCCGACATCCGTCCGTTCGTCGAAGCACTCATGACCGAGCGTTTGACCGCTTATCTTGAAGAAAATCCGGCCACCGGAAAGATCATCATCGAAAAAGCACTTGCCGCCTCGCGCGCTAGAGAAGCCGCAAAAAAAGCGCGTGAATTGACACGCCGCAAAACGGCACTCGAAGGCACAACGCTGCCCGGCAAGCTTGCCGACAGTCAGAACCGCTCCATGGAGGACACCGAGCTGTTCTTAGTCGAGGGTGATTCCGCAGGCGGTACGGCCAAAGACGGCCGCGACAGCAAATTCCAAGCCATTCTCCCGATGCGCGGCAAGATTTTGAACGTCGAAAAATCCCGTCTCGACCGCATCCTTTCCAGCGTGCAGATCACGCCGATCATCATCGCACTCGGCTGCGGCGTCGGCACGGAATTCAATCTTGAAAAGCTGCGCTACGGAAAAATTATCATCATGGCCGATGCCGATGTGGACGGTGCGCACATCAAGACGTTGCTCTTGACATTCTTCTTCCGCCATATGCGTCCGCTCATTGAAGAAGGTCATATTTACTGCGCCCAGCCGCCGCTTTACAAGGTGTTCAAGGGCAAGCAGATTCGCTATGCTTTCTCGGACGAGGAGCGCGATTTGTACATTCAAGAGCTTGGCGGCGTGAATGTTGACGCCGAACGCTACAAAGGTCTTGGCGAGATGGATGCGGATCAGTTATGGGAAACCACCATGGATCCCGAACACCGCACGCTCATTCAGGTTCGCATTGAGGATGCCATGGAGGCGGATGAAACGTTTTCGCTGCTCATGGGCGAAAAAGTCGAGCCGCGCCGCGCATTTATCCAACAAAACGCGAAGTACGTCACGAATTTGGACGTTTAAGCGGCAGAATTTATAAAGGAATTTGAAACAATTGCCGCAAATCCTTGACAAGTGTGCAAGAGCATAGTATAATAGAAAAGCGCATCTTGGCACTTTGCGGAAGAATGGAAAGAGATTATGCCAAACCATCCGATCCCGAAAATTGATGTTTCCCGGATTTACAACGGTGAAGTGACGGAAATTCCGTTTGACTTTACGTTTGTACCCGAAGAAACCGAAAAAGATGACCTATTGTTTACCGAGCCGGTACTTGTTGTCGGCCGTGTGTACGAAAAAGCGCACGGCAGAGGCAAAACGGAAAGCTATGTGGAGCTTGCTTTCACGGTGAGCGGCGACTATGAAACGCACTGTGCACGGTGTTTCACCGCGTTAAGCAGGCACTTTGAAGCGGCGCGTGTGTACGGACTTACCAAAAAGCTTGCGTCGGAGGACAGCGAGGACTACATCGAGATTCCGGATTCGCTTCTCGACATCGGCGAGCTTGCACGAACCGTGTTTTATTTGGAGCTTCCGTCGCGCGTTTTGTGTGATGAGGACTGCAAAGGGCTGTGTCCGGTCTGCGGAATCAACAAAAATGAGCGTGATTGCAGCTGTAAAATTGACACAGGTGCAAATAAATTGGCGGATTTGAAAAAATACCTTGACAAGTAGAGTATTTTGTGCTAAAATACTCTTTGTGTTAAATTGTTAAAAATAAAGGTGAAAATAAAAGGAGGTGCCTTCAATGGCAGTACCGAAGAGGAAAGTCTCGAAAGCAAGAAGAGACAAGAGACGCAGCAGCGTATGGAAGCTTTCCATGCCCGGCATTACCAAGTGCCCGAAATGCGGCACGGTTATTCTCTCTCACAGAGTTTGCAAGAACTGCGGAACCTATGCCGGCAAGGAATATATTTCCAAGGAGCCTGCGGCAAAAGAAGCGTAAGTTATCGATTGCTTTCCACGGCTTATAACAGAACAAACGCAAAATTCAGGGAAGGATAGCAATAGTCCTTCCCTATTTTGCTATGGTGACGTTCCATGCCGCCAAGCGGCGCGGCGATCCCGCGGCGCAGCCGCCGGAAAAAGCTGCTCGGACGTGCAAAAAGTTGCCGGTGGCAAGTTTTTGTGCGTCGGAGACCG
>URCT01000007.1 GCA_900546385.1 uncultured Eubacteriales bacterium | reverse complement strand
CCCAGTTCGGCGGCCAGCGTTTCGGCGAAATGGAAGTTTGGGCTCTGGAAGCTTACGGTGCGGCTTACACCTTGCAGGAAATCTTGACCGTCAAGTCCGACGATGTCATCGGCCGCGTTAAGGCATACGAAGCCATCGTCAAGGGACAGAACATCCCGACGCCGGGTGTTCCGGAATCGTTCAAGGTGCTTATCCGCGAATTGCAATCGCTTGCCCTCGATGTACGCGTTCTCGATAAGGACGGCAACGAAATCACCCTCAAGCAGAGCAGTGACGAGGAACTCGAAGGCATGAAGAACATCACCTCCGAGGATCTCGGTGAAAACGTCGTGACCGATATCGACAATTTCGTTATCGAAGACGAAAACGGCGATCCGGTCGAGGATGAGAGCGAAGATGACGATTACTCCGACGACTATTCCGATGATTATTCCGACGACTTTGCCGATAGCGGCGACGACGCGGATCTCTAAGGAACGCAAGTATGTATGAAAAGGAGCCGTGTATAAGCTAATGGGACAGAACGAACACAACGAATTTGACGCCATAAAAATCGGTCTTGCCTCTCCCGAAATGATCCGCAAGTGGTCCTACGGCGAGGTCAAAAAGCCCGAAACCATCAACTACCGCACCTTAAAGCCCGAGCGCGACGGTTTGTACTGCGAGCGTATCTTCGGTCCGCAGAAGGACTGGGAATGCCATTGCGGCAAGTACAAGAGAGTCCGCTACAAGGGCAAGGTCTGCGAAAAATGCCATGTGGAAATCACCACCAACAAGGTGCGCCGCGAGCGCATGGGGCACATCGAGCTTGCCTGCCCGGTGTCGCACATTTGGTATTTCCGCGCCATCCCATCAAGAATGGGACTTTTACTTGACGTTTCGCCGCGTCTTTTGGAAAAGGTTTTATACTTTGCCCAGTATATCGTCATCGATCCGGGCGAAGCGACCGGCCTTGAAAAGATGCAGCTTCTCACCGAGCAGGAATACAATCAGAAATACGAATACTACGGAAACGAATTCCGCGTCGGCATGGGCGCCGAAGCCATCAAAGAGCTTCTTGCCGAGATCGACTGCGAAAAGCTTTCCACCGAGCTTCAGACCGAGCTTGAAACGGCAGTCGGCCAAAAGAAGGTTCGCCTGATCAAGCGTCTTGAAGTGGTCGAAGCCTTCCGCAAGTCCGGCAACAAGCCCGAATGGATGATTTTGGACGTGGTTCCGGTCATTCCGCCGGATATCCGCCCGATGGTTCAGCTCGACGGCGGCCGTTTCGCAACCAGCGACCTGAACGACCTCTACCGCCGCGTTATCAACCGCAACAACCGCTTAAAGAAAATGATGGAGCTTTCCGCGCCGGATATCATCATCCGCAACGAAAAGCGTATGCTCCAAGAAGCCGTTGACGCCCTCATCGACAACGGCCGCCGCGGCAGACCCGTCACCGGCCCGAACAACCGTCCGCTCAAATCGCTCTCCGAAATGCTGCGCGGTAAGCAAGGCCGCTTCCGTCAGAACCTTCTCGGTAAGCGTGTTGACTATTCGGGACGTTCGGTTATCGTCGTCGGTCCGGACTTAAAGATCTATCAGTGCGGTCTGCCGAAAGAAATGGCACTTGAACTGTTCAAGCCGTTTGTCATGAAGCGTCTTGTCGAAACCGGCAAGGCCTCCAATATCAAGGACGCGAAAAAGCGCGTCGAACGCGTCAGCCCCGAAGTTTGGGACGCGCTCGAAATCGTTATCAAAGACCATCCGGTGCTTCTTAACCGCGCACCAACGCTTCACAGACTGTCGATTCAGGCTTTCGAGCCGGTTCTTGTCGAGGGACGCGCCATCAAGCTGCATCCGCTCGTTTGTACCGCGTTCAACGCCGACTTCGACGGCGACCAGATGCCGGTTCACGTGCCGCTTTCCTCCGAAGCACAGAGCGAAGCCCGCTTCCTCATGCTCTCGGCCAACAACCTGTTGAAGCCGGTCAACGGCCACGCCGTGACCGTTCCGTCGCAGGATATGGTGCTTGGTTCGTATTATCTGACGCTTCTTAAGCACGGCGAACCCGGCGAAGGCAAGGTTTTCCGCGACTTCAACGAAGCCATGATGGCCTACGCCGTCGGCGAACTCGGACTTCATGCGCCGATTCGCGTCAGACGCACCAAAACGCTTGAAGACGGCACCGAAAAGAGCGCCGTTGTTGAAGCAACCCTCGGCCGACTCATCTTCAACGAGCCGATTCCGCAGGATCTTCACTTTATCGAACGCGACGAATCCAACGAGCTTGACCTTGAAATCAACTTCGTGGTCACTAAGGATGAACTCGGTCAGATTGTCGACCGCTCGATCAAATACCACGGCATTACCAAAACCGCCGAAGTCCTTGATAAGATCAAGGCCATGGGCTTCAAATATTCGACCAAAGGCTCCATCTCCATTTCCGTCTCGGATATGACGGTTCCGCCGCAGAAAAAAGTCATTATCGCCGAAGGTGATAAGAAGGTCGAAGCCATTTCCAAGATGTACAAGCGCGGTCTTTTGTCCAACGAAGAACGCCGCGAACGCGTCATCAAGATTTGGGAAGATGTCACGAAAGACGTTACCACGGCACTTCAGGATAACCTTGACGAATTCAACACCATCAAGATGATGGCGGATTCCGGTGCCCGCGGTTCTATCAAGCAGATTCGTCAGCTTGCCGGTATGCGCGGCCTTATGGCCTCCACCTCCGGTAAGACCATCGAACTCCCGATTAAAGCAAACTTCCGCGAAGGCATGGATATTTTGGAATACTTCATCGCCGCGCGCGGTGCCCGTAAAGGTCTTGCCGATACGGCTTTACGTACCGCCGACTCGGGTTATCTTACCAGACGTCTTGTCGATGTATCCCAAGACGTTATCGTCCGCGAGGAAAACTGCGGCGACAAGGTCGGTATGTGGGTTTCCACCATCCGCGACAACAACGAAATCATCGAACCGCTTGCCGACAGACTTCTCGGCCGCTTCGTCATCGACGATGTGGTTGACCCGGCAACCGGCGAGATCATCGCCGAAAACGATACCATGCTCTCCGAGCAGCAGGTCGATAAGATCATCGCTGCCGGCATCGAGAAAGTACACCTTCGTTCGGTGCTCAACTGCCGCACCAAGCACGGCGCGTGCATCCATTGCTATGGTGCCGACCTTGCGTCCGGCAATCCCGTCAACATCGGTGAAGCCGTCGGTATCATCGCGGCACAGTCCATCGGTGAACCGGGTACACAGCTGACCATGAGAACCTTCCACTCGGGCGGTATCGCCGGCGGCGATATTACCCAAGGTCTTCCGCGTGTCGAAGAGCTGTTCGAAGCAAGACGTCCGAAGAAAACGTCGGTGGTTGCCGACTTTGACGGCCAGATCAGCATCGAAGAGGACAAAAAGGCGCGCCATGTCAAGCTCACCAACACCGCAACCGGCGAAGAAAAAATGTATATCATCCCGTTCGGCACCCGTATGGTGGTTCAGGACGGCGACTATGTCACCCGTGCGCAAAGCCTTACCGAGGGCAATATCTGCCCGGCGGATATTGTCCGTATCAACGGTTTGAACGCCGTTTACGACTATATCATCAAGGAAGTTCAGCGCGTGTACCGCTTGCAAGGTATCGATATCAACGATAAGCATATCGAAGTTATCGCTCGTCAGATGACGCGCAAGGTCAAAATCGAAAATCCCGGCAGCACCGACTTCCTTATCGGTTCGCTCGTGGATATCAACGATTTCAACGAACAGAACGAAGCCATCCAAGCGCGTCTGGATGCCGGTGAAGTCGGCATCGCCGTTGCGGAAAGCTCGCCGGTTCTCTTTGGTATCACCAAAGCTTCCCTTTCGACCGAATCCTTCCTGTCGGCCGCTTCCTTCCAGGAAACCACCAAGGTTCTTACCGAAGCCGCCATCAAGGGCAAGGTTGACCCGCTTATCGGCTTGAAGGAAAATGTTCTTATCGGTAAGCTGATTCCGGCCGGTACCGGTATGCCGATGTACCGCGACATCGAAGTCACCGACAGCAAGGGCAATCCGCTCGAGGTGGAGGAGAACGATGTTCCGGCAGGCTTTATGCCGTATGTTCCGTCCGATAAGCCCGATGAAGACGCTGAGGATATCGACGAAAAGGACGAAGACGCCGACGACGCTATGCTCGACGACGAGGATGAGCCGTTGTCTGCTGAGGATGAAGCTCTGCTCTCCGAGTTAGATAAAGCGCTTGACAGCGAAAGCCATAAGAAAGACCAAGAATAATCAAACGCCCGGTTAAATGCCGGCACAAGCTCTCCTTTTAATCAAATTGTTTTCGGATTTGAAGCGAAGGAGAGCTTTTTTCACCAAAACAATTTTAACAACCGTATAAAGGAGATATACCTATGCGTGCAATTATCACCATGACCACCGGAAAAACCATGACGATCGAACTTGACCCGACCGCCGCTCCCATCACCGTCGATAATTTTGTCAAGCTTGCCAAAGACGGCTTTTATGACGGTCTTATTTTCCACCGCGTCATCGAGGGCTTTATGATCCAGGGCGGCGACCCGACCGGCACCGGCTGCGGCGGCCCGGGACACACCATCAAAGGCGAATTTGCCGCCAACGGCGTGAAAAATCCGTTAAAGCACACACGCGGCGTCATTTCCATGGCGCGTTCCGCCTCTCCGAACTCGGCCGGCTCCCAGTTCTTCATCATGCATGAGGACGCGCCGCACCTTGACGGCCAATATGCCGCATTCGGCAAAATGACCGACGGCTTCGACACGCTCGACGAAATTGCCACCACCGATACCGATCGTTCCGACCGTCCGCGCACCGAACAGAAGATTCAAACCATCGTAATCGAGGACTAAAAGCAGGAGAAGACCTATGGACAACCGCGTTTTTTGCCTGACGCCGGAATTCTCGCTTCCGGAATCCATCTGCCATGCCTGGAATTTCATTTTCGACCGTTTTTTCTGTTCCAAAACGCATTTGCTTTACGATGCCTTAAAGGACGACACCTCCAAGGCCTACGATTTTCTGCCGACGCCGGAGCAGATTCAGGCCGATTATCCGAACGCCTGCGGCTGGGGAACCGGCATGGAGGATTCGCTGCTTTCGGGCGGTTCGGCCGCCGATGCGCTTCTTGCCTTATACCGTGCAACCGGAAACAAGGCGATAAAGCCCATGCTGGATGAGCTGTTTTGCGGTCTGTTCGCCTGCGCCGAAGCGGATGGCGACAGCGGCTTTGCGGCACGCAGCCTTTCGCCCGACGACGGCAAAAGCTACTACTCCAATTCCTCGCGCGACCAATACACGCACTATGTATATGCCTGCGTGCGCTTTTACGACTCCGGTTTGGCAGACGAAACGCAAAAAGAGACCATTCGCCGCACGCTTCGTAACATTGCGGAAAAATGCCTACGCGACATCACGCCGGAAAATGGGTATATGCTTCTTCGCGCGGACGGTGAGGAAAGCCTTGTCAGCACGCTTTGGGGCGCACTCGGGCCGCACGAATATCTGCGGTTGCCGATGTTTTATATAGCGGCCTTTCACGTCACCGGCGACAGCAAATGGCAGACCGAATATTTGAAATACCGCGATGAGGCTGTCCGGAAGTCGCACGGGTTTGACTATGCCGCGTCGCGCTGCTATTGTGCGCTGCAAATGGCCTATTCTCTGCGGCTTGTTTATGACCTCGACCCGGACGAAGCCGTGCGTAAAGAATTGCTCGTCCTCTTAAAGGAAACAGCCGCTTATGGGCTTACGTATGCGCTTGAAAACGGCAGACCGCTTTGCGAAGCGGCGGCACGGGATTCGTTCAATTTCACCTACAAAAAATGGTATGAGGTCGAACCCATGAACGACCTCGGCATCATCGGCGGCAAACGGTACTTAAATCCCGGCCAAAACGAGAATACCAAAGTGAACGGTGCGCTTTACCCGATCCGCGGCATCGGCGAGGCGGCGTCGCTTGTCGCGCTCTGCCCGGATTATCCGGTTTCGGACGAGCTTTGCGAAACGCTTGCCGCGCTTGCAGGGAACATCGATTATGCCAAGCACCATACGTATGCGCCGCTTCTTGTGGCATGCGGTTATCTGTTGTGTACCGAAAAGCGTGCGTCCAAATGAAACGGCAAACGCACTGAAAACTTGAAATAACGAGGTTTTTATGGATAAAACGGAACTCTCACTTTTGCATTTTGCTTCGCTTGCCCAAAAGCAAAATGCCGAAGCACTTCTTGCCTTAAACGAAAAAACAGCACAATACGGCCTGACACTTACCGAAGCGCAGGCCGCTTCTCTTGCCGAAACGCAAAGCGCGGAGCTGAAAAAAGCCGGACGCATCGAACTTGGCGGCGGCATGGCGGAAAAGCTGGTGCTTGCCTTTTGCGATTCGCCATACCTCAATGCTGCCAATTATGAGCAAACGCTGCATGAGCTGTTTGAGTGCTTTTATGCCTTCAAAAACGAAACAAGCGACGTGTTTTCCGACAAAACGCTGCTAATTTTCATGCGAAACGCCTTTGATCATGTCTGCGGCGGTTCGACGGAACAGCTGTCCGGCACGGTGTTGCCGGATCTTGCGCGGCATTTGAACCTCGGCGGCACACTGCGTTCGTACCTTGCGGAACACGTAGACGACTTTTCGCCGGAGGAGGAAGCATGAACAATACCTTGCAGCCAATTCCGGAAAATCCGTCGGACACCTTTTCCGATCTAAGAGAAGAAGCCTATGCCGCAACGCTCGTTTCGTGTGCCGAACGCGCCGGACTTTTTTCCGCAAACGACAAAAATGCTTTGCAGGCCGGACTTTATGCGCTTCTTTGTGAGCTTGCGGCACGCGCCTCGAAAGGTAAGAGCAGCTCGTTGCGCATCGAACGCGCCGAAGAGCTGCTTGAATCGGCAATGTTTTCAGTGAGTATGGCATTAAAGGTAGAACTTACGCCGGAGGACGCACTGAAGAAGTTAAAAAGAACGCAGATCCGGACGCTTTTTGCCGAAGGGCAGAAGCTCATCAGACGAAAAATACTCATCTGCCGCGCTATGCATAAAAATTTATGTAAACAACTGTTTGACACGCCGAATGTGTTTTACCGTTCCACTGTCATCGACGGCATCACCGGTTTTTTCAAGCTGTATGACCCGCTGTTCGGCGGGCAGGAGCTTCATATCACCGCCGACTATCCGACGTGTCTCGGCCGGCCGAGCGTCTGCGGCATTGAATTTATTGAAAGCTATTTACAGCGAATTCAGGCGGAAAATGACTTCTTGCAACTGTTTCCGGCACAAAACGTCCATGTTTTTCTGAAAAAGCTGGTTCCGGGCTATGCCGAAACGCCGATGAACCTGTTTGAGCCGGTGTTTGGCCGGGCGGCATTACTTGCGGCACGCGGCAAAGATCCGACCGCGCTTGAGGCGTTTGACAAAACGGACGCGGCCGCCGCGCGCGCTTTTGTTTCCGACACGGCTTCTCTCGAAAAGGCGTTTTTAGGGCTGCTTGACGGCTTGAACGCGACGGAAAGCGTGCGGCAGTACGTCGAATTATGTAAACTGAATTTGATGGTGGCGGTGAAGGCGCAGGTGAAGCTCGTGATTTGAAGCAAGGCGGCTTGAAAAAAACTGCCGCCGACTTTCCACCATCTCCTATCATGTTCAAAACAAAACTCCCATAAACCTTCCAACCGGTTTACGGGAGATTTTGCTTTTATAGATCCGGGCAGCCTAAAACACCACCGCAACCGACGCGACAAGTGCAAGTCCCACCGACAAAGCCATCCGTTTTGTCAGCTTTTCCTTGCGGCAAAGACCGAAGAGTGCCGAAAATGCCATGGTCGTGCCGGTCACAAGCGGATATTGCACCGATGCCGGAAGCGATTCGAGCGCAATGAGCAATAACAGGTTTCCGCCGCCCGACGCAAGTCCATAGAAAACCGACGCGGCAACTGCCTTTTTCGGGTTCTTAAGCAGCTTTTCCCTGCTTCCGACGGACAACACGGCAATAAACACCGCATTGCATAAAACGGTCGTAATCGCCGCCGCAAGGAAAAACGAGCCGCTGTCAAGGCCGTTTGCCGCGCTTTGGTTGACTTTGGCAAACACGCCGCACAAGCCGTTCATGATGAACACGCCAAAGCAATAGAACAGACCCTTGGCACTGTTTTTCTTATCGCCGGTAAACTCCGTGCCAAAGGCGACCGCCGCCGCGACAAGAAGGCACCCGACCGCCTTTCCGAGCGTCAACGGTTCACCGTAGAAAATAAGCCCCGCCGCAAACGGCAGCAGCATACCGCCAAGCATCATGAACACCGAATACAGTGCCATGTTGGTCACGCCGAACGCTTTGGCGCTGAATAACGTCGTGCCGATTCCGACAGCCGCATACAGTACAGCCAAAACAACACCGGTTAAATGAAACGTGTAGTTCGTCCCATACAGCACAAATGCAAGCGGAAACCGCATAAGACCGGTAAGCAAGCCGAAAACAAGCGTCGACCGCAAGAGCGATCCCTCCGACCGGGTGTACATCTGCTGAAACACAAACATACCGCCGAACAGCGCGGAGGAAATAATCAAAAGCAGGTAATCCATGCGTTATTTTCTCCAATAAGCACCGCTGTGCGTATTGGCTTCCCAAGCGCGCTGCTGGTTCTCATAGATCTCCTTCGGCACGGTCGGATTGCCCTCATGATAGCACGGAATGAGCATTTCGCCGGCCACCTTCGGATCGGTGCAGGTTGTGTCATTACGCCACTTTTCGCGTTCCTCCTTGTTGCGGAGATTCGGAATATCCATCGGGATGCCGCCGCCAAGGATGCTGCGGTAGGCAAACATTCCCGGAAGAAACATATCGAGTGCTTCAAAAACATCGATGGTTTCGCCATGATCGCGGCCAAGCAGCTTTTCCATGCAGAAATACATCGAATAATAGTCACTGCCGCCGTGGCCGAAAACAGCCGCCTGCTCGGAAAGCTCGTGCTTGGGCATATAATCTGCTGCCGTAAAGCCCTCCTTGCTGTATTCGCCGTCGGTTTTGTGTGCGCGGATGTGGAAGCCCTCTACACCGCCGTTATTCTCCACCTCGCGCGTCGATTCCATTGAGCCTTTCTGACCGTAGACGGAAAACCAGATGGAATGGCTGTTGAGACCGCCGTGGACACTGCGGCAGATCGCACCGTTTTCAAGCGTGATCATTTCGATGCCGCAAACGCTGCTCTTTTTGCCCATGCGGCAGGCGCGCGGACTATACGGCACTTCAAAGCCGGATACCTTGACCGGACGAAGTCCCGTGATATGGATCATCGGACCGATGGAGTGCGTGCAATAAAACGTGGAATACATATTGTTGCGCCAATGCTCGGGATTGCCCTGCGTGAGGGAGAACCACTCGCATTCGCAGTTGTGGATGTATTCGCCCTCGGCGTATTCCACTTCACCGATCTCACCGGCCTTATAGCGTTTGCGCATTTCAAACGGTCCCGGCATGAAGCAATAGTTTTCGAGATACAGATACTCCTTGCCGGTGCGTTCGACGGTTTCGATAAGCTCAACCGCTTCCTTTAGCGTCTGACACGGCAGAACCTCGGAAATCACGTGCTTGCCTGCGTTCATGGCTTTGATGGCAAACGGCGTGTGCTCGGTGGCAAAGTTGGCAAGCACCACCGCGTCCATATCGTGCTTCAAAAATTCGTCGTAGCTTGTGTAGCCCGTGATATTCTTGTCGTTCAGCTCAGCAAGCTTATCCTTCAAGCCCTGTTCCCAGTTGTCACAGATCGCAACGATCTCGGCATTTCCGGAGCATTCGCAATAGCGCATCATGCTGGTGCCGCGGCCGACGCCGACCACGCCGACTTTTACTTTCTTGGTTTCTGCCATAAATATCCCTCTTTCTCGATTGTGTCGAAATGATCTTGTTTCATTTTTACACGCCTTACTGTGTGTTTTCATTGTAGCACGCAAAACGGCAAAATAAAATAGAAAAATTCCCGATATTTATGGAAAATTTTGAAGTAACCTCTTGCAAAGTCTGTGCTTTAGCGGTATACTGTTCGTATGGGAAAGCGAGGGATGGCGATTGCTAAACGAAAATATCTGTCAGTTTGTGTCCACCGGCAGCACACACCATGAGATCGTCATGCTCAACTTTGTGCATGAGAAGCGTTGGCAGGAAACCGCGCCGCAGTTGACGGCGGCCTTTATCTTACATCTTGTGACAGCCGGCCGCGGCACGTTTACGGTCGCGGAGCATACCTACGATATCGCCGCAGGCGACGTTTTCTGCGCGTTTCAAGCGAAAAAATACACGCTTATCAACACGGACGGCCTTGAATTCATGTATGTGACCTTTTCCGGCACGCGCGCCGCAACCCTTTTGGAGCGCGTCGGACTGACGCTTGAAAAGCCGCTTTTTCACGGTCTTGCCGCGCACACCGATATTTCCGCTTTTTGGAAGAGTACGCTCGATTCCTGCCGCTACGGCACGACCGATCTTGCCGCAAGCGCGGTGTTCTATCACACACTGTCCCTGTTTCCGGTTGCATCCGAAACCGAAAATCCGCCCGATGCCAACCGCGACGCCATGCTCGAAATCAAGAAATACATCGACGAGAATTTCCGCGACCCATCGCTGTCTTCCGGAAAAATTGCGGAAACCTTCGGTTATTCGCCCAGCTACATTGCCACACAGTTCCACAAAACCGCCGCCATTCGGCTGTCGGCGTACCTTGCGCGTCTGCGGCTCGAATATGCCGCGTCGCTCATCGGCGACGGCTGTCAGGTGGTCGGTCAGATTGCGCACGCCTGCGGCTATACCGATCCGCTGTATTTTTCCAAGGTATTCAAAGCACAGTTCGGCGTTTCGCCCAAGCACATGATCCGCGAAAAAGCCAAAGAGCAAACAAACATTCGATAATTTTCGGCAAAACCTGTCAAAGTCCTGTTTATCGGACATCCTTTCTGGTATACTACAGACACTTCCCAAGGAACTCTGTGTAACGGAAAACGGAAAGGATGAATCGATATGAAAAAAATCGCTGTATTTCTCGGTGCCTTCGGCTTTCTTTTAATGATCGGTGCAGCCGGAGGTGCCGATGGCTCCTCCTTCGGCGTGACGGTGCTTTGCGAAGCGATCGGCATCACGCTGCTATTGGCATCGGAACGCCTATACACAAGTAAAATCAAGCTTCGCACTTTCAAAAAGTCCGCGTGCCGCACCCGGCAGCAGAAAACAGCCGCACGGCAAAAACAGCAGACGCCGGTCTGCCGCAGCGGTCTTGCAGACATGGAAACTGCCTAAACGACATATATAACGGAGGTTTTCTACGATGAATGAAAAACAAAACCGTCGGAATTCCGACCAAAAACCGGGCAACCGTGCTTACCGTCCCTTTGTTGGTCTGCTTGCCGCAGGCGTCGCTTCGTATCTTGCGGCTTTGTGTTATCTGCCGACATCCGGCATCTTCTCGACACTGCCGGCGGCGGCCGTGCTTGCCCTTGCGGCAAGCGTGTTCTGCCGGGAAAAATGGGAAATTTACGCGCTGATGGGCGTCATGCCGTGCGTGATGACAAGCCTATCAGGCTTTTCGCCGAAGCGGGCGGTTTTTGTGGGAATCGCCTGCGTGTTCCAAAGCGCGTTTGCGCTGTTTGCCAAGCGTGCGTTTCTCACCTATCACAAAGGACGTGCAGCGGTGAAGCACAAGAGCCTTCTTATCGGCATTGCCGCAACGCTTCTTTGTCTGTCCTCGTATCTTGCCGCCTTCGGCAATCCGGTGAATGCGCTTATGGCGCAAAACCGCGCCAAGGAGACCGCCCAAGAGCGGTATGACGGCATTGTTACGGCGCACGCCACGCATTACGACCTGTTTTCGCGCCGCTACCTGACCGAAATCGCCTTTGATGCCGGTGAAAAAGGCACGCGCTATTACATGAGCGTGCCGGTGCGCGACGATTATGACGCGTTCTGCCGGTCGATGCTATACGAAAATGCCAAGGATTATTTTGAATCGCAGACCACGCTGGAGCGCGAGAGCGTGGCGGTCTTTCTCGAAAACGACGGCCGGATTTTGTCGCCGGGAACGCCGTTTGATTCGGTCAAGGGCGATATGGAATACCTGCTTGAGCTTTCCGGAAACATTTTAGATAAGGCGGATTTCGACGTGGCAGCAGAGCAGATGAAACGCTTTTTCGCGCTGTCGGACAGCTTTGTATATAAGAGCGTGACGCTCACCGCAAAGGACGCGGACGGCGTGCGGTATGCTACGGTCCTTGCGCCGGACGGCGTTTGGAGCGCAAGCGAAATGGCGGATGAGAAAGCGCTTAAACAGAAGTTTGCAGAGGCACTTAACGCGTAAAAAAAGAAAAAAACGGTGTAAAGAGCTATTTTACACCGCAAAGCGTGCCGTAAAACGAAGGTTTGCGGCACGCTTTAATTTTTGTTTTTCCGGTACTTGGACGGCGTTGTTCCGAAAGCGGCCTTAAAGACGCGGTTAAAGGAGCGGACGTTGGAAAAGCCGCAGTTCAAAGCAATTTCGGAAATGCCGGTCTCAGAATTCTGCAAAGCCGCAACTGCCATCTGCATCCGATAGCCGGTGAGATACTCGTAAAATGTCAGCCCGGTGATCTCCTTGAAATAGTGCGCAAAGTAGTATTTCGAAAAACCACAGTAACCGGCGGCTTCCGCAAGCAGCGTCGGCTCGGCGTAATGCGCCCGGATGTACTCGCTGCTTTTTGTCAGAA
This sequence comes from uncultured Eubacteriales bacterium, assembly GCA_900546385.1. Classification (GTDB taxonomy): domain Bacteria; phylum Bacillota; class Clostridia; order Oscillospirales; family CAG-382; genus UMGS882. Next base: position 28,126 of record URCT01000007.1, on the reverse strand, counting down.
TGGAAATGGCACTGATGTTTTTCTGCCGTTTTTGCCGGTCTAATTTGTATAAAACGCCGCCGGAAACGATTCTATAAAGCATTTCATTGGCGATCGCGTTGACAAGATACGAATAGCCGGGACTTTTTTGCTCGCTTGCGGTCTTTATGCGCCGGATATCTGTCCACAGCGCCGCATTTAAGGGATGCTCCGGCGTTAAAATATCCGGCTTTATGCGGAATGCCGCAAAATCGATGTTTTCTTTTGCCGACCGGCAGTAGATTTTGAAAATATACAGATGATTCTCAGCGTTCGAGGTGAGACTATGTATCTCACCCGGCATGAAAACACAGATATCACCGGTCTTAGCCAAAAGCGCGCGTTCATCGCCGGTCACGGAAACGCTTCCGGAAACAACGGCGGCAAGCTCGATTTCCTCGTGAAAATGGGAATAGAAATGGATGTTTCGCCATTCAAAATCGGTATAGGGGTAATTGATCTTGGCGGCATGGTCACTCTCGAAAAAAACGTCTCGCATACGGCGGCTCTCTCCTTTTGTTACCTCCAAACAGTATACAGCATTTTGTTTGAAAAAGCAATATCTGTAACAAAAAAAGCAATAATTGCATTGAAAGCGGCTTTGGAGTATGTTAGTATGGTAAAAAACGAAAAGGAGCTTTTTCTATGACAGGGCAGATATTTGACATCGGAAAGATCGCTTATGAAGGGCCGGATTCCAAAAATCCGTTTGCCTTTCAGTTTTATAACAAGGACGAGGTCATTGCCGGGAAAAAGATGAGCGAACATTTGAAATTCTCCATGGCGTATTGGCACACATTGGTCGCAGACGGCACAGATATGTTTGGTGTCGGCACGACCGATAAAAGCTTTGGTGAGAGCGACCCGCTTGCGCTTGCTAAGAAAAAGGTTTATGCGGCCTTTGAACTGATGGATAAGCTCGGCATCGAATATTTTTGCTTTCATGACCGGGATATTGCACCCGAAGGCAAAAATCTTGGCGAATTTCAGAAAAATCTTGATTGCATTGTGCCGCTCATCAAAGAACAAATGCAAACATACGGCATTAAGCTGCTTTGGGGCACGGCCAATTGCTTTGCTTCGCCGAAGTATATGCACGGCGCCGCTACCTCTTGTTCGGCGGAGGCGTTCGCCTGTACGGCAGCGCAAGTTAAAAAAGCCATCGATATCACCATCGAGCTTGGCGGAAAGGGCTATGTATTCTGGGGCGGCCGCGAGGGCTATGAAACACTTTTGAATACCGATATGGCGCTTGAGCAGGATAACTACGCACGCTTCTTGAAAATGGCGGTCTTGTATGCACGTGCCAAAGGCTATGACGGCGATTTCTATATCGAACCAAAGCCCAAAGAGCCGACCAAACATCAATACGATTTCGACGCCGCCACAGTGCTTGCTTTCTTGCGCAAATACGGTCTTGAAAAGGATTTTAAGCTCAACATTGAAGCCAATCATGCCACCCTTGCCGGACATACCTTTGAGCATGAACTGTGCGTTTGCCGCATAAACGGCGTGTTCGGCTCGGTGGACGCTAACCAAGGCGACCCGAATTTAGGCTGGGATACCGATAATTTCCCAACCGATGTGTACAGCACCACGCTTGCCATGCTTGAAATTCTGCGCGCAGACGGCTTTACAAACGGCGGCTTGAATTTTGACGCCAAGACCAGACGTCCGTCCAATACGCCGGAGGATATTTTCCTTGCCCATATTGCCGGCATGGACGCGTTTGCGCTTGGTTTACGAAACGCGTGCAAAATTATCGCAGATGGCCGTATCGACGAATTCGTGAAAGAACGGTATGCTTCGTATCACAGCGGAATCGGCGCAAAGATTCTGTCCGGCTCCACCGACCTTGAGGAGCTGTCGCGCTATGCGCTTGCCTTGGATGAAGTGAAGCTGCAAAGCGGCAGACAGGAGTATTTGGAAAGCGTCGTCAACGGCTTGTTATTCGGTTAAGCCGGAAGAAACAGGAAAAACGCCATGAAATATTTGATTGGAATTGATTTGGGAACTTCGGCTGTCAAAGCCGCGCGATTGGATACAGACGGAAATATTCTCGATGCAGGTGCGGCGGAATATCCGCTTTACCAGCCGCAAAACGGGTATGCCGAGCAGAACCCGGATGATTGGTGGAACGCCGTAAAACCGCTACTCGACGGAATCATCGACAAAGCCGGCGCACAAAACATTGCCGGAATCGGACTTTCCGGGCAAATGCACGGCCTTGTGACCTTGGACGAAAGCGGAAAGGTCATTCGGCCGGCCATTCTTTGGTGCGACCAGCGTACCGGCGCACAGTGTGAGCAGATCACGCAGAGCATCGGCGCAGAACGCTTGATCGAGCTGACGGCAAACCCGGCCTTGTCGGGCTTTACAGCGTCCAAAATTCTGTGGCTGCGGCAGCACGAACCGGAGAATTATGCGAAATGCCGGCATATTCTTTTGCCAAAGGACTATATCCGGTATAAGCTTACCGGCGTGTTTGCCTCTGATGTGTCCGACGCCAGCGGTATGCAGCTGTTGGACGTCAAAAAACGCATTTGGTCGGAGGAGGTCTTGGAAAAGTTAGGGATCGACCGTGCCCTGCTTCCGGAATTGTACGAAAGCTGTGAGATCACCGGTTATTACCGCGGGATTCCGGTTGCGGCAGGCGGCGGTGACAATGCCTGCGCGGCGGTGGGCTGCGGCGTTGTGTCCAACCGCACGGCGTTTACGACGATCGGCACAAGCGGCGTTGTCTATGCGCATACGGATCGGTCGGTCATCGATCAAAAAGGACGCATCCATACGTTTTGCTGCGCCGTGCCGGGCGCATGGCACGTGATGGGCGTCACACAGGCGGCCGGGCTTTCGTTAAAATGGTTCAAAAACCTGTTTGCGGCGGAGCTTTCTTATGCCGAGCTTGACCGGCTGTGCGAAGCGGTTCCGATCGGTGCGGAAAAATTGGTGTATCTTCCGTATCTGATGGGCGAGAGAACGCCTATCTTGGATGACAGCGCACGCGGCGTATTTTTCGGACTTTCTGCCATGCATACCAGAGCGCATATGGCAAGGGCCGTCATGGAGGGCGTTTCCTATTCGCTGAAAGATTGCCTGGATGTTTTGACCGAAGTCGGCGTAAGCTTTGAACAAATGGCCGTCTGCGGCGGCGGAGCCAAAGGCGCATTTTGGCGCGGCATGATAGCGGATGTGTTCGGAATGCCGGTCACGCTCATGCAGTCAGAGGAAAGCGCGGTCTTGGGTGCTGCCATTCTTGCCGGAACGGCGTCCGGCGTTTTTACGGATGTCCGAGAGGGCTGTAAAAAAATGACCAAAACAGGCGGGATTCAGCCGTATAACCCGGAAAACCACGCAAGCTATGAAAACGTGTACCGCATCTATCGGGCACTGTACCCGGCGTTAAAACAAAATTTTCGTGAATTAGCCATGCTTTGACGGCGGCGGATGATAACAAATAAAACGGATTGCTTCGGCAGTCCGTTTTTTATGGTACAATCAAATCATACTTTTTAGGAGGGATTTGATGAAACCCATTCTCTATGGTTATATCCGCGTGTCGGCAAAGGATCAGAACGAGGATCGGCAGTTTATCGCCTTGCAGCGCGCCGGAATCGCTACCAAACAGATTTTTGTCGATAAAAAATCCGGCAAAAACTTCGAACGCCCGGCATACCGCGCACTGCTAAGCCGCCTAAACCCGAACGACGTCTTGTATTTAGTGAGCATCGACCGGCTCGGCCGGAATTACGAGGAAATTCTGCGGCAATGGCAGGTGCTTACCAAGAAAAAGAAGGTGGATATCGTGGTGTTGGATATGCCGTTACTCGACACACGGCGCGGCAAGGATCTGCTCGGCACGTTTATTTCGGATATCGTGCTGCAGCTATTGTCATTCGTTGCGGAAAACGAGCGCAATAACATCCATGAGCGGCAGTCGCAGGGCATCGCGGCGGCAAAGGCACGCGGCGTGAAATTCGGACGGCCGGCATCGCCCGTGCCGGTGAATTTTGACATGGTCCGCCATCTTTGGCGGCAGAAAAAGCTGACCCTTGCACAAGCCGCCGACGCGTGCGGCATGAAAAAAGGCACGTTTTACGGAAAGGTAAGACGTGCCGAGGAGAGCGATAACGAAAAACGCAGTTTGTAAAAGTGTACTTTTACAAACTGCGGCTCTTCATCTGTTTGCATAAACATTATACACCGCGTTTTGGCATTTGTCAAGAGTGGTTTTGACATTTCGGTTGATTTTTTCGAGAGAGTGGGGAGTTTGGAAAAGTACACTATTACGAACCGTATCACAAAGATCGGAGGCGATAACAGTAGATAATATTTGACGCGGAATATAGCCTAAACCGCAAATTTTGTAAAAAACATGAAAGGATTTTTATTATGAAACGAACAAAAAAATGCATTTTACTTTTGACAGCTTTAATGATGGTCTGTATTATATCTGTCATTCCTGTTATGGCAAATGATATAATCGTAAAAATTGACGGTCAGCAAATTGCCTTTGACGTTCCTCCTCGTTTGATAAACGACAGAACAATGGTTCCGTTAAGAGCAATTTTTGAAGCACTCGGAGCGTCTGTTAATTGGAATAACGATACAGAAACAGTTACTTCAACAAAAGATCAAACAACCATTCAATTAACAATTAACAGCCCTACAATGTATGTAAATGGATCGGCCGTAACACTTGACAGCCCTGCTTGTTTAGTGGATGACAGAACCCTTGTGCCCGTTAGAGCAATTTCAGAAGCATTTGGAACAACTGTTAATTGGATAGAGAACGAGAATACGGTATCAATTATTACAAAGGAAATTCCAATAGAAGAGATTACATTTAATAACGCAAATGATACCATCTCCGTTGGTGAGAGTAAAAAATTATCGGTTAATATTTATCCACCGTATGCAACTGACAACACTTTGATTTGGACATCTTCCAATACATCGATCGTTACCGTTAATGATGGAACAATAACCGGTATTGCTGCCGGAACTGCAAATATTACGTGCAAGACAAACGATGGAATCATATCGGAATGTAAAATAACAGTTACACCGGCTCCTATAAAAGCAACCGCAGTAGGTATAGATATTGATGGACAATATATTGCTCCATATAGTACTATTGAACTTTCGGTAGGTGATACAATTCAACTAAATGCAAAGGTACTCCCTGAAAATGCAAACACAAATACAGATGTTACTTGGATATTTACAGGCTCATCAGAATATCTGACACTTTCTCCTAACGGTGAACTCAAAGGAAACGGTGTTTCTTCTGGGTGCCAAATTAGAGCTATGCTCCCCGATGGAACAACAACTATATTTGGTGTTAATATAAAAAAGCCGACGGTTAAAATTGAATTAAGAAGCGTACTGCCTAATATTTTAAATGATTACAATTATTCAGGCAGACTTAGTTCATCTTGTAAAATAACAAAATTTGAATATGAGGTATCAGATTATAAATCAGAAGAGCAAACTGTAACTTTATATTTTTCTGGTGAAAAACTTTTTGATGGTGATGATGATATGAATACAAGAACAAGTTCATCCTGTAAAATCAGTTGGAAATTGTACGATGAAGATGGGTATGTAGTAGACAGTGATACTTGTTATTCCTCAAGTATTGCTAAAGGCGAAAAATTCAAAAAAGCAAAATCTCTAATTTTTGATGTCTTGCCTGGCAAATATTATTTGGAATTGCTTGACACAAAGTAAACTGTTGATATTTCCAATCTTTATTATGGGGTATTTGTACTATGATGCCAGCAAATGAAAAAGAATTTATAAAAGACTTTGTAAAACGCACACTGCATAATTATGAGAACCTTAAAATGGTCCTTATGAAGTTACGCTGTTAATCAATTCTTGTATCGGATTACTCATTGTTCCCAAGGAACGAAGTCTGATTGAAGAAAGTAAAATTTCAAAAGTGACAGTCCAAAAGCTCAAAGACTGCGTGGAAAATAACACTTATAACGAGAAACTGACTGTAACAAATCTGATTCGTCATATACGCAATGGTATTTCTCATGCAAAATTTGAGTTTATAGCTGAAAATTCTCCTCTAATAGGCGATTTTTTGCAAATTAAAAGTATTTCCATACAAGACGAGAATACAAATACTCATGAGAAAATGACAATGATAATTCCGATTGATGTATTACATTCTCTTTGTTATGAAATAGCGGAAGCAATAGCAAAATAGAAAAAATCCAGTCTACCATTCATCGGCAGACTGGATTTTTCCATATATTCAAGCATTGCTTTTACACGTGCGAAATCTTACCCCTCACACACCATTGCATCCACAAACTGCTCCGCGACGCGCGCACTGCGTCCGCCCTTGGCAAGCGCAAACGCCTCGGCACGAACCGCAAGCGTCGATTCATCCACCGTTAACCCATGCGCCTTGACAAGCTCCGAAACAATCTGTAAATATAGCTCCTTGTTCGGCTTGGAGAATAAAACCGTCAGACCAAACCGCTCCGAAAGCGACATTAACTCCTCAATCGCATCCCGCCGGTGAATCTCATCTCCCTCACGCGCAGAAAACGTCTCCTTGACCAAATGCCGCCGGTTGCTGGTCGCATAAATCACCGCATTGGGTGCTTTGACCGATGCCGAACCCTCAAGCGCCGCCTTGAGCGACGCATAGCCGTCGTCATCCTTGGCAAACGACAGGTCATCCACAAACAGGATGAACTTCAACGGATTGTCCGCAATCTCACCCATAACCTCCGGAAGCAAAACAAGCTGCTCCTTGCGAAACTCCACAAGCCGCACACCGTCGGCACGGAAACGGTTGGCAACCGCCTTGACCGTCGAGGATTTGCCGGTTCCGGCATCGCCGCATAACAGCACATTCGCCGCCGGACGTCCCTCAATCAGCGCTTTCGTATTGGCTATCACTTCGCCGCGTTCGCTCTCATAGCCGATCAGGTCGGAAAGCGTAATCGGGTCGGGCGAAAGAACCGGCACAAGACGCGCCTTTTCGTCCACACGGAACATCCCGTATTTGGCATAAATGCCATAGCCGTAGACATCCGCACGCGCAAGCCGCGCCGGAACCGTCGACGAAAAATCAAAAATCGTGTTGTCAAATCCGGCTAAATTGTTCGGCAAGCCGGCAAGCACCAACAGCTTTGCCGATGTCAGGTGCGTTAATGACGAGAAAAACGCAAGCTCGCTCATAAAGCAGTCGCGCATGACGTGCGAAATCTCTTTTTTGGCCGCCGCCAACCGGTAATACGTGTTGTCGTCGCACTCCAACCGGTCGTTTAAGTATACGCCCAAATTGCCGCCCTCGGCATACAACGCTTCGAGAAAAGCAGAATACGCATCGATTTTGGCAAACTTCGTGTTTTCCCGGCCGCTTTCATCCGTTTCGTCCAAAAGCTGCACGAACGCGCAAAACCGGTGCATAACCGGTTCTTCAAGCACCGAGCGAAAGAAAACGACGCGCGACAGGCCGAGCGACAGCTGTTCCAAACTGAAATTCATGCGATAAACTCCCTTAAAGGATGATTTTTGACGCGTATGTCAGCCGATGAATTCGATGATCTTATCGGTCATTTCCACCGTGCCGAGCGGTGCATAGGCGTCGCTTCCGGTCTTGGAGGCGATGTCATGCGTGCGGTAGCCCGCGTCAAGCACACGGCCGACGGCGTTTTCAATGCAGTCGGCTTCTTTGCCGAGCGCGAACGAATAGCGTAACATCATAGCCGCCGAAAGGATGGTGGCGATGGGGTTGGCAAGATTTTTCCCTGCAATATCGGGTGCCGAGCCGTGGATCGGCTCATACAGACCGCGCGAGGTCGCGCCGAGAGAAGCCGACGGCAGCATACCGATCGAGCCGGTGATCTGCGACGCTTCATCCGATAAAATATCGCCGAACATATTGGAGGTGACGATAACGTCAAACTGCGACGGATTCTTGACAAGCTGCATGGCGGCGTTGTCAACTAACATATCGGTGCAGGTCACGTCGGGATATTCCGCGGCGATCTCATGCACGGTTTTCCGCCATAAGCGCGAGGTTTCAAGAACGTTAGCCTTGTCGATGCTGATGACGTTCTTGTTGCGCTTTTCGGCGGCTTCAAAGGCGGCACGGGCGATACGCTCGATCTCCACACGGCTGTAGCATTCGGTGTCATACGCTTCGGTGCCGTATTTGCCCTCACGGTAGCCGCGGTCGCCGAAATAAATGCCGCCGGTCAATTCACGGACAATGAGAATATCGAATCCGGCTGAAGCCGTTTCGGGACGCAACGGACACGCATCCTTTAAGGCCGGATAGAGCTTTGCCGGACGCAGGTTGGTGTACAGCTCCATAGCGGCACGAATGCCGAGCAACGCCTTTTCCGGACGCTTGTCGCCGGGCAGCGTGTCCCATTTCGGCCCGCCTACCGCGCCAAGCAGTACACTGTCGGCGGCAAGACAGCCGTCCACGGTTTCCTTCGGAAGCGGCACGCCGACTTCATCCAAAGCCGCGCCGCCGATGAGATACGGCGTAAAGGAAAATTCATGACCGAATTCCGGTGCGATATGTTTGAGTACGCGCACGGCGCTGTCCACAATTTCCGGACCGATGCCGTCACCGCGCAAAAGAGCAAAATGAAGCTTCATTAGCGGATACTTCCTTTCTTGATGGACTCCACAAGACCGCCGTCGGCAATGATTTTACCGATGAATGCCGGAAACGGCTTGGTTTCAAAGGTCTTGCCGGTGGTTTTGTCGGTAATCACGCCTTTTTCCATGTCGGCAATCACTTCATCGCCGTCCCCGATGGCTTCAGCCGCTTCGGGGCACTCCAAAATGGCAAGGCCGATGTTGATGGCGTTGCGGTAGAAAATACGGGCAAAGGTCTTGGCAATGACTAACTCCACGCCGCTTTCTTTAATGGCGAGCGGCGCGTGCTCACGTGAAGAGCCGCAGCCGAAATTGTTGCCGGCAACAATAATTTTGCTCGTTTTTACACGCTCGGAAAAAGTTTTATCCAAATCCTCCATGCAGTGCGAGGCAAGCTCTTTTTTATCGATCGTATTTAAGTACCGTGCCGGAATGATAACGTCGGTATCGACGTTGTCTGCATATTTGATGACACCGGATTCAAAAACCATATCTGCCATGTTATTTTACCTCCTCTGCGGATGCGATGTATCCCAAAATGGCACTGGCGGCAGCAACAGCCGGCGATGCAAGGTAAACCTCCGAGGTCGGGTCGCCCATGCGGCCGACAAAGTTGCGGTTGGTAGTGGCGACGGCGCGTTCGTGCGGTGCAAGAATGCCCATATGACCGCCGAGACACGGACCGCAGGTCGGCGTGGATACGGCACAGCCTGCTTCAATAAAGATTTCCAAAAGTCCCTCTTTCACACAGCGCAAATAAATGCTTTGGGTGGCAGGCAGAATGATGGCACGCACGCCCTTTGCCACTTTGTGACCGCGCAGGATCTCGGCGGCCTCCTTGATGTTTTCGTAGTAGCCGTTGGTGCAGGAGCCGATAACAACCTGGTCAATCTTGATTTTATCCATCGCATGAATCTCATCGATCGTGTGCGTGTTTTCCGGCAGATGCGGAAAAGCGACCGTCGGACGGATTTCGGAAAGGTCAATGTCGATTACGTCATCGTATACAGCGTCCTCGTCGGCTTTGTAAATGACCGGTTTGCGGTCGGAATGCGCGGCAATATAGGCAAGCGTCTTGTCATCCACCTCGAAAATGCCGTTTTTCGCACCGGCTTCAATAGCCATGTTGCACACGGTCAACCGGTCGGTCATCGAAAGATTTGCCACACCCTCGCCGGTGAATTCCATGGAGCGGTATAACGCACCGTCCACACCGATCTTGCCGATGATGTGCAGAATGAGATCCTTGCCGGAAACGTGCGGTGCAAATTTTCCGTGAAGCACAAATTTGACAGCCGACGGAACCTTGAACCATGCCTTGCCGATGGCCATGCCGCACGCCATATCGGTCGAGCCGACACCGGTGGAAAACGCACCGAGCGCACCGTAAGTGCAGGTGTGCGAATCCGCACCGATCACCACATCACCCGAAACAACCAATCCTTTTTCGGGAAGCAAAGCGTGCTCCACACCCATCTGACCGACATCGTAAAAATGCGTCACCTGCTTTTCTTCGCAGAAATCGCGGCACATTTTGCATTGAATGGCCGCCTTGATATCCTTGTTGGGCGCGAAGTGATCCATTACCATGGTGACGCGGTCTTTGTCGTAGACACCGTCAAGACCGAGCTTGTTAAACTCGCGAATCGCCACAGGAGAGGTGATGTCGTTGCCGAGAACACGGTCAAGCTTCACCAAAACCAACTCTCCGGCTTCAACCTTGTCAAGCCCGGCGTGTGCGGCAAGAATTTTTTGCGTCATTGTCATAGACATAAAATCTGCTCCTTTTTTAGAAATCTCAAATGTAAGCTTGCGAAAAAGCACTTCCGAAAAACAGAAACACTCTTTCGCAAGCTTTCTGCAAGTTAGCTTGCAGAAAGCTTGATTTTCACGCGAAACAACCGGCGAAGCACCGGAGCAAATCCGCGTTCCGAGTCTGAAACAAATACCGAATCTTTGTTCACGCGAAAATGAAACTGAAATATTCAAATTCTTTTGCCTACTTTTCTTTTAAGAAAAGTGGGCGAGGTCAAGGGCGAGAAGCCCTTGTCGCCGTTCGCAAACGGCGAAACCTCTCTTGTCGCGCTCCGCAGAGCGCGAAATTCCTCCTGCGAAATCCTTTTAGTTGTTGATGAGCTTTGCTTCGTCGCTCCAGCTGTAGAGCTTGCGAATCTCCTTGCCAACCTTTTCGGACGGATGCTCAGCAGCTCTCTGACGCATTGCGTTGAAGTGAACTTGACTGCCAGCGTCGGACATATCGAGTAAGAAGTCCTTGGCGAAGGTGCCATCCTGGATGTCGGACAGAATCTTCTTCATAGCCTTCTTGGTGTCCTCCGTAATGATCTTCGGACCGGTGATATAGTCACCATATTCCGCCGTGTTGGAAATCGAGTAACGCATACCTTCAAAACCGCTCTGATAGATAAGATCAACAATCAGCTTCATTTCATGAATGCATTCAAAGTAAGCGTTTCTCGGGTCATAGCCGGCTTCTACCAGCGTTTCAAAGCCTGCCTGCATGAGAGCGCAGACACCGCCGCAGAGAACCGCCTGTTCGCCGAATAAGTCGGTCTCGGTCTCGGTGCGGAAGGTGGTTTCGAGAACACCGGCACGTGCGCCGCCAATGCCGAGCGCATACGCAAGACCAATGTCAAGCGCATCGCCGGTAGCATCCTGCTCAACAGCAATCAAGCACGGAACGCCCTTGCCGGCAAGATATTCACTTCTTACCGTGTGACCGGGACCTTTGGGCGCGATCATGATGACATTGACATTTTTCGGCGGTTTGATGCACTTGAAATGAATATTGAAGCCGTGCGCAAAAGCAAGCGTCTTGCCTTCGGTGAGGTTCGGCTCAATGCTTTCCTTGTAGAGCTTGGCCTGCTTTTCGTCGTTGATAAGGATCATGATGATGTCGGCAGCCTTGGCAGCTTCGGCGGAGGTCATGACCTTAAGGCCGGCCTTTTCGGCTTTTTCCCAGCTCTTGGAGCCGTTGTACAGGCCGACAACGACGTCTACGCCGCTGTCGCGCAGGTTGAGCGCGTGTGCGTGTCCTTGGGAGCCGTAGCCGATAATGGCAACGGTTTTACCTTTGAGTTTGTTGAGGTCGCAGTCGTTTTGGTAGTAGATGTTTGCCATGATAAAATCTCCTTTGCAATATAATTGTTTTATTTGAATATGGGATTTGGTGGGTTGAGGGAGGCTTTCTGCGAAGCGGAAAGCCTCCGAAAAGCACACGGAGTGTGCCGTCCCGGCAGGGACAAACTTTCTGCTCGGACGTGCAAAAAGTTGCCAGTGGCAAGTTTTTGTGCGTCGGAGACCGCCGAAACAGGGAGAATTGCGAACGGACGTGAGCAAGGCGACCATGTTTCAAGGAGACAGGAAAGTTTCAAAGTTTTTTGCCCTACTTTTTGTACTTTACAAAAAGTAGAGCAAAAAAGCCCGGAGGAGCATAGCTCCTCCGGGCGAAATGCCGCGCACGGCACTTAAATGTGCAAAAACTTGCGAAATGCGTCAATGTAGCTGACCGCTGTTTCTTTGTCGTGGCTCTCGGCAAAAATGCGCAATAACGGCTCTGTGCCGGAAAAGCGGCAGATGACAAAATCGCCGTTTTCAAAATATACCTTGCAGCCGTCTTCGTAGTTGACACGCGTGATCTTGGCGGCAAATTCCGGCAATTTTTTGTCCACCATCAGAATGTGATCGATTTCCGCCTTTGCTTCCGGCGCAAAACGCAGATTGTCCTCTGCCATGACAAATTTGCCGTAGGCAGCCTCCAACTCATCCATGATTTCAGCCGGCGTTTTGCCGATGACGCTGACCATCTCGGCAAACAACGATGCCGCATAAATCGAATCCTTGCCGTGAATGTGACCGCGCACGGTCAAACCGCCCGACGATTCGCCGCCGAGAACCGCGTCTACCTCGTCAATCTTAGAGGAAATGTATTTGAAGCCGACCGGCACTTCATAGCATACTTCGCCGAAGCTTTCGGCAATCTTATCGAGCATATGCGTGGTGGCAAGATTGCGTACCACCGGGCCTATCCAACCCTTGTGCTTGACAAGATAATAGTACAGCATACATAAAATTTCGTTGGCGTTGATGTATCGGCCGCTCGGGTCGATAACGCCCAAACGGTCGCCATCGCCGTCCATGGCAATGCCGAGGTCGTAGCCGCCTTCCACTACCGCATTGTGCAAATGTGACAGGCTCTTTTCGCTCGGCGCAGGCATTTGACCGCCGAAATAGGCATCTTTGTTGATGTTGATGGTGTCGATCGTGCAGCGTGCCGTATGGAAAATGACCAGAAGCGGATAGGTGCCCGAGCCGTGCATGGAGTCGAAAATCACGCGTAAGCCGCGCTTGCGAAGAGCCTCCATGTCGAGAAGCCCGATGATGTCGTCCAAAAAGTGGTTGAACGGATTGACAATGTATTCAATGTTGCCAAGTGCTACCTGTTCGGCAAAATCCGTTTCGGGCAGGTCTGTGGCTGCGGCAATGAATTCTTCCAAAAGCGTCGTGGTTTCAAGCGGCGCGTCACGTCCCTCATCGACAATCAGCTTGATGCCGTTGTACTGGGACGGGTTGTGCGACGCGGTGATCTCAATGCCGTAATGCAGCTTCATGCTTTTGACGGTGTGCATAACGAGCGGCGTCGGCGAAGAACGGCCGATAAACAAGACCTTGACACCGCTTGCCGCAAACAGCTCGGCAACCCATTTGGCTGCCTGCTCCGACAAAAAGCGGCGGTCGTAGCCGATCACCACCGGCTTGTCCGTTTTGTTTTCATGGTGCATCAATTGAACGACACCTGCGGCGACAAGGCGGATGTTGGAACGGATGAAATCATCGCCAATGACGGCGCGCCAGCCGCCCGTGCCGAAATGAATGGTCTGGTTGGTCATAAAAACCTCCTTGATCAAGCGAAAAGTGATGGAATTCGAATATTAAATATCCCGGTCGGCTGTGTAAACCACCGAAACGTTGTCATGCAGCTGTAAAATTGACGCCGGCACTTCGGGCGTGACCGGGCCTTTCAAGGCCTTTTGAACAATATCGAATTTTTCGGGACCGGCAATGAGCAGAATCTTTTTGGCACTCAAAATCGACTTAAAGCCCATGGTCAACGCGTGTGTCGGCATACCGCCGTTCGGGAAGAAGCGGCTGTTGGCCTTCATGGTCGATTCGGTGAGAGCCACGCGGCGCGTTTCAAGCTCGAAATGATCCGACGGCTCGTTAAAGCCGATGTGACCGTTGAAGCCGATGCCCAAAAGCTGCAAATCGATGCCGCCGAGCGCGCGGATGAGCTTGTCGTAGTTGTCACACTCGGTTTTCCAGTCGGTGGCAAGACCGTTCGGAACATAGGTGCGATACTTGTCGATATTGATGTGATCGAAAAAGTTGTGGTTCATGAAATAGCGGTAGCTTTGCTCATGCTCCGGTGCAAGACCGCAGTATTCGTCGAGATTGACCGTGCTGACATCCTTGAAATCAAGGTCATCCTTTTTGTACCATTCGATTAACTGGCTGTAAACGCCGAGCGGCGAAGAACCGGTGGCAAGTCCCAAAACCGAATCCGGCTTTTGAATGACTTGAGCGGAAAGAATGTTGGCGGCGCGGCGGCTCATCTTTTCATATGAGGCTTCACGGTAAATATACATAACGAAGGCTCCTTTGCGTGTTCAATTTCGGGCAGAAGCGATTTTTGACGAATTTGGGTGAAATCGCCTGCACGGCGGTTGAATAAAACCTTTTACAACTACAATTATATCGGAATTTTGCGGCTTTGGCTTGCAATAATAGGCTAACATTTTATATTTTTGGTCTTTTTTGACTTGCAAAATGCGTGTGTTTGCGCTATAATATAGCTATAATATATAAGGAAAGAATCCCCAAAGAGCCTTTCGGCAAACAGCAAAAGGAGAGCCATGCATGGAATACGTGATGACAAAATTGGATAACGCCGTGTCGGTTGACGGCATTTATACGGTGCATTATTTCGAATATGCCAAGGATTTTGCCTATTCGGGAGAGGTGCATAACTTTTGGGAGCTTGTGTATGCCGATAAAAAAAGCTTATATGTCACCGCCGGTGCCAGTGAGATTCACCTTGCGGTCGGACAAATGTATTTGCACCGTCCGAACGAATTTCATAACATCCGCTGCGACGGCTCTCATGCGGCAAATTCCGTTATCGTCTCGTTTTCCAGCGATTGCGAAGCGCTCTTGTCGATTGCCGGCATGGTGATCGATTGCACCTCCGAAGAAAAACGGCTGCTCGGCGGCATGATCAAAGAGGCCGAAAGCGTTTTCTCCACGCCGCTCGGCGTTCCGTATATCCGTATTATGCAGAAATCCGGCAAAGGTGCCTTCGGCGGCGAGCAGTTGATCCGACTGTATTTAGAGCAGCTTCTTATCCTGCTTGTGCGCGGCAACGGCCGGGAAAACAGTCCGAAGATCGGCTCGGACGACAAGGTGCTTGCCAAAATCTGCGATTATCTCGAGCAGAATATCCATCGGCCGTTATGCTTTTCGGATATCGTGAAGCATTTCAATCTGTCGGCCTCGGTGGTCAAACGCATTTTCCGCGAACAGATGGGCTGCGGCGTGATGGAATGCTTCAACCGCATCCGGGTGGATGCCGCTAAGGAGCTTATCCGCGAGGGCGACCAGAATTTCACGGAAATTGCCGCAAGCTTGTGCTTCGGCTCGTCACAGTATTTCACCACCGTGTTCAAACGTGTTTCGGGCATGACGCCGACCGAATACCGCGCGTCGGCACTGCATCGGTAAGGCGGCGCAAAGCGCGAATTTACAAATAATTCAAAAAAATCGCCGCAATCCTCTTTACAAACCGAAAAAAGTGTGCTATACTAATCCACGGTAAGTTTGATACCCTTGCTTTGTTATGGGATATAAGCCTCACCGCACGCGGTTACAAGGCATCCACAGACCCATAGCTGTGTACGGGAAATGCTTATCGAATATACGAAAGGTGGATAAACCCATGATTCAGAAAGAAGTCAAAAAACAGCTCATCGACGAGTACAAGACCCACGAAGGCGACACCGGTTCTCCCGAGGTTCAGATCGCGATTTTAACGCATCGCATCAACACTCTCACCGAGCACCTCAAAACCAACAAGAATGCCCATCATGCCCGCCGCGGTCTTTTGAAAATGGTCGGTCACAGAAGAAACCTTCTCAACTACCTCACCAAGAAGGATATCAACCGTTACCGTGCCATCATCGAAAAGCTCGGAATCAGAAAGTAATTCTTTCGGAATTAAGGCGAACCTGCTTTGTGCTTGTTCGCCTTACTTGCTTTTTTGGCATACGGCGAAAGCCGGAAAAACGCAGTAAACCTGTAAAAAAAGCGGAGGACTCATAACCGTTTAGCATTTAGATGCGTCCGAAAACATACAAATGCGGCTTTCGGATACATTTAAGTGCTAAACCGGACACGTCGAAACGCGCGTCGTGGTTAAAGTTATGTGCCTCCGCAAAAAATAAAAAACGGAGGAAACAAAATGTTTGAAAATTACCGCACCTTTTCGACCGACCTTGCCGGACGTAAGCTCACGGTAGAAACCGGAAAAATGGCTCAGCTCGCCAACGGCTCCTGCCTTGTGCGCTACGGCGACACCGCCATTCTCGCAACCGCCACCGCTTCCGCCGCACCGCGCGACGGCATCGACTTTCTGCCGCTTTCGGTAGACTTTGAAGAACGCCTTTATGCCGTCGGTAAAATCCCCGGCTCGTTCTTAAAACGCGAAGGCAAGCCGACCGAAAAGGCCATCCTCACCTCGCGTGTCATTGACCGCCCGATCCGTCCGCTCTTCCCGAAGGATTTAAGAAACGATGTAACCATCAATATCCTCGTTCTTTCGGTTGACCCGGATTGCTCGCCCGAAGTTGCCGGTCTTATCGGCGCTTCCATCGCGCTCTCCATTTCGGATATTCCGTGGAACGGCCCGGTCTCGAGCGTCTTTGTCGGCCTTGTGGACGGCGAAGTCGTCATCAACCCGACCGCCGCACAGCGCGAAAAATCCACGCTCGAGCTCACGGTTGCCAGCAGTGCGAAAAAGGTCGTCATGATCGAAGCCGGCGGTAAAGAGATTCCGGAAGACACCATGTTCGACGCCATCATGAAGGCACACGAAGTCAACCGCGTGATGGTTGAATTCATCGAACACATCAAAGCCGAAGTCGGCAAAGAGAAGTTCTCGTACCCGTCCTGCGAAGTTGACCACGACTTGTTCGATAAGGTCAGCGAATATGCCATCGAAAAGGTCAGAGCCGCACTGGATACCGACGACAAGAACGTCCGTGAAGAACGCCTTTCGGTTGTTTACGAGGATGTTTACGCACACTTTGAAGAATTGTATCCCGATGAGGACCGCAAGGCCGAAATCGC
This sequence comes from uncultured Eubacteriales bacterium, assembly GCA_900546385.1. Lineage (GTDB taxonomy): Bacteria > Bacillota > Clostridia > Oscillospirales > CAG-382 > UMGS882. Next base: position 11,044 of record URCT01000007.1, on the reverse strand, counting down.
GGAATGTATGTATAAATTGCAGAAGTTCGTCGTCAGACGCTGGCTGCTCGATGACGGCAAACGTGTCGACGGCCGCCGCCTTGACCAGATCCGTCCGCTTGCCGCCGAAGTCGGTCTTTTCGGAAGAACCCACGGTTCGGCTATGTTTACGCGCGGTCAGACGCAGGTCATCACCACCGCAACGCTCGGTCTTGTTGCCGAACAGCAGATGCTTGACGGTATCGATAACGAAGAATTCAAGCGTTATATGCACCACTACAATATGCCCAGCTATTCGGTCGGCGAAACCAAGCCGTCCAGAGGCCCGGGCAGACGTGAAATCGGTCACGGCGCTCTTGCCGAACGCGCTCTTGTTCCGGTCATTCCGTCTGTAGACGATTTCCCGTATTCGCTCCGCCTTGTTTCCGAGGTCATTTCCTCCAACGGTTCGACCTCGCAGGCCTCCATCTGCGCTTCCACGCTTGCTTTGATGGATGCAGGTGTGCCGATTTCCGCACCGGTCGCCGGTATCTCCTGCGGTCTTATCACCGAGGGCGAACGCTGGATGACCATGCTCGATATCCAAGGCCTTGAAGACTTCTTTGGCGATATGGACTTTAAGGTAGCCGGTACCAAAAAGGGTATCACCGCTATCCAGATGGACTTGAAGATCGATGGTCTTACGCCGGAAATCATCCGTGCCGCTTTTGATCAGACCCGCAAAGGCCGCGAATATATCCTCGATGAAGTCATGCTCAAATGCATTCCGGCTCCGCGTGCCGAGGTTTCCACCTATGCACCCAAAATGCTCACCGTTAAGATCGATCCCGAAAAGATCGGCGACGTTATCGGTAAGAGCGGTAAGGTCATCCAGGCAATTCAGGCCGAAACCGGCACCAAGATCGATATCGAGGACGACGGAACCGTGTTCATCGCTTCCATCGACAAAGAAGGCACGCTCCGCGCCAAAGCCTTTGTCGAAGCCATCGCCTTCGATCCCGAGCCCGGCACGGTCTATACCGGCAAGGTCACAAGACTTATGTCGTTCGGTGCGTTCGTTGAGATTGCTCCCGGCAAGGAAGGCCTTGTCCACATTTCCAAGCTCGACAAGAAGCGCGTTGAACGTGTGGAAGACGTCGTTTCGGTCGGCGATACCATCAAGGTCAAGGTTCTCGGCACCGACGAAAAGGGCCGCCTGAACCTCTCCCGCAAGGACGCTATGTAATCCTTCAACCCGATATGTTCACGAGCCAAGCTTCGGCTGATACCAAGCTTGGCTCGTTATGTTAGTCCGGAAAAATCCGGCAAAAAGGAAATTTTTATGGAAGAAATGCGCATACAAAAATACGTTTCGGATTGTGGCCTTATGTCGCGCCGCGCCGCCGAAAAAGAGATTGAGGCTGGTCACTTTACGGTCAACGGCGAAAAAGCGTCTATCGGCCAAAAGATTGTGCCGGGCATCGATAAAATTGCCTATAAAGGCAAGCCGGTCGTGGGCGGCGGCAAAAAGCTGTATGTGATGCTGTATAAGCCGCGCGGCTATGTCACCACCATGAGCGACGACGAGGGACGCCGCTGCATTCCGGAGCTGCTTACGGACATTCCGGAGCGTGTATATCCCTGCGGACGACTCGACATGGATTCCGAGGGACTTCTCATCCTCACCAATGACGGCGAGGTCGCCAATAAGCTCATGCATCCGAAAAACCATGTCGAAAAAATCTATCACGTCAAGATAAAGACCGAAATCGAGCCGGAAAAGCTTGCCGCGCTCAACGAACCCATGGTCATCGACGATTACAAGATCAAGCCGGTCAAGGTGACGATTTTGGAGCGGAAAGAGGGCTATACGATTTTGAAATTCGTGCTGTCCGAGGGCAGAAACCGCCAAATCCGCAAAATGTGCGAACAGTTGGAACTGCAGATATTGCGCCTAAAGCGCGTGACGGTCGGCGAGCTTACCATCGGAATGCTCACGCCCGGCAAGTGGAAATACATGAATTTCAAGGAAATAAGCTACCTAAAGAGCCTGTAATCAAACGAAAAGAGGAATTGTCATGCTTGAAATGCGGCCGGTCTATACGTCGTATGAAAGGGAAGAATATACCGCACCGTTCGGCATCGTGCCGGAAGAGGATAAGGTGGTCATCTGCGCACGCTATCCGGAGCGTTTTGTGGGACTTGCGTATGTGGCACTTTGCGGCGAGGTCGGCACGGTCTGCAAGCTTTCGCTTGTTGACGGCTATGAGGACGAAACCGATTTGTTCCTTCTCGGAAAAGCCATGCTCAACTATTTCGACCTGCACGGCGTGAAAACCGTTGTATATCCCGATTTGGAGCGCGAAAGCGATTTCTGCAAAAAAAATGCCGCCCGTCTCGGCTTTCGCCGGGAGGCGGACGGTGTTGGTCGGTTGAATTTGGACGGCTATTTTACGCATCCCTGCCACAATTGACCCAAGCGGACATGGTTCATTTGCCGAATGCGCGGCGGAACAGCCGTTGTTGCCGCCGATAAGCGTGCCGCCGGAAAACCTCAAGCAGCGCACAGTATTTATCGGCAAGACAGACAATGAGACTTTCCCGATATTTCGGCGGCCGCGGCGTAAGCGGAAACATATGCCGCGCGATGATATCGGTTTCGATGTCATTCAAATCAAAATCACGTTTGGCATTGCGAAGTGCCGCGCCGGGATGAGTGAAGCCATGCAGCTTGTGCTCGTTCCGGTCGCTTTTTATATGCCAATCGTATAAAAAATAGTCGTGTAACAGCGCGCCGCGGATAAGACTCCGCTTGTCGCAGGCAATGCCGAAGCGCGTCACGATCCGCAGACTGTAATAGGCGACCGCCAAGCTGTGAAGCAGGCAGGAGGTATCGCCGTGCTGCAGAATTTCGCTCATGGAGCGCACCTTTGGATTTTCGCATAAAGCAGAAACCGTGTCCAAAAACAGACGAATGTTTTCGGCGTTGGCATCGGTGTAGTTCATAGAGCACCTCCCGATTTTTGAAGATACATACAGTATACTATAACGAGAACAAAAAAGCAAGAGCTGTCACAGAAGTTTCACACAACATTCAGATATTCCCGATTTTGGAAATCGGTGCCGCCAAAAGGAGAAATAAACATGAGTTTTCCGCTAAAAGCCTTAGTTGATCCGCTCGTTGCGTGGTATGAATTAAACCGCAAAACCTTTCCGTGGCGGGAGAATCCGACACCGTACCGCGTTTGGATTTCCGAAATCATGCTTCAGCAGACGCGTATCGAAGCGGCTCTGCCGTATTATACCCGTTTTCTCGAAGCATTCCCGGATGCCCGTACACTTGCTTCGGCAGAAGAAGAGAAGGTTTTGAAGCTGTGGCAGGGACTCGGCTATTACAGTCGGGCGAAAAATCTGCAAAAAGCGGCCAAAATCGTGTGCGAAACCTATCACGGTGAGCTGCCGCGTTCGGCCAAGGAGCTGCGTGCCTTGCCGGGCATTGGCGATTATACGGCCGGAGCGATTGCTTCGATTGCCATGGGATTGCCCGAACCGGCAGTGGACGGCAACGTGCTGCGCGTCATCATGCGCCTTACGGCGTGCGAGGACGATGTGATGCGTGCGGACGTCAAAACGCGCGTGGCGGGAGAATTACGCCAAATCTATCCGTCCGGCGAGAAAGCCGGGCTTTTGACGCAAGGGCTGATGGAGCTTGGCGAGACCGTGTGCCTGCCGACCGGAGAAGTGAAATGCGGTGCTTGTCCGCTTTCTTCGCTGTGCCTTGCATATGCAAGCGGAAAAACCGCCGAGCTTCCCGTTCGTGCCAAGCCGAAACCACGCGTGGTCGAAGACCGCACGATCGTCTTATTGACGCATGAGGGACGCGTGGCCTTGCACAAGCGAACCGAGGGCGTGCTTCGCGACCTTTGGGAGCCTGTGAACCTTGCCGGAAAGTTAGATCTTGCGGCGGTCGAAAAACGCTTGTCCGAAAGCGGCGTTTCGGTCGTTTCTTCGGAGGAACTCGGCAAAGCCAAGCACGTTTTTTCCCATATCGAGTGGCACATGACCGGCTTTTTGTGCGAAATTGACGGCGAGCCGGAAGCACTTGCCGACGGCTATGCCTTACTGTGGGAGGATGCCGGAATCCTCGGCGAGACCAAAGCCATTCCGTCGGCTTTTCGGGCCTATCGCAAGAAAACCGGCTTGCTGTAAGGTGCCGGAAGAACTTTTTCTCCTACTGTAAAGGAAAAATGCCGTAAAAACTCCTACTTTGGTAGGATGACAAAACCCAAGAAACGTGGTACAATATTAATACTAGGTTCAGCGTATCCAGAGCGGAGGTGTTCTATGTTCGCCTTTACTGCCGTGCGGCCGGAAACGGAGCAAAAATTCCGGTATTTTTTGGAAAAGGGACGGGTGTTTCTGTTTTCCGCTCCCTGCGGCTTCGGAAAAACGGCTGTTTCGGAAAAGCTGTTAGCCGGCAGACGTGTTTGGCGCGTGCAGGCGGAAAATCTGCCGCCGCATTTTACGGATTTCGAAACATGGGACATTCTTCTTGCGGACAATCTGCAGGAGCTGTCCGACGCCAAGGTTAAAGATGGGCTGTGCGATGCCATCCGCGAGCATCCGGAAAAGCGGTTTGTCTTTCTGACGCGCGGTCTGCCGCCCGGCTATCTGCTGCCGTTCCGCTATTCGGGACTCATGGAAACGGTAAAATGTGAGGAGCTTTTTTTGCAGCCCGACAGCATCAAAAAGCTGTTTGAAAGCTATGATGTAAGCCTTTCGGAGGCGCAGATAGAGAATTTTGCGGAGTTTACCGAGGGCTATCCGCTTGTGCTGTCGCTCATGGCCGGAAAAATGCATGACGGCGCGGCATTCGACTCGAAATTGAAGCTCGAAACCGAACGGGAGCTGTTTATCTATTACGAGGAAGCGGTCTTCAACCGGCTGGAAATGCCCATCCGGCGGTTTTTACTTGATGTAGCGACCTTTGACGAATTCGATACCGAGCTTGCCAAAATGGCGACCGGCGAAAGCCGTTCGGGCGACTATCTGGCACTTCTCGTGCAGAATTCCACCATGCTCTTATCAAACCGCGCGTCGGTCTATCATTTTTGGCCGATTTTCCGGCGTTTTCTTTTGTGGGAGCAGTCGCGCGTGTATTCCGACGAACAGCGCAAAGCCCTTTATGCACGCGGCGGTCTGTATGCCGAGCTGCACGAAAACTACGGAAAAGCCTTGGAATATTATTCCAAAAGCGGCGCAAAGGAAAAGGTTTCCGAACTGCTTATCAAGAGCTTGTCGTTCCATCCGGGCATGGGACATTTTGAAGAACTGGAACGTTATTTTTATTCACTTTCCGACGAACAGATCGAAGCAAGCCCGGCACTCATGCAGGGCATGAGCTTGCTTGCGGCGTTGTCGCTCGATTATGAGACCTCGGAAAAATGGTATCGCAGGCTGCACCAGTTTGCCGCGGTGCGTAAATCCGACGATCTTGCCGCTAAAGAGGCGAGAAGTCGGCTTGCCTATCTCGACATTGCGCTTCCGCAGCGCGGCACAAGCGGACTTGTGCAGACCATTTCCGATGTGTTCCGGCTGCTTTCCGACCGTCGGATCAAATTACCGCCGTTCTCGGTCACCAGCACGCTTCCCAGCATCATGAACGGCGGCAAGGATTTTTCGCCGTGGAGCAAACGCGACGACCTTTTGTATGCCACCATGCGGTTGCCGGTTGAGACGGTGCTCGGCAAAGACGGTGTGGGACTTGCGGAATGCGCCATCACGGAGAGCAAATTCGAAAAAGGCGACGACGTGTCGGCACGAATGCTGACGCTTGTGTCGAAAATCGCCGAAATCGAAGCGCGTGGCACACCGGATATCGAGTTTGCGCTTGTGGGGCTTTTGGCACGCAGTCAGATTCATTCCGGACGCGCCGAGGATGCATATCGGAGCGTTCAAGACCTGCGCGCACGGTTTGCCGAAAAGGAGTATACACGCTTTTTTGGAAATATCGATGCGTTTCTCTGCCAAATCGCCTTGTATTGCGGCAACGAACACGCCGCCGAAGCGTGGTACGCCGAAAAAGCACCGCGCAGCTTGGTGACGCTGCGCGTTATGAAACGCTATCAATATCTGACGCAGAGCCTTGTTGAGCTGTCACGCGGCGATAACCGGGCGGCTTTATTTACGCTTGCGCCGCTTGACCCGTATTATACCACCTGTGAACGGCACATCGACCGCATTCATGCCAAAACCGTCGCCGCGATTGCCAAATACCGCTTAAAGGATGAATCGTGGAAAGAGGATTTCTGCTTGGCACTGGATGTTGCGCACACCTACGGCTTTATCCGCACACTCAGCGCATACGGCGCACAGGTACTGCCGCTTGTTGAGAGCGGCGTATGGCAAAAGGATGCCGTTTACTTAAAAAAACTGACTGCACAGACGCGTGCCATGGCCGTGTTTTATCCGAATTATCTGAAACCGGCTTATCAGATATCGGAAAAGCTGACGGACACCGAACTGCAGGTATTAAAGCTGTTGTCTGCCGACAAAAGCAACGCCGAAATCGGTGCGATTCTCGGCATTCAGCTCACCACCGTCAAGAGCCATGTCAGCCATATTCTGCAAAAGCTCGGCGTCAGCCGCCGAAACGAAGCCAAAACCGCCGCCGAAAAGCTGCGGATCTTATAAAAACGCAAGTCAACTTCAAGGAGGAAAGTCATGAAACCAAAAACAATCGGATTCCGTGTATGCAGCGTTCTTGTCTGCGCGTTTTTGCTTGCAATCGCCGCCTCTGCGGCCGGTTCCGTCAAATTCGGCATCCAAGATGGCGATAAGCTCACCTTCGCCGGAAGCGATGAACCCATCGTGTGGAACGTTGTTTTAAGCGACAAAACCAACACCGATGATGAAAGCGGTATGCTGCTGCTTGCCGACAACCTGATGGGGACGGCAGAAAACACCACAAGCAGCGTGAGCGGCTTGAAGGCTGCCTTTACCGCGTGCTACGACAAGGAATTTAGCGACCTTCAAAAAAGTGCCACTCTGCGGGTGACAAAAAAAGACGCGCCCAAAAAATTGACGGTTCTTCAGTATGGAGTGCAGCCTGTCAGCGTCTGGTGCGACGGTGCTCTCAACGGAGAAGTGCTGTTTGCCCTTTCTTACGAGGAAGCAAGTCTGCTTCCCATGGCAAAACTCGCCGCCGAAAGCCCTTGGTGGCTCCGCACGGTTGGCGACGTTCCGTACGACTGCTACACCTATGTTGCGACAAATGGTGGCCTGTCCACTGCAGGGTACGCTCCCACCTGTTCGCTCCGTCCGGCGGTCAACCTCAAAAAGGCGGCTTTCAATGTGCATTCGATTGCCGGTGAAGCACCGCTTCTTTTGCCGGTCGATGCTGCCGAAAGCTCAAGCACATTTACAGCCGTTACGAATAACGCGACGGCATGGAAATTGAACCTGCCGCAGACGGATATTACGATTTCGAGCGTACAAACGAATGTGGCAAGCGACAATTCCCTTTCTTACGATATTCGCCTGAATGCGGCGGCAGGGGAGAACGGCGGTCTTTCGTTCATCATCGTAAAGCCCGACGGAACAGTCTCGTATTATATGCGCAAGATTTTTGAAACAACGCCGCAAACCGATCTTGCCGGTACGTTTGCGCTTCCGTCCGACGTCGATAAAGAAAACGACAAAATGTACGTGTTCTACGAACGCTCGGTCGGTAAATTTTCGGGCGAGATCAGTGAGCTTGCCGAAATCTGCTTAAGCCATAAATACGAAGTCAAGGATTTCTCGGATGCTGTACACAAGTACACCTGCACCACGTGCGGCAAGAGCTATACCGAAGCGCACGATTATACGGTGTCTGGCACAAGTGCCGACGGGCATACGATGGTTTGCTCGGTCTGCGGCGGCGTGCATACGCTTGCGCACACTTTCAAAGCCGTTCAGATCGACAACGCTGACGAACACCGCATGGTCTGCACAGTCTGTAACTATGCCGGGGATTATAAAGAACATACCTATGCGTTTGAGTACGAGGACTACAAGCATCACAAGCGCTATTGTACCGAATGCGGCGCATACGGCTATATGAAGCACAACTTTGACGACTATGTGCCGTATTATGAGTTAGATCCGACGCAATGGCACGCGCATACCTGCGCCGACTGCGGTTGGTTTTCGTATTACAAGCACGATATCGTCTGCACGGATTTGGGCTACGACGAAGGGCATGAACGCGCCTGCACCGAGTGCAGCTATAAGGAGACTCTTGCGCATACCTTTGATACGACCGCTTACCCGGATAAGCACATCCAAATCTGCGGTGCTTGCCGCGCCCGGTACGAGCTGCCGCACACCTTCGGCGAGGTGACGGAGGTGGATGATACCTATCACAGCACTACCTGTTCGGTTTGCGGCTATGTGCAGAAAGAAAAGCATACCATCGTCTATACCGCTCTTAGCGACGGCATTCGCCACGCCTATGCCTGCGCCGATTGCACCTATGGCGGAAAAAACGCGCTTCACAGCTTTGTTTATGATACCGATTACACACTTTCCGGCTTTAAGACCGCGCACTGTGTCTGCGGTTTAAGCGGCGATACGGCGGCTGCTTTCGGCAAACCGGCAGAGGATGTTGCCATCGTCCGCGACGTCATCGATGAATATTCCATCAGGCTGACTGCCGGGGAATCCACCGGAATAAACGGTTACCGGTGCCTGTTTACCGACCGGTATGGCGGCGATTTTCTCGGCCGGAGCGTCCGGGATGACGATAACGACCGCTACAGCATCCGCTTCACCTTTAAGACCCAAAAAGCGTTCACCTGCACCGGTCTTTGGATTCGGCTGTCGGATATTTCTTATGCCGTCGATCCGTACAGCGTGATTCTTTACGGCAGAGAAACCGAAGACAGTGACTATGTAAAAATCGGCGAAGCCACGCTTTCCTATCTCGGCACGGAAGGCACAAACCGCAACGGCACGTATCTGTTTACCGGCGCCGGCCTTAAAGCATATGCTGACTATCGGCTCGATTTAGTCGGTTCGACAAATGCCGAAATGAAGCTTGGCAACGCGTATCTGTTAGGATTACCGACCTCTGACGTAAACTATCAGCTTTCGGGTGTCATGCTCGCAGAGAAAGAGCCTGTTTCACAGATTGCTCCAGGCGACGACCTTTCCGTAACGCTGCTTTCACAGAACGGGCATCCGGCAAAGGAGAACGTAACGGTGCTCGAAAACGGTGCTTTGTTCTCCGGCTTTACCTATTCCGAAGAAACCGGGCTTCTTGTCCTTGACGGCGCATCGATCGGCAGTAGCAAGACCTATACGGTGACGGCGACGGCTCCGTCAAAGCTTGTGAAGGTCACCGCCGAGCTTGCAGGAATCTCCTTTGAGGGTTCTTCGTATGCTGCTTTCGGCACAGACTATGAAGCATATCTTGCCGATAGCTTGGGCGGCACCACCTATCTGCCGTATGAGTTTACGGTGACGATCGGCGGCAAAGTGTTTGACGACTACGAGTTTGCACAGTGGAAAGGCGAGTTTGCGATTCCCGGCAGCGCCATTACCGGCGACATTGTGATAAAGGGCGGAGAAACGGGACGCGCAAATCCCGCGGATGCTCTTTTCAGCGTTGAACGTGCAGGCGAAAGCATCCGTTATTATGACAATGCCGATGAGTTCGGCGACCAGATGAATCGCGGTTCGTCTGTCATTACGCTGTTCAAAGACCTTGAAATTGTATCGGATATTTCGAATGATGAAGGCACGGTTGTTCTCGATTTGAATGGCCATACCTTAACACAGGGTACTGATATCAGCTTTAAGGTTCCCGATAATTCGGCATTGACCATAAAAAACGGTACACTGCGTTTTAACAACGAAAGTTACGGCTATGTTTCATACGATGGGATCCTCCATATGGAAAACGTGACGGTGTCGCGAGACGCTTCGTCCGAAGTCCCGGTTTTTGCTCTGAACGGCAAGCTGTATCTGAAGGATTGCACGTTCACGTCCGAAATATATGTCGGCGGCTTTATGTCGGTTGAAAACAGTACGCTTGCCTCTTTGCAGTTAGATCTAGGTGCCAAAGGAGCCTTTTACAGCGGCACGATCGGGGAACTCCGGTATGAGGAGTATGAAAGCGTGCCGACCCTCTTTGACCTGCTTGCCGAAAACACGGCTCTGTATGTTGAAAATGCGACTTCCGAAACACTTGCGGCACTTGTGGATAAAACCGCCTTTGCACCGGCCGGCGGCATTGTTGTCAAACCGGCGGACGGCATTTTGACCTCCGAACCGCAGGAGGCCACTGTCCCGTATAATTCCGGCGAAACGGTCGCGCTTGCCGTCAAAGCAAGCGGAGAGGGCGAATATCGCTGGTATGGCCCGGACGGCAAAATCGAAAACGCTGTCGGCGACACCTTAACGGTCGAAACAGCCGGTCTTGCGCAGGGCGCATATGAATATACCTGCTACGTCCGAAGCGGCAATTATCTTGTCAAAACGCACGCGTCCGTAACGGTGGAATGCGCGCATGAAACGGTGGATGAAAACGGTGTCTGCGCTAGCTGCGGTACGCTTCTTTGCATCGAAGTGACCGACGCGAACGGTGCGGCTAAGCTCTATGGCGATATCGAAGCAGCTCTTGACTATGTTAAGAACAAGCCCGGTTCGACCATCCGCTTACTTCGTGACACGGTCTTTTCCGGCAACGGTGCTTTCTCCGGAAGCTACAGGGAACTCTATTTGTCCGGTGAAAATATCACGTTTGACTTGAACGGAAAGACCTTCAAAATCGAGAATCAGAACTCTGACATCTATGTAAACGGCACATATATCGTAAAGAACGGAACGCTTGACGCGCCGCTTCGGTTTACCGATTTCCAGGAGACCGGCTACCTGACCGTCGAAAACGTCGAATTCTTAAAGCTGTTCTTGGTCGATAAAGACCGAGTGTGCCTTGAAAGCGGCAAATTTGCCTACTTACGAATGTTATACGGTGATTTCGCGGATGCTCTGGGTGAAGGCAAGGCGTATTACTTCTATGGAGATAACGTTTGGTATGACG
>URCT01000006.1 GCA_900546385.1 uncultured Eubacteriales bacterium | reverse complement strand
CCGCCGCAACCGGGTTTCCGCCGAAGGTCGAGCCGTGCATACCGCGGCCGAGAACGTCGGCACATTTTTCCGAAGCGGCAAACGCGCCGATCGGAAGTCCGCCGGCAAGGCCTTTAGCCATGGTCAACACATCCGGACGGATATCGTAATTCTGATAGGCAAACAGCTTGCCGGTGCGGCCGATGCCGGTCTGCACCTCATCGATGATGACGAGGATATCGCGCTTGCGGCACTCTTCGCCGACAAAGCGTGCAAAGCTGTTGTCGATGAGGTTCACGCCGCCCTCGCCTTGAATGACTTCGAGCATGACGGCGCACACGTCTCCCGTAAGCGACGCGGCAAACGCCGTAGCGTTGTTGTATTCGCAATATTTGAACCCGGCTGTAAACGGAAAAAAGTAGTTGTGAAACACCTCTTGCCCGGTTGCGGCAAGCGTGGTCACCGTTCTGCCGTGGAACGAGCGGTCAAACGTGATGATGGTGCTTCTGCCCTCGCCGTATTTGTCAAACGAATATTTGCGGGCAAGCTTAATGGCACCTTCGTTGGCCTCCGCGCCGGAATTGCAGAAAAAAACCTTGCTAAGCATAGTGCTTTTGGCAAGCTTTTCGGCAAGCAATGCCGTCGGTTCGCTGTAAAAATAGTTGGACATATGCTGAACCTTGCGAAGCTGTGCCGTGACCGCCGTGATATAGCCGCGGTTGGCCGTGCCGAGCGACAGCGTTCCGATGCCGCTTGCAAAGTCGATATACTTTTTGTTGTCGGCGGAAAAGAGTGTGGCGTTTTTGCCGTGATCGATCACGACGTCATACCGCCCATACGTATTCATGATATAATTCGAGTCAAGCTCTTTGATATAGGCCGCGTCCATAAAGTTCCTCCGTATAGTTATTCGATAATCATCGTGCCGATACCTTCGTTGGAAAGCATTTCGATAAGAATCGAGTGAAGCAGCCTGCCATCGATGATATGCGCACGCTTGACGCCGTTTTTCACGCACATCTCACAGCAGTTGATTTTAGGAATCATACCGCCGGAAATGACGCCTTCTTCCTTCAGTGCGGCAATTTCGTCCAGCTTCACCTCGGGAATGAGCGTATCGTCGTCGTGCAGGTCACGCATAAGACCGCGCGTGTTGGTCAAAAGAATCAGCTTTTCCGCACCGAGCGCAATAGCGATTTTGGCCGCGGCCGTGTCGGAATTGATGTTGTACACGTCGCTTTCGCCGTCTACACCGGCGGCCACCGTCGCGATGACCGGAATAAAACCGGCGGCGATGTTGTCGGTGATGATTTTGGTGTTGACCTCGGTAATCTCGCCGACCGCGCCGTAATCGTTTTTGCCGTCGTCAAGCTTTTTGGCTTTGATCATGCCGCCGTCGATGCCCGAAAGGCCGACTGCACTGCCGCCGATGGAGGTAATCTTGTTGACAAGATCCTTGTTGGTCTTGCCGGCAAGCACCATCTGAACGACCTCTATGGCCTCTTCGCCGGTGTAGCGAAGCCCGTTGATAAACTGCGTTTCGATGCCGAGCTTGTCAAACATAGACGTAATTTCCGGGCCGCCGCCGTGAACCATGACCACGTTGATGCCGACAAGTCTTAACAGCACAAGGTCGGAAATGACCGCGTCCTTTAAGCCTTCGTTTTCCATAGCGTTGCCGCCGTATTTGACAACGATGGTCTTGCCGTAGTATTTTTGAATGTAAGGCAGGGCTTCGATAAGCACCTTTGCCTTGTCAATGTTGGAAATAAACATAGCCGTTGCTCCTTGCTTTTTACAGTCTGAATATCTGAGCTTTCTTAACTGCGGTAATCGCCGTTGATGCGGACATATTCGTAGGTGAGGTCGCAGCCGTAAGCCGTGGCGCACGCATCGCCCATATTCATGTTGACATCCATCACAATGGAATCTTTTAACAGAATTTCTTTGGCTTTATCCTCGTCAAAGCCGACGCTGCCGCCGTTTTTGCAGACGTTGATCTCGCCCGCGTCGGAGATAAAGCTAACGTCCACTTTATGCGGATCAAATTCCACACCGGCATAGCCGAGTGCGCATAAAATACGTCCCCAGTTGGCGTCCGCGCCGAACATGGCCGTTTTGACAAGCGGCGAATTGATGACCGATTTGGCAAGGATGCGTGCGTTTTCAAGCGTATCGCAGCCATGCACGCGGCATTCGAGAAGCTTGGATGCACCTTCGCCGTCAGCCGCCATTTTGCGTGCCAAATATTTGCAGACATATTCGAGAAGTGCTTCAAAGGCTTTGCCGCTTTCGCTGTCCGGGTCGTCGATAAGTGCATTTCCGGCAAGTCCCGATGCCATGACGCTGAAGGTATCGTTGGTGCTGGTGTCGCCGTCCACGCTGATCATGTTGAACGTGCGATCGGCCACGCGCTTGAGAAGTGTCTGCAAGGCCTCCGACGAAATATTCGCGTCGGTGGTGACAAAGCAGAGCATAGTCGCCATATTCGGCTGGATCATGCCGCTGCCCTTGCTCATGCCGCCGATTTTCACCTTCACGCCGTCGATCACCGTTTCGGCGGCAATCTGCTTTAAGCGCGTGTCGGTGGTCATAATGGCACTGGCGGCGGCATAGCCGTTTTCCGCATCATAGCCGAGCGAATCGCAAAGTGCCGGAATGCCGCTTAAGATCGGTTCGAGCGGCAGCGGCTCGCCGATTACGCCGGTGGAGGTGATGATGATATCGTTCTCATCGATGCCAAGCTGCGCCGCAAGAGCGGCACACATGGCGTTGGCCTTGTCCACACCGTCGGGATTGCAGGTGTTGGCGTTGCCGCTGTTGCAGATGGCGGCACGAGCCATGCCGTTTTTCAAATGCTCCCGCGTGACCGTGATCGGTGCGCCGTAGACCTTGTTGGTGGTGTAAATGGCGGCAGCATTGCAGAGCTTATCGGCCAAAATCAACGCCAAATCTTTTTTGCTCTTGTTTTTGCGAAGCCCGCAATGAATGCCGGAAGCACGAAAGCCGGCCGGATAGGTCACGCCGCCCTCAATGCGTTTGATGTTTGTTTCGTTCATATCGACTCAAATCTCCTTCTCGCTGTTTCGGTATCAGAACGACGGCGGAAGCATGGAAATGCCTTCGTCCTCGGGAAGCCCGAAGCGAATGTTCATGTTCTGAATGGCCTGTCCGGCCGCACCCTTGACCATGTTGTCGATGACGCTGGTGATGACTGCCGTCGAGGTATGTTCGTCAAAATGCAAGGATATATCGCAATAGTTGGAATAATGCACGTTTTTGATGTTGGCAAACGAGCCGAGCGGCATGACGCGCACGAATTTTTCGTTTTTGTAGAACGCCGTATAGGCTTCATGCAGCGTTTTGAGCGTCACGCCGGGCGCGGCTTTAACATAGATGGTGGACAAAATGCCGCGGTTGACCGGCAAAAGGTGCGGCACAAATGTCACGTTCACCTTTTTGCCGCAGAGAAGCGACAGCGTCTGTTCGATTTCCGGCGTATGGCGGTGGCAGGCAGCCTTGTAGGCCGCAAAGGCCTCGTTGGTGTCCGGAAAATGCGTGTTCTGCGAAAGACCGCGGCCAGCGCCCGTCACGCCGCTTTTGGAATCGAGGATGATGCCGTTTGACGCGTCACAGAGCTTTTCTTTTAAGGCCGGCATAAGACCAAGCGCGATGCTGGTCGGATAGCAGCCGGGATTGGCGATAATGTCAACGCCCGGAATGCTCTCGCGGTTGATTTCCGGCAGGCAATAGAGCGCCTTTTTGTGAAGCGCCGGATGCTTGAACGGCAGGCCATACCACTTGGTATAATCGGCCTCCTCGGTCAGGCGGAAATCCGCGCCGAGGTCGATTAACACCTTGCCCTTTTCGTCGGTTTTGACGGCAAGCTCTTCGGAAAGGCCGTGCGGAAGGGCGGCGAAAATCACGTCGCTTGCTTCGATGACGCTGTCCATGTTGCCTAAAAGATGCTCTTTTTTGGTCGTGAGAGCCGGATAAACCGATTCGAGCGTCTGTCCCTCAAACGAGGTCGAAGAAACTGCCGAAACCTCGGCATAGCGGTGCGCCGCAAGAAGGCGGAACAGCTCCGCACCGGCATAGCCGGTCGCGCCGATAATGCCGACCTTTACTTTCTTGTTTTCTGTCATACTGTCACTCTTTTTCTGCGCTTCTTGGCGCGTTTTATTCGTTTTCTTCCAATTCCTCGGAAGCTAAAAAATCCTCTAATTTTTCGATCTGACGCTTAACGGCCTCCGGTGCGGGACCTCCCACACAAGCGCGTCCCTTGACGCACGCCGCAAGATCGACCGCCGCGTAAACGCCCTCGTCGAACACGTCCGACACCGCTTTATAATCGGCAAGCGGCAGCGTTTCGAAGCTCTCGTTTTTCTCGATGCAGAGCGCGACAAGCTCGCCGACAATCTTATACGCCGTGCGGAACGGCAGTCCCTTTTTCACCAAATAATCGGCACAGTCGGTGGCGTTGATAAAGCCGAATCCGGCGGCATTTCTCATGCGTTCCTTACGGAAAGAAGCCGTCGCAAGCATCTCGTTAAAAATCGAAAGGCACAGCTTCACGTTGTCAAGCGCGTCAAAAACCGTCTCCTTGTCCTCCTGCATATCCTTGTTGTATGCAAGCGGAAGTCCTTTCATGACGGTAAAAAGCGCCATAAGCGAGCCGTACACGCGGCCGGTCTTGCCGCGCACAAGCTCCGCAATATCCGGATTTTTCTTCTGCGGCATGATGGACGAGCCGGTAGCAAACGCGTCGTCTAACTCCATATAGCCGAATTCACTGCTGCACCACAAAATAACCTCTTCCGAAAAACGCGACAGGTGCATTTGAATCATGGACAGATCGAATGCAAATTCGAGTACGAAATCGCGGTCGCTCACACCGTCAATGCTGTTGTCGGTCACATCGTCGAAACCGAGTTCGCGACAAACCTCATACCGGTCGATCGGATAGGTCGTTCCGGCAAGCGCACACGAGCCGAGCGGCAAAATGTTGGTTCGCGCATAGCAATCGTCTAATCTCAGCACATCGCGCTTAAACATTTGCGCATAGGCAAGCAGCTCATGCGCCAGCGTCACTGGTTGGGCACGCTGCAAATGCGTGTAGCCGCTCATGACGGTGTCGGTGTTGTCTTTCGCGATACCGATGACTGTCTGCATGAGGTTCATGACAAGCTCTTTGACGGCCTTTATCTCATCGCGCAGATACATGCGCATATCGAGCGCAACCTGGTCGTTGCGGCTGCGCGAGGTGTGAAGCCGCTTTCCGGCGTCACCGATGCGTTCGGTTAGCACCTGCTCGACAAACATATGAATATCCTCCGCCTTGGGGTCAAACGTCAGCGTGCCGCTTTCAAGGTCAGCCAAAATGCCCTCTAAACCGCGGATGATGCGTTCGCTTTCGCTTTTATCGATGATACCGGTATCGCCGAGCATTTTGGCGTGCGCCATGCTGCCGGTGATATCCTGTTTATACATACGGCTGTCGAAGGAAATCGACGAGTTGAAATCGTTGACGCGCTCGTCCTCTTCCTTTTTGAACCGTCCCTGCCACATTTTCATGTTGTGCGTCCAATCCTTTATATAAATTTCCTGTTTTACAGAGCCGTGATTTTTACGTGATAAAGCTCCACTTCCGCTTTTTCAAGCGCGAAATACAGACCGCCGCACGCATCGATTGTTTCAAACGCGTGCGTTTTTTCGTCAAGCGTGATTGCAAGCGTATGCGCCTTATAGTCGGTTTTCACGGTAAGCGCGCGCGGCGTTTCCGACGCGGCAAGCGTAAACCAGTGCGTATGCGCGCCCTGCCATTCGTTCGGCATTTCGCAGGCCGCCATAAGCCCGATGCTCGCCTCTTTTTGCGCACGGAGCGTAAAGGTTGCAAGATAGCCCGAAAGACCGGCAAGCGTATCCTGCGAAGCGATCCCGACAAGGGAGATCCCGTCGGAGCTTAGGGTCAGGTGCCTTGCGAAAGCGTCTGTTTCAAATCCGTATTTTGCCGGTACAAGACCGGTCGCGCCGCCGGTCACACTCTCGTAACCAAGATCGACAAGCCGTTTTTTCGATTCAAAATCTTCTTCATACACGGTATCGCCGGAGTTGCAGGATCTTTTCGGCGCATCCGCGACCGGCTTTGTCATATCAAGCGTAACCGACCCGAAGCCGGACAGCAAAATATGCCGGATATGCGGAGAATTTCGCAAAACATCGTTGCTTTTCCACAGCCGTATGCTCGGATACCAAAACGCCGGGCACGGCCAAAGCAGCGTTTCCGGGTCACTTGCGGTATCGAGCGCGTCCGAGCCGCCGCCGTAGCCATGGTGTCCCACCTGCAAAAACTCGCTTGCAAGGTCATTTTTTTCGTAGCGGTTCGCCACAATATCCGACGAAAGCGGCATGGCGTCGCCCAAGAACAAGATCCGCCGTCCGGCAAAATCCGCACGGAAGATGAGCGACGAATCGTTGAAGTTGGAGAACACGTTCGGCAAGTAATCGTCCGGCGTGTAAAGCATATCGATATCCAAACCGGCGAAGGAAAACTTCATGCCGGTGCGTGCCGTTACAAGCGCCGTGCCGTATGCCCCAATTTCCGGCAGCAGCGTATCAAAGACTTCATGAGGGTATTTTACGTTGAATTTGTCCGGGACGATGTTGTATACAAGGCTTTCAAGGACAATGTCGTCCTTGTGTTCTTTCCAAAGCCGGCAGAACACCGTCGTGTGGTCGTCGTGCAGATGCGTGATAAACCACGCCGCAATCACCGGCTTTTCGCCCGTGCTTTGCGCACGCAAAAGGTCGTATAACCGCTCACTTTCCTCGTAATCGTCCATGCCGCCGTCCACCATCACAAACCGGCCGTCAGCCGTGCGAAGCACATACGACATACCGCAGTCTGCACTCATGCAGGCCACGCGGTTCTGGGTAAGAAGCGGCGCTTCCGTCTGCGCGCCCGTTTCATGCACCGGGAACGCGGAAAAATAGTCGTTTCCGGTTTCGCACGTCACGCGGATCTCGCGTTTTTTCGGATAAAAGCGGACGCTTATAAAATCCTCGCCGGAAAGTGCGAAATAAAACGCATTCTCGCCGATGCTGTTTGCCGCCGTTTTTTCAGCGTCCTTTGAAAGCAAGCCGACCACGCAGTCAAAATCTTCGCGGCAGGCATCCGTCAGCACAAAAAGCACCGATTTTTCATCGATTTCGGTTTTGTTTCCGGCAAAACCGGCCGCCTTTAGCAGCTTTTCAAGGTCTTTCATAAAGTCTCCCTGTACGAAGCATAGGGCAAGATCTGCTCTTACCCTATACCCATGCGCAAATTGCGGTTAATCTCTTATTTCTTTTCCCAGTTCTGCTTTGCTTTCGCGCGGACAGCAATCGGCAGACCGTACAGATTGATGAAGCCTGCGGAATCCTTTTGGTCGTAGACATGATCTTCGCCAAAGGTGGCGATTTCTTCGGAATACAGCGAATAGTCGCTCCAAACGCCGGCCTTGATAATGTTGCCCTTGTATAACTTTAACTTCACCTTACCGGTCACGGTCTCCTGCGTTTTATCCACAAACGCGCTGAGTGCTTCGCGAAGCGGCGTGAACCATTGGCCGTTGTAGACAAGTTCGCCGAACGTGATGGCAAGCTCTTCTTTCTTGTGCGCCGTCATCTTGTCAAGGCAGATCGTTTCGAGGTATTCATGTGCAGCATACAGAATTGCACCGCCGGGCGTTTCATACACACCGCGGCACTTCATGCCGACAAGCCGGTTTTCCACGATATCGAGAAGGCCGATGCCGTTGGCACCGCCAACCTCGTTGAGCTTCAAGATGATATCCTTTGCCGACATTTTTTCATCGTTCAAGGCAACTGGAACGCCCTTTTCAAAATCGAGCGTGATGTAGGTCGGCGCATCTGGTGCATCGATCGGCGAAACGCCCATTTCGAGGAAGCCCTTCTTTTCGTAAAGCGGCTCGTTTCCGGCATCCTCCAAATCAAGGCCTTCGTGCGAAAGGTGCCACAAGTTCTTGTCCTTGGAGTAGTTGGTCTCACGGTTGATCTTGAGCGGAATGTGATGCGCTTCGGCGTAATCGATCTCCTCGTCACGGCTCTTGATGTTCCATTCACGCCACGGAGCGATGATCTTCATATCCGGTGCGAAAGCCTTGATGGCAAGCTCAAACCGAACCTGGTCGTTACCCTTGCCGGTGCAGCCGTGGCAGATGGCGTCCGCGCCCTCTTTTTTGGCGATCTCGACAAGACGCTTTGCGATAACCGGACGTGCAAAGCTCGTGCCGAGCATATATTTTTCATACAAAGCACCGGCCTTGACAGTCGGGATGATGAAATCGTCCACAAATTCATCCGTCAGATCCTCGATGTACAGCTTGGACGCGCCCGTCGCAAGTGCCTTTTCTTCGAGACCTTCGAGCTCGTCCGCCTGGCCGACATTGCCCGAAACGGCGATGACTTCGCAGTTGTCATAGTTTTCCTTTAACCACGGAATGATGATCGACGTGTCCAAACCGCCGGAATATGCCAAAACGACTTTTTTGATACCTTTCATTGCAATCACCTTTTCTGTTATCGCGCTCACGTAAGCGAGCTTTTATTTTTTCTAAATTGTACCACCGAACCGCGAAAAAATCAAGTGTTTCTTATTCAAATTTACAAAATTTATGCAATTTGGGACATTTGTCAAGAAAAGCCGTACATATCGTGCTTTACAATGCATTTTGCACAAGCATTTTTGTATATTCTTGTGCATATTCAAAATTATATGCATATTATCGCGTATATTTTTCCGCTTATGCAAAAAAATTTCTGCCGTCACGTTTTTTGCCTTGCAAACACAAAACAGATTTGTGCAGAATATAAACGAACAAAGCGCACAAAACACAATGCGCTGAAAGGAGCAAACGAAAAAATGCAAAAGTTTTCAAAAAAACGATGGCTCAGCCTTGCCGCCGGTCTTCTCTGCTTTTCTCTGACAGCGGCCGCGGTTACAAGCTATTCGTGGTATTTCAAGCCGACAACCGGCCATGCGATTCCCGAGGTCATTCCGGAGGCAAGCCGCTTTATCGGAGACCATGCGGTCATTTATCTCGGTTCGCCGGAGGAAAAACGCGTGTATCTGACGTTTGATGCCGGATACGAAAACGGCAACGTCGAAAAAATCTTAAATGTATTAAAAGAAAAAAACGTGCCGGGTGCTTTCTTTATTCTGCCGCAATTGGCAAGGGAAAATACCGCTTTGGTACAGCGGATGCATGACGAAGGGCATCTTGTCTGCAACCACACCAAAACGCACCGCGACATGAGCAAAATCACGGATTTTGATGCGTTTGCCGCAGAGCTTCGCGCCGCCGAAGACATTTTGCGCGAAAACACGGGACTCGAAATGGACAAATTTTATCGGCCGCCGGAGGGACGTTTTTCCGAGCAGAATCTGGAATTTGCCGATCGGCTCGGCTACACCACGGTCTTTTGGAGTCTTGCGTATGCGGATTGGGACAACGAAAAGCAGATGTCGCCCGAGCGTGCGCTCGATTTGATTTTGGCACGCACGCATAACGGCTGTGTGGCACTGCTGCACCCGACCTCCGCCACCAATGCCGCCATTTTGGGACGCTATATCGATGCGCTCCGCGCCGACGGCTACACGTTCGGGTCGCTGACCGAGCTTGCCGCAACGCCGGATCGTGCCGACAAGGCCGCAAAGCCCGAAGCCTTCGAGAAAGGTGGTGACAGGCATGAAGCACCGGAACAAACGAAACGTGTCAAAGCTGATTAAACGCGGCATTTGTGCGTTCCTCAGCACGCTTCTCATCGCCTCCGGCCCGGTTTTGGCAAGCGACGCGCCGCATAGTCACATTTTTGCCGCCAACCGCTCGGCCGGAAAATACGTTGCCATCACGTTTGACGACGGGCCGCACCCGGTCTACACCGAAAAAATTTTGGCGATTCTTGCCGAAAATCACGCCAAAGCCACGTTTTTCGTGGTCGGGCAGAACGCCGAGCGTTATCCGGAGCTGATCACCAAAGAATTTGAAGCCGGGCACGAGATCGGCAATCACACGTATTCGCATCCGAACATGAAAAAGATCGGCGTTTCCGAAGCCATTGCCGAGATCGAGCGGACGCAGGAGATTGTGCACGACATCACCGGCGTGTATCCGAAGGTATTCCGTTCGCCGGGCGGCATTTTCTCGGATGAGCTTGTTTCGGCGGTGGAGGGCATTTCCTGCAAGCCGGTATCCTGGTCGTGGCGGCAGGACACGCGCGATTGGTCAAAGCCGCCGGTGGAGAAGGTCGTACGCACGGTGCTGGACAATCTGCGCGACGGCGACATCATTCTGTTTCACGATTTCAACACCAAAGGCAGTCCGACGCCCGATGCATTAGCCGTGATCCTGCCGGAGCTTGTCAAGCGCGGCTACTCGTTTGTCACGGTTTCGGAGCTTGGCACGCTGAAAGACGGCGTTTGCACGTCGGAACAAACCAATTGAAAGTTGAAAATTAAGGGAGACGGGGCTTAACCGAAGCTTTGTGCGCTGATAGTAGCTGCGGCGACAATTCGCCTTCCCTGTGCAAGGGAAGGTGGCGCACGAAGTGCGCCGGAAGGGTTGTCCAAAACCGGAAGGGTTGCCCAAAAGCACAAGCTTCTCAGAAACGCGAAAAGCACCGCAGGAATCCTGCGGTGCTTTGGTGCTTTATGCGTTATTTCTTGCTTTTCTTGCGCATATTGATGGCAATGTTGTTGAAGATGTTCCACAGCGGACCTGCAAGGCAGACCGAAGAGAACAAACCGGCAACGATGCCGACGATAAGCGGCAGCGCGAAGTTCTTGATGGAAGTAACGCCGAGAATATACACCATACCGATGGTCAAAAGCGTTGTAACGGTGGTGTTTATCGAACGGCCGAGGGTGCTGCGGATACCGTCGTCCACCTTTTCGGCAAACGATACGCCGCGGCCCATGACTTTGTCGTTTTCACGGATACGGTCAAAGATGATAATGGTCGCATTGATCGAATAACCGAGAATGGTAAGAAGGGCGGCGATGATGGTGGAGTTTACCGGAATGTGGAGAAGCGAATATGCCACAAGCATAACAAAAATGTCATGGACAAGGCAGGCAATCGACGCAAACGCCGAGCTGATCTTGAAGCGGAACGCGATATACACAAGCATTAAGATAACAGCGGCAACCGTTGCCATAACGGCAGACTGCTTAAGGCCTGCGCTGACTTCGGCACTGACCGTATCGATCGAACGCCAGGAAGCGTTTTCAAAGCGTGCGGTGATAGCATCGGTAATGTCGGTGCGGAGCTTGGAAACGACGCCGGTGGATTCAAAGGAAACCGAAAGGTCAGAGCCGTTTGCCGTAACCGTTAAGCCGGCCGGTGCTTCGTCCAAGGCTTCAAGTGCGGCCTTGACGGCAGTCACATCGTCGTCCGACCAGGTTTTGGCTTCTTCGCCTTCAGCGGCAGAGAACGAAAAGACCTTATCGGTTGCGGTGTTGCTTTGGGCAGCGGCGGCATCCGGATACAGTTCGGCAAGCTTTGCGTCGATGGCAGCGGCAATCGCATCGGTGTTATCGTCGTTATCGATCACAAGCGTGCGGATGGTGACAATGTCTCTTTCGCCGGAAACACGGATGGAAGAAAACTTATCCGCGCCGATGATGGCTTTGACCTCTTGCTCGATGGCAGCTTCGTCTTCTTTGGTAATGGAGGTGCCCATATTATAGGAAATTTCCGTACCGCCCGCGAAATCAACGTCCAAGTTGAAGCCGCGCACGAAGAAGGATACAATACCGAGAATGACGACGGCAATGACGATGCCGAAGAAAATTTTCTGATGTTTGATAAAGCTGAATTTTTTCACGATACGTCACTCCTTTCCCATTAAACCGTTTTCTTGGCCGCACCGAACAGCTTCGGGCTGACCTTGAAAGCGACAAAGGCGTTTAAGAGGACTCTCGTAACGACAAGAGCGGTAAACAGGGAGATAACAACACCGATAAACAGCGTTTTTGCAAAGCCCTGAACCGAACCGGTACCGAAGTTCCACAGAACGACGGAGGCGATAAGCGTGGTAACGTTGGCATCCAAAATCGCGGTGAACGCGCGGTTAAAGCCGGATTGGACAGACGCACGCAGCGTCTTTCCGGTGCGAAGCTCTTCCTTGATTCTTTCGTAGATAACGACGTTGGAGTCAACCGCCATACCGACGGTAAGGATGATACCGGCGATACCCGGAAGCGAAAGCGTGATCTTGGTTGCGGCAAGCACAACGCCGAAAATGGCCGTGTAAGCCACAAGCGCAAGACAGGAAATAAAGCCCGGCAAGCGGTATAAGAGAATCATGTAGACCATGACGAGGATCACGCCGATAAGACCTGCCACAAGGCTGCTTCTCAAAGCATCCGAGCCCAGGGAGGCGCCGACCGAGCGCAGTTCCTTTTCTTCAAAGGCAACCGGCAGCTGACCGGACGAAATAAGGGTTGCAAGCTCCTTGGCACCGGCTTCGTCAAACGAACCGGAAATGACGCAGTTCGTATCGTCGATACGCTGTTCGACCGACGGACGGGAGATGGTATCTTCATCGAGCTTAATGGCGATGTAGTTGGTACCGTCGGCTTTCTTTGCGGCCATGCGTTCGGTCGCATCGGCAAAAGAAGCGCGGGCTGCTTCGTTGAATTCGAGCGAAACATACCATTCGCTGCCGACCGAGTTCTGGTTTAACTGACCGTAGATAGCTTGAGCGGATTTCACGTCCTTGCCTTCGACAACGACGTTGCCGTCGGAATCTTGAAAGACGAGCTTTGCGGTAGAACCGAGCGTCTTGACGGCATCTTCGGGATTGGTAACGCCGGGGATCTCGATACGGATGGAATCCGTGCCGACCTTGGAAACGGTGGCTTCGTTCTGATTCATGCCGTCGAGACGTTTACGCATGATATTGATGGCCTTTTCGACGGCTTCATCCATGTTTACGTCGGTGCCCTCTTCGGGGATTGCCTTAAACGTGATGGAAGAACCGCCCACAAGGTCGAGTCCTTTGCTGATGGTGTCCTCTTCAAACACGCCCGAAAGTGCCGTACCGCGAATGCCGAACAGAGCGACCAAAACGACAAGGGTAATGCACAATAGAGTCAGTATCAGGGAACAAACGCTGTTTTTCATTGAATTCTTTCTTCCTTTCCGTGAATAAGTCACTTGTAGTTAGTATTATACCTTTTTCGGAGCAATAAGTCAACACTTTTTCTAAAAATAATTCCAAAGTTGCCGAAGAATTCTGTAAAAAATCCTGAAAATGCGCCAAATTTTGCCGAAAACGGGCAGAAAAAACGGCGGCTTGCAGAAGCTTTTCCGCAAACCACCGTGTCATTCAAACGTGATTTAAGTGTGTTTTAAGCGTTTTCCGAAGTGCCGACGGCCGTCAGGTCTCTGCCGTCCGGGTCAAATGAGCCGGTCTTGCGGTACTTCACCACATCGCCGTCGAGATACGCTTCGATGACATCGCCCGCGCCGAGCTTTCCTTCTAACAGCTCAATCGAAAGGCTGTCCTCGATCTTGCGCTGCATGGCGCGCCGCAACGGTCTTGCACCGTAAACCGGGTCAAAGCCCTCTTTGGCAAGGAAGCCGACCACCTCGTCGGTAAACGTGATCTTCATCTTCATGCTTTCGATGCGTGACGTGATTTCGCCGAGCATCAGGCGTGCAATCTTCCGGATATTCTCGTCCGACAGCTTATGGAAGATGACAATCTCATCGATACGGTTGAGAAATTCCGGACGGAACGCCTTTTTCAACGCCTCCATCACGTTTTCCGCCGCCTTTTGTTCGGCGCGTTTGCCGGAATCGCCGCTTTGCGCAAAGCCGAGCGTTTTTGGTTCGGCAAGCGAGCTTGCGCCGAGGTTGGAGGTGAGGATGACCACCGTGTTTTTGAAATCCACCACGCGGCCGTGGCTGTCGGTAAGCCGGCCGTCCTCCAAAATCTGCAAGAGGATATTGAACACATCCGGATGCGCCTTTTCGATTTCATCGAACAGCACCACCGAATATGGGTTGCGGCGCACCTTTTCGGTCAGCTGTCCTGCCTCGTCGTAGCCGACATAGCCGGGCGGCGAACCGATGAGCTTGGAAACGCTGTGCTTCTCCATATATTCCGACATATCCACGCGGATAATGGCGCTTTCACTGCCGAACAAGGCTGCGGCAAGGGCTTTGGAAAGCTCGGTCTTGCCGACGCCGGTCGGGCCGCAGAAGATGAACGAGCCTTGCGGCCGTTTGGGATCCTTCAAGCCGGTTCTGCCGCGGCGGATGGCGCGTGCCACTACCTCGACCGCTTCCTCTTGGCCGATGACGCGTTCCTTTAAGATTTTATCGAGGTTGAGTAACTTCTCACTTTCCTCTTTTTCGAGCTTGGTGACCGGGATTTTTGTCCACTGTGTCACGATTTCCGCAATATCCTCACTGCCGATGGAGGGCATATTCGACCCGTCCGTGCGGTGCTTCCAGGTGTTTTTGCGCGTTTCAAGCTCGGCCGACAGCGTGTTTTCGATGTTGCGCAGCTCCGCCGCCTTTTCGAACTCTTGGGCGCGGACGGCTTCCTCTTTATCGGCGTGCGTTTTCTTGATTTTTTCCTCCAGCTCACGCAAATCGGGCGGCGCGGTGATTTCGCCGATACGCTTTTTGGAGGCGGCTTCGTCAATTAAGTCGATGGCCTTGTCCGGCAGGAAACGGTCGGTAATGTAGCGTGCCGAAAGGTTCACGGCCGCGTCGATGGCTTCGTCGGTAATCTTGATTTTGTGGTGTGCTTCGTATTTGCTTCTTAAGCCTTTTAAGATTTCCACGGCCTGTTCGGCGGTCGGTTCGCCCACCATGACCGATTGGAAACGGCGTTCGAGCGCGGCGTCCTTTTCGATATGCTTGCGGTATTCGTCGATGGTGGTTGCACCGATGACCTGGATTTCGCCGCGTGCAAGAGCCGGCTTTAAGATGTTGGCCGCATCAATCGCACCTTCGGCACTTCCGGCGCCGATGATTGTATGGATTTCATCGATGAACAGAATCACGTTGCCGGCTTTTTTGATTTCGGCCATCACGCTCTTAATGCGTTCTTCGAATTCGCCGCGGTATTTGGCTCCGGCAATCATGCCCGAAAGGTCGAGCGCGACCACGCGTTTGTCGGCGACCGTTTCGGGAACGACGCCCTCGGCGATCTTTTCGGCAAGGCCTTCCACGACCGCCGTTTTGCCGACACCCGGCTCACCGATTAAGCACGGATTGTTCTTGGTGCGGCGCGACAGAATCTGCAACACACGGCCGGTCTCTTCTTCCCTGCCGATGACCGGATCGATTTTTCCTTCTCTGGCCAGTGCCGTCAAATCCGTTCCATAGCTGTCAAGCGTCGGCGTTGCGCTTGCGCCTTTGCTCTTTGTGCCATGCGCCGAAGAGCCGCCGGACGCGCCGAGCGGCCGTTCGCCGCCCTCGATGGAGGCAAGCGCTTCGTTGTAAAGCTCCGCCGCGTTCACGCCCTCGTTTTTGAGAAGCCGCACAGCGACGCTGTCGGATTCCTTCAAAAGAGCCATGAGGATATGCTCGGTGCCGATGAAGCTTTGGCCGGTCATACGGGCAAGCTCGGCCGAGCCTTCGATGATGCGTGCGGCACGCGGCGTGGATTCGGGCAGCACGCCGTCGAGCGGTTCGCCCGTGCCGATGCTTTCGCCGATGGCTTCCACGACTTTTTCGTAGGTAATGCCTTTGGCGGCAAGGAGGTTGGCGGCAATCGACGTTCCTTTATATAAAAGCCCCATAAAAATATGCTCGGAGCCGATATAGGTGTGTCCGAGCTTGGACGCCGATTCGGCGGCGGCATTGAGTGCCGCTTGGGCGTTTTCGGTAAAACGGTAATTCATAAAACATCTTCCTTTCTTGCAAGGGAGTTTGGAGATTTTTTATGCGGCAAACACGCGCCGCACATAATCGGCACGGCATTCGTCGCGTTTTTCGGGCGTTTTGGCGTCCGGATATTTTTGAAGAATATGCGCCGGCATGACCGAAAACAGAAGGCTTATCAAATTGATAGACTCCGCTTCGGGAATCACGCCGCAGACGGCACCGAAACGCACGTTGGAAATGAGTCTGGCGGCTTCGGCGGTATCGAGCTTACGCGCATAGCGCAGCGTGCCGAACGAACGCCACAGCTTATCGGCGGTATCGCCGTTTTTGTCGGCTAACATCTGCGCGCGAAGCTCACGTTCCTTGGCGACGATCTGCTTGACCGCGCCGGTTAATTTCTCGATGGCATCCTTTTCGGAAATGCCGAGCGTGACTTGGTTGGACAGCTGATACAGACAACCGAGTGCTTCGCTGCCTTCGCCGTACATACCGCGCACGGTAAGGCCGATTTTGGTCATAAGCGCGGCAAGGCTCTTTATGTAGCCGTAAGCACTCAAGGCCGGCAAGTGCAGCATAACCGACGCACGAAGCCCGGTGCCGAGATTGGTCGGACAAGCCGTGAGATAGCCGAGTGTTTCATCAAAGGCAAGCGTCACACTTTCGGCAAGCGCATCGTCGGCACGCGACGCCGTTTCGTAGGCTTTTTCGAGGTCAAAACCGGGAACAATCGCCTGAATGCGCACATGATCCTCCTCGTTGATCATCACGGCAAGACTGCCGCTCTTATCGGTCACAAGCAGCCGCTTTAAGGGCGTTTCCGTGCAAAAATCGGGCGAGACCAAATGATCCTCCAACAACAGGCGTTTTCTTGTTTCGGGAGCACGCATATCGTAAACCACCAGTTCTTCTCCGAGGCCGACACGCAAGGCCTCCACCGTCTTTTGCGCGATGGCTTCGGAGGTGGCGGCGTCAAGCTTGGGCGTGAACGGAAAATCCTCCAAATTTCTGGCAAGACGCACCCGGGAGCTGATGACCACATCGTGACCGTTGCCTTGTATTTCATACCATTTCATTTGAATCATCCTTTCGTTTGCGAAGCTTCACGCATTGGCGGCGTGGTCGCCGTCGGAAGAATCGGTGTCCTGTTTTTCCGGCGTTTCGGGCGTTTTCGGCGTTTCGGAAGCTTTCGGCGTTTCCGTCGTTTCGGCAGCCGTTTCTTCTTTCTCCAAAGCACGGATAGCGTCCCGATACCCGGCCGCCTTTTCGTACTCTTGCGTTTCAATGGCGCGTTTTAGCAGCTCCTCAAGCTCAGCCTTGCGCACCTTTTTGGCGTGCTGTTCGGCACGGCCTTTCGGAAATTTTCCGGTGTGCGCAGTGTTGCCGTGCAGCTTTTTCACAGTCGGCGTGATGGCATCCTTAAAGGTGGTGTAGCATTTGGCACAGCCGGCCTTTCCGCCGTGCGTGAATTCGCTTAGGCGCATACCGCAGAACGGGCAGACCACCGCTTCCTTGAGAGAACCGGTGTGCGGCGTGCCAAGCATTCCGCCGAGCAATTCGCCGAACAGCGTATCGCCTTTTTCCGCAAACGCGAAGGGATTGAAGTTTTTGAAATTCTCGTCCAAAAGGCCTTTTTCGGCGGCACAGTCATGACACAAATGCAATTCCGTGACCTTTCCGTTTTCGTTCGATGTATAATGGAAGGTTGCTTCCTTTTTTCCGCAGGATTGACAAAGCATAAAAATCTTCCTTTCCTATATGTATCTGTTATGTTCAATCTTTCGAATCGTTCTTAATTGTGCCGCAGGGTGCGAAGCGTTAGTAAAAACGCGCGCAAAATGTCGGCGCGCAGTGCGTCACGCTTGTCCGGCGCGGCATTTTCGAGCGTGCGGTCGGTGACGGCGGCATACATAAGGTGCGCTTCGCGTTCGGTGATCAAGCCTTCGTGAAGCAGCGACAGCAAAAGCGCCTTGGTGCTGCCTGCATCGATTTCCGAACCGATGGCGGCAAACGTATGCATGAGAAACGCATCGGCATTATCAAAATTGACCTTGGTAATCTTGACATAACCACCGCCGCCGCGCCGGCTTTCCACCATATAGCCGCGGCTGCTGCCGAAGCGTGAGGTGATGACATAATTGATTTGGCTCGGCACGCAGCCGACGCGCCCGGCAAGCTTGTTGCGCTGGATTTCCAACTCGCCGCCGTTTTCTTCAAGCATTTTTTCAATGAGTGCCGCAATGCGGTCGGTCATCGGGTTGCCCATGATTTCCGCTCCCTCTCGAATTCCGGAAGACCTTTTGACCTTCCTTGACTTTTCATGCACATAGTATACAACAAAAGTCAAAGAAAGTCAAAACTTACGAAAGTCAAAGAAAGTCAAAAATCAGCTTGTTTTTCAAGATTCAGCACTCGTTTCTCCCGTTTTCTCACGATTTTGCACATTTTCTTTCTTTTTTACGTTCTTCCCGTGCGGCTGCGCAAAACCGGTTTCCGGGCGGTCGGCACTCGGATACAAATTGTCATAGAAATCAGGGATGGTGCGTACATCGTCATACGACGCGTCATGGTATTCGTTAAAACGGGACGTTTTTTCACCGGACTGTTTCATGAGCAGATTCCTCCAAAAAAATTCTGAAATTTCGAAAAAAGACTTTATTATCGGGATAAACTGTGGTATACTGTATATATCATTCTGCAAACAGTGAAAGGAACGAGATTATGCCGCAGCAAAGACCGCCGCGCCGACCGATGCCGCAGGACACGGCCGCAGCGCAAAATGCCCGTGCGCGCGAACGCGCCATCCGTGCCGAGGAACAGCGAAAGATGCGCTATTACCGCCGCAAAAAGCGTGCCGAAACGCTTGCGTATGCCGCCCGTATTTTCTTTTTGGCCTTTTTGGCAAGCGTGATTGTCGGAATTTTGGCCGTTTTTCTTGTCAAACGCGATTTTTCCCGTGCACCGGAAAAGTTTTCCTATTCTTTGACCGTCAAAAAGGACGAAAAAACGGTTTCCTTAAAGAAAGGAACGACCGTGCGCAACAACACGTTATACGTTTCGCTCGAGGATCTGGCCGATCTCATCGGCTTTCGACTGATGGGCGACGCCAAAATCATGAACGCCGTGTTTTCCGACCTTTCGGACGACGAGCGCGTTTCGGTATATCTGGACACCGACAGCGCCGTATACGGCAAAACCGTGCGGCTTCTCGGTGCGCAAAGCTATTTTTCCGGTTCAAGCGGCGATGTATACGTGCCAATCTCGTTTTTGGAGAATTCCTTTGACAACGTCACGCTGACCGGCGTTCAAAAAGGCGCGCGCATCGATTACACCCTGACCGTTTCCGGCGAAAGCCGTCTCGGCTATTCGACCGACGCGCCGGTCCCGTTACCGGATGTTTCCGGCATCGACACCTCCACCCTGCCCGACAATGCGTTTTTGACCGACCTTTCCGCCTACGAAAAATATATGGATCCCGAAAACGCCGACGACTACATTCGCCTTATCAACAAGGATCATCCGCTCGGCAAAGACTACATTCCGCCGGATCTCACCGACATCTCCGACACGCGCAAGGACCGCAAAGCCGTTCAAATGCGCGAATACGCCGCAAAGGCACTCGACGCCATGTTCATCGAGATGCGTGCCGCAGGCTTCACCGACGTGTCCGTCACCAGCGCCTACCGCTCCTACAACTACCAGACCCAACGGTTCAACGACACCATGAACAACTACCTAAAGAGCTACGACCGCGACACTGCCTACGCCAAAACCGCCGCCGAGATCGCGCTTCCCGGCTGCAGCGAGCATCAGAGCGGTCTGTGTGCCGACCTGCACAATCTGCCTGCCGCCTCGCAGACCTTCGAATCCAAAGAGGTCTACAAATGGCTCATCAAGCACTGTGCCGATTTCGGCTTTATCTTACGCTACCCGAAAGATAAAGAAGATATCACCGAGATCATTTTCGAGCCGTGGCACTATCGGTTTGTCGGGCGGTATCACGCAAAACGCATCATGTCAAGCGGTCTTTGCTTGGAGGAATATTGCGAGCAGTATAACGTCGGGTTGGAATAAATCCTGCAAAACAAGCGCAAATCGTGTGTCATGCAAGTTCTTATCTGCATGACACACTTTTTTATTATCGGTTGAATTTATCGGGTAAGCTCCGGCATTCCGGCAAGCATATTTTCCAAAAAGATTCCGTAGCCTTTGGTCGGTTCGCCGACCAGCACGTGCGTGACCGCTCCGCACAGCTTGCCGTCCTGCACCACGGGACTGCCGCTCATGCCCTGCACAATGCCGCCGGTCAAGGCAATGAGATCCGGGTCGGTGATCTCCACCACAAAGCTTTTGGTGCCGTTTGACCGATGATCCACCTTGGAAAGGCGCACGGAGAATTCTCGGACGCCCTTGCCGTCGGGATTGGCAAAAATCGAAGCTTCGCCGTCATGCACTTCCTCGCGGCTTGCAACCGACAATGCTTTGCCGATGCCTTCGGGCGCTTCGTCCAACACGCCGTACACACCGAACGGCGTATTGCCGACCAATGTGCCGCGCTTTTCGGTATCGAAAACGCCTTTCAATTCACCCGGTGCGCCGGTTTTGCCTTTGACGATATCGGTAATGCCGACCTTCACCACCGTGGCGCGTAACAGCGGCATCAGCTCTCCGGTATCGATATCGCAGATGCCGTGACCAAGCCCGGCAAAGCAGCCGTTTTCGGGATTGTAATACGTCATCGTGCCGATACCGGCCGTGCTGTCACGCACCCAAATGCCGGTTTTGTAGCGTTTGTCCGAGAGGGACAGCACCGGCGTGACCTTGCAGGTGTGCGTAAGCCCTGCGCGCGTATAGGTCACCTCGAGCGGCTTGCCTTTGGAGGCCTCCACCGCTTCGGCAAGGGCTTCGACGGTGTTGATTTCCGTGCCGTTGACGTTTATGATCACATCGTTTTTACGGATTCCGGAAACCCGTGCCGGATTGACAAAGCCTTTGTCGGTTTCGATATCCGTGTCGCCGATGACGATTACGCCTTTGGTGAAAAACTTCACGCCGAACACATCGCCGCAAGGCACAAGCTTAACCTCCGGCACCACCTCGACCGTCACATTTTTGACCGGGATCGCGCCGAACAGCTTTGCGGTATATGTGTGCGTGCCGCTTGGCGTATCCGTGTCCGCCGTCTTTAATACAGAGGAAACTTCTTGTTCGCCGTACACCGTTTTTTCGGACGGAACGGCAATATGCGCCGTAAGCGCAAGGGCGCATAGCAAACACGCAAGATACGCAAGAGTATAGCGAAAAAACGCCGCACGCTTCCGCGCGCTTTGGTTTTGCTTCATTGTTTCAAGACCTTTCTTTTTACGCAAAGCGAAAAGCCGCTCTGCTTTGTCCTCTCATACTATTTGTGAAAATCGGAGCGAATATGTCATGAAAAATCTTAAAACCGTGACAGAAATTGTTTGAACGCGCGGACGTTATTTCCCTTATGCGTATTGTATCATAAGCGTATCGCAAAATTTGTCGATTTTTCAAAACAAAACCGTTCTGCTTGAAGTATTGCCGCAAAATCCGTTCATCATGCATGGCAAAGATTCCGCGGCAGTTTATGTCACAATTGTAAATAATTGCCTTTTTCAAGCTTTCCGCTCTCGTTTTATGGTATGATATTAGAAGAAGAAACGCCGCCGCATGGCGGACGCAATCGGAGGAAAAACTATGTCCAAAACCATCGTACTTGCCGAAAAACCGTCGGTCGCACGGGAGCTTGCCGCCGTGCTCGGCTGCCGCACACGCGGCGACGGCTGCCTAATCGGCGAAAAATACATTGTCACCTGGGCGCTCGGCCATCTTGTCACGCTGGCCGATCCCGAACAGTACGACGAAAAATACAAAAAATGGTCGATGGAGACGCTGCCCATGCTGCCCGAAAAAGCAGAGCTTTGCGTCATTCCCGAGACCAAAAAGCAATATGCCGCCGTCAAAAAGCTTATCAAGGATAAAGACACCGACTGCGTCATCATCGCCACCGACGCCGGCCGTGAAGGTGAGCTTGTCGCACGCTGGATTCTCGAAAAAGCCGCCTACAAGGGCGCGATAAAGCGTCTGTGGATCTCCTCACAGACCGAAAAAGCCATCAAAGAGGGCTTTGCGCACTTAAAAGACGGTAAAGATTATGTCAACCTCGCAAACGCCGCCAAGGCGCGTGCCGAAGCGGATTGGTTGGTCGGGCTCAACGTCACGCGTGCGCTCACCTGCCACTATGGCGCAAGTTTATCGGCCGGGCGCGTGCAAACGCCGACACTTGCGCTCATCGTGCGCCGCGAAGAGGAAATCAAGGCATTCAAGCCGCGCGACTATTTTAACGTGCGCGCACTTTTCAAGACGTCGGGCGGTTCGTTTTCCGCGCTTTGGAAAAACGACAAGAAATTATCGGCCATTGCCGACATCGATACGGCAAACGCGCTGTGCGCCAAAATCAAGGGCGGTTCGTTTACTGTTTCCGAGATTACGTCAACCACGGTCAAAAAGCCGTCGCCGGCTCTGTACGACTTAACCGAGCTGCAGCGCGACGCCAACAAGCTCTACAAGCTGTCGCCCAAGGAAACGCTTTCGGTCATGCAGAAGCTGTACGAGATCCACAAGGTTCTCACCTATCCGCGCACCGATTCGCGCTACATTTCGGACGACATCGTGCCGACACTTTCCGAACGGCTTCGCGCCATGCGCGTCGGCTCGCTTTCCGCTCCGGCAAACGATGTTCTCCGTTCGGGCGCGAAGATCCACGCATCCTGCGTCAACAACGCCAAGGTTTCGGATCACCACGCCATCATTCCGACCGAAAAGGCACCGGATTTCTCGTCATTCTCCACCGATGAAAAGAAAATATACTTATTGGTCGCGTTACGCTTTTTGTGCTGCTTTATGCCGGATTACACCTACAAACAAGTCAAGGCAACGCTTTCATGCGGCGGCGAAAACTTCTATGCCGCCGGGAAAAGTGTGGTCGATGAGGGCTGGAAAAAGCTGTCGGTCACGCCGGACGAGGATGAAGACGCCGTCAACACCGATGAGGTCGAAATCGAGACCGATTCCCTGCCGCCGCTTGCCAAGGGCGAAAGACTCACCTGCGCCGACACGCTCATCAAGGCGCAGAAAACGTCTCCGCCCTCGCGCTACACCGAAGCGTCACTGCTGTCGGCCATGGAAAATCCCTCCAAATACATCGCCGACCGCGCCATGAAGGAATACATCGGCGGCGGTCTCGGCACACCGGCCACGCGTGCGGACATCATCGAAAAGCTGTATTCGTCGTTCTACATTGAAAAGAAAGACAACGTCATCCATCCGACCTCCAAAGGCGTGCAGATCATTTCGCTTGTGCCGTCCGAGCTGAAAGAGCCGCTTCTCACCGCCACCTGGGAGCAACGCTTAGAGGCCATTGCCAAGGGCGGCGGCAAAAAAGAGGACTTCATCGGCGACATGAAAACCTACGCATCGGAGCTGGTGCGCACGGTTGCCGCAAGCGACGCTGTCTATAAGCACGACAACGTCACGCGCACGCCCTGTCCGGTCTGCGGCAAATATATGCTTGAGGTCAAGGGCAAAAAGGGAAAAATGCTTGTCTGCCAAGACCGCTCCTGCGGTTATCGGGAAAGCCTGTCGGTAGTGACCGGCGCAAGATGTCCCGAATGCCACAAAACCATGGAATTACGCGGCAAGGACGATAAGAAAATCTTTGTCTGCTCCTGCGGCTTCAAGCAGAAATACGACGTTTTCACCGCCAAACGCAAGGAAAACGCGTCGGCGGCCAACAAGCACTACGTTTCGCACTTTTTGCAGAATCAGAACAAAACCGAACCCAAGGGCGACAGTGCCTTCGCCGAAGCGCTCAAAAAGGCGCTTGCCGAGGGCGGAAAAAAGAAAAAATAGCCGATTGTTTCAAATCTGATTTGTTTGACACAAAATTCATGAAATACGCTTTACAAAAGCACAAAACTCTGTTATAATAATATGAAATGATTTTTTGCGGAAAACCGCAATTTTCGGAAAGGACAACGTTCATGAACGAAAAGCTCAAAAGTGCGGATGTCAACAATTTATTCCATGCGATTCTCTCGTTAAAGGACTTAAACGAATGCTACGATCTGTTTGAGGATCTTTGCACGGTCGCCGAGATCAAGGAAATGGCCAAACGCTTCCGTGCGGCAAAAATGCTGTCGGATGGCGCCAAATATACCGAGATCTCCGAATCCACCGGCCTTTCGACCGCAACCATCAGCCGCGTCAACCGAGCCTTGAAATACGGCACGGACGGCTATATGAAGCTGCTTGCGAGAATCGACTATGAAGACTAACGAATACGGAAAATATCTGTCGGAGGCCTACGACATTTTGGAGACCGACGTGGATTACGAGGAATGGGCGGATTTTTATCTTGCCTGTGCCAAGAAATATGCCGGCAAAAAACCGGCGCACATTTGCGATATGGCGTGCGGCACGGGAAAACTGTCGGTTGCCTTTGAAAAGCGCGGCATCAAAGTGACGGCGTTCGACCTTTCGGAGGATATGCTGTCGCTGGCGGACAAGCGTGCGCGCGACGAAGGTGCGGAAGATGTGCGCTTTACGCGGCAGGATTTGCGCGATTTCCGCGTTTATGCGCCGGTCGAATTGTGCGTATGCATGATGGATGGCATCAACTGTCTTGGCACGCCCGCGGATGTTTCGAGTGCGTTTGAAAGTGCGCACCGTGCGTTATGCGAGGACGGATTATTCATTTTCGATGTCAATTCGCGCCGCAAATTCGAAGAGACCTACGGCGAAAACGCCTACCTTTTGGAAAACGAAAAGGTCTTTTTGGCGTGGCAGAATTTTTACGACCCGAAGAGCAAAAAATGCGATATGTTCCTCACGTTTTTCTTAGAGGGCGGAGACGGCCGTTACGAACGCTTTGACGAATCGGTGCGCGAACGGATGTATCCGGTAAAAACGCTTGACCGGCTGTTAAAGGACACCGGCTTCGAGGTGCTTTGCCGCACGTCGGATTTCGATTTTTCGCCGGCTGACGAAAACACATGTGAGCGGATCTTTTATGTCTGCCGCAAAAAGGATGAATAAACAACAAGGGAGTACACCATGCTCGGAAACACCATCACCAGAGCCATGACGGTGTGCGGCAACGCACGCGTCATTCTCATAAATTCACGCGAAATGGTGGATGACGCCATTCGCATTCATCACCTGTCCCCAACGGCGGCGGCCGCTTTGGGACGCACGCTCACAGCCGCCTCCATGATCGGCGTTATGCTCAAAAACAAGGACGATACAGTCACAGTTTCCTTTAACGGCGACGGCGTCTGCGGCAAAATTTTGGCGGTTGCCGATTATTACGGCAACACCAAGGGCTATGCCGAACACCCGGAAGCCGACCTGCCGCTCAACGCGCGCGGCAAATTGGATGTTGCCGGTGCGGTCGGAAAAGGAATGCTCTATGTCGTGCGCGACGAGGGCGAAGGAGAGCCGTATGTCGGCATGACGCCCATCGTTTCTGGCGAAATCGCCGAGGATATCACCGATTATTTTGCCCGCAGTGAGCAGATCCCGACGGTCTGTGCGCTCGGCGTTTTAGTCGGGAACGACTACACCTGCCGGTCCGCCGGCGGCTATATGATCCAGCTATTACCCGGTGCGGATGAAGCGTTCATCGACCGGTTGGAAGCGCGTCTGCCGCTCATTCCGCCGGTTTCAACGCTGTTTTCCACCGGCAAGACCAACGCGGAATACCTCAAAGACATCATGGGCGACATCGAATGCGATATTTTCGACGAAGCCGATGTTTCCTATCACTGCGACTGCACCAAGGAACGCGTGGAACGTGCGCTGGTGTCCATCGGTGAAAAAGAGCTTACCGAAATGATCGATGAAAACAAGGATTTCGACGTGACCTGCCAGTTCTGCGACAAGATATACACTTTCACGCCGAGCGACTTAAAGCAACTTCTGAAAAGGGCAAAAAAATAAATGACCGATCACAAAACAAACGTCTTGAACGAAGATACAAACGATCTCTCCAATCAAACCAAATATGCCGACCGCGTGCGGCTGTTGCTGACCGAAAAGGAAAAGCGTCTCGGCCGCAAGCTTGCCGTTTTTGTGCAGACCTTCGGCTGTCAACAGAACGAAGCCGACAGCGAACGCTTGATCGGCACGGCTCTCTCGCTCGGCTATGAAAAGGCCGCGTCTGTGGAGAGCGCTGACCTCATCATCTACAACACCTGCGCGGTGCGCGAACACGCCGAATTAAAGGCACTGTCCAAAACCGGGCAGCTAAAGCATATCAAGGCCGCCAATCCCGAGCTTTTAGTCGGACTTTGGGGCTGCATGGTCAACCAAGAGCACCGCGTTTCGGACATCAAAAACAAATATCCGTATGTCGATTTTGTGGCAGGCACCAATATGCTGCACCGGCTTCCGGAAATATTATGCGATGTCATGGTCAACCACCGCCGCCGCTACTATGTGGAGGACGGCGACGCACCGATCGTGGAGGGTGTGCCGGTAAGCCGCGAAAGCGACATCAAAGCATGGCTTTCCATCATGTACGGCTGCGACAATTTCTGTACGTACTGTGTGGTGCCGCACGTGCGCGGCCGCGAACGCAGCCGAAAGCCGGAGCAGATTCTCGCCGAAGCGAAAAGCCTTGCGGCAAGCGGCTGTCGCGAAATCACGCTTCTCGGGCAGAACGTCAATTCCTACGGCAAAGGCCTCGAAGAGCCATGCAGCTTTGCGGAGCTTCTTTCCAAGGTCGCGTCTCTTGACGGCGATTTTTGGGTGCGCTTTATGACCTCGCATCCGAAGGACGTATCCGATGAGCTTATCGAAGTTATGCGCACGCACGAGCGCGTCGCAAAGCATTTTCATCTGCCGGTGCAATCTGGAAACGACCGCGTGCTTGCCAAAATGAACCGCAAATATACGCGTGAAACCTATTTGGATGTCGTGAAAAAGCTGCGTGCCGCCATGCCGGACATCACTCTCACCACCGACATCATCGTCGGCTTTCCGGGCGAAACGGCGGGGGAATTTGAGGACACGCTTGACCTTGTGCGTGAAGTCGGCTACGATTCCATTTTCGCCTTTATCTATTCGCCGCGCAAGGGCACACCGGCAGCGGACATGGACGACCCTGTAAGCTACGAGGAAAAGACCGAACGCTTTGCACGTTTAATGGCACTTCACCATGAAAACATCGTGCGCATAAATGAGAGCTTTGTGGGCAAAATCGTAAAAGTCTTATGCGAAACGCCGGACGCGCCGGATAACACCGCATTTTTCGGCCGCAGCTCGGGCAACAAGCTCATCCGCTTTACCGCGCCGAAGGGCTCATCGCTGTACGGAAAATTCGTGAACGTCAAAATCGACCGTGCCGGTGATGTGCAAATCTACGGCGAAGCGGTTCTATAAAAAGCAAAAACGAAAAAAGGACATTAAAACAATGATGGGAAACAATGAGATTATCACGCTTGCAAAACAATTAGGCGAAGCGTTGAAAAGCTGTGAGGAATACAAGGCGTTCTGCGAAACGCGCGACGCCATGCGCCAAAACGTCGTCTTAAAAGAACAGCTTGACGAATTCAAGGTGCAAAAGAGCGTTTTGGAGGTTGAAAAGGAAAAGGGCGAACCGGACGAGCACGTCGTGGATGTGCTTTCGGCACGCCTGGAGGTGCTTTACAAGCAAATCACCGAAAATCCGCAGATGAAAGCCTACACCAAGGCCGAAGAGGACTTGAATCTTCTGATGAATGCCGTCAACATGACCATTTCCTCCTACATCGGCGCGGAGGAATACACATCGGATGCCGACGCGGACGACGAGGACGGCGAGGGCGGCTGCACGCACAACTGCTCGACCTGCCGCGGCTGCCACTAAATGCCGCACAAATCTTGACGGAAAGGGGTGGTTCGCTTGCCGTATACACCCATGATGCTCCAATATTTTGACATCAAAAACCAATATAAAGACCATTTATTATTTTATCGGCTCGGCGATTTTTACGAAATGTTCTTCGACGACGCCAAAACCGCCTCACGGGAGCTTGATCTGACGCTTACCGGCCGCGACTGCGGTATGCCGGAGCGTGCGCCGATGTGCGGCGTGCCGTTTCACAGTGCCGACAGCTATATCGCGCGTCTTGTCGCCAAGGGCTACAAGATCGCCATCT
Source organism: uncultured Eubacteriales bacterium (assembly GCA_900546385.1). Lineage (GTDB taxonomy): Bacteria > Bacillota > Clostridia > Oscillospirales > CAG-382 > UMGS882. The sequence continues at coordinate 15,186 of URCT01000006.1, read as the reverse complement.
GCGAGCAGACCGAAGACCCGGCACTTGCCAAAGGCCTTGTCAAGCGCGAGGTCATCCGCGTGATCACGCCCGGTACGGTCACCGAAAGCGGGATGTTAAACGAAGGGCAGAACAACTATCTGTGCGCCATCTGTTTTTCCGGTGCGAGCGTCGGTCTTTCCTTTGCCGACATTTCGACCGCCAAGGTCTGCGCCACGCAGCTTGCCGATGCCGGTACGGATAAAATCTGCTCGGAGCTTGCGGCATTTGCGCCGAAAGAGATTCTGTCGAATGCCGACCGCACGGATTATCCCGAAATCTACACGTTTGCCAAAGACCGGCTCGGTGCATTTTTTGACGACACGCGCGGCGAACTGTTCGAAAACAGCAATTTTTCGGAGCTTGAAGCGCGCTTTGGCAAAGAGGTGTTCGCCTCTCACGGCTTAGGCGCCGGAAGCCCTGCGGTGTTGGCGCTCGACGCGCTCGTGCGCTACATTCGCGAAACGCAAAAGGTTGACCTTACCTACATCAACACGCTTGAATACTACACGAATGAGCTGTATCTCGGGCTTGACGTGAATACGCGCCGCAGTCTTGAGCTTTGCGAAACGCTCCGCACCAAGGAAAAGCGCGGCACGCTGTTATGGGTGCTTGACCGCACCAAGACTGCCATGGGTGCAAGACTGTTACGCAAATGGATCGAGCAGCCGCTTGTTTCGGTCGGTGCGATTTTGAACCGTCAACAGGCGGTGGCTGAATTAGCGGACTGCTACATTGAAAAAGAAGAATTGCAGAATCTGCTCGGCTCGGTCGGCGATTTGGAGCGGCTTATGACCAAAATCGTGTACAACACGGCCGGCGGCAAGGATCTGCGTGCGCTGTATCAGACCATTTCGGTGCTTGCGCCGGTCAAAGAGCAGCTAAAGGGCATGGTTTCGCCCGAGCTTGCAAAGCTGCGCGACGAGCTTGACGAGCTGTCCGACATCGGTGATTATATCGACCGCGCGATTGTGGAAGAACCGCCGTTTTCCATTCGAGAGGGCGGCTTCATCAAAAAGGGCTTTTCGCCGGAAATTGACGAGTTAAACGATATCCAAACCGACGGCAAAAGCTGGATCGCTTCGGTCGAGCAGTCCGAACGGGAATTGACCGGCATCAAAGGCTTAAAAATCGGCTACAACCGCGTGTTCGGCTACTACATCGAGGTCACCAACTCCTACAAGGAACAGGTGCCTGACCGCTACATACGCAAGCAGACGCTCACCGGCTGTGAGCGGTACATCACCCAAGAATTAAAGGACATGGAAGCCAAGATTTTAGGCGCGAAAGACAAGGTCTGTGCGCTTGAATACGAGGAATTCCAAAAGCTGCGCGGCTTTATTGCCGAAAACGTAGTGCGTGTGCAGAAAACGGCGGACATTCTTTCCAAAATCGACGTATATGTGTCACTTGCAGATGTGGCCGTGCGAAATAACTATGTCTGCCCGGAGGTGGACGCGTCGGACACGATTGTCATCAAGGACGGCCGCCATCCGGTGGTCGAAAAGTTCCTAAAGAACGAAATGTTCGTGCCAAACGATGTGAATTTGAACGAATCCGAGCGGCTGATGCTCATCACCGGGCCGAACATGGCCGGTAAATCCACCTATATGCGCCAGACGGCACTCATCATTCTGATGGCGCAGATCGGCTCGTTCGTACCGGCATCTTCGGCGCGCATCGGCGTGGTGGACAAGCTGTTTACCCGCATCGGCGCGTCGGACGACCTTGCTGCCGGACAATCGACCTTTATGCTCGAAATGACCGAGTGTGCGTATATTCTGAAAAACGCCACCGCGCGCAGCTTCATCATTTACGATGAGATCGGGCGCGGCACGTCGACCTACGACGGCATGAGTATCGCACGCGCGATCATTGAATATACTGTCAGCAAGAAGCTGTACGCCAAAACCATGTTCGCCACGCACTATCATGAGCTGACCGAGTTAGAGGAGCTGTGCCGCGGCGTGGTGAATTACAACATTGTCGCCAAAAAGCGCGGCGATGAACTGATTTTCTTACGCAAAATCGTGCGCGGTGCGGCCGACGAAAGCTACGGCATCGAGGTGGCAAAGCTTGCCGGTGTGCCGGACGAAGTGGTCAAACGCGCCGGGAAAATTTTGGCAAACATCGATGAACACGCGCCGGTTGACCCGAAAAAGAATCTTTTGCCGAAAACCGGCGACGGCGTCGCGACCTTAGGGCTTGAAACCATGGTGTATGACAAGGTTTGCGAAGCCATCAAAAAGCTTGACGTAAACACCCTCACACCGATTGAGGCGTTAGGCAAGCTGTATGAAATGAAAAAAATCTTGGAAGGCGCCGAATAGACGCCGGAGATTTTTATAAAACTATCTTAAAAGGGGGAAGACAAGTGGATATTCCGGGGCGAAGTAGATACGGACAGAGCATAACGCGAAAGACGCTTGTCTTTTTCCGCGTTCCCTGTTTTCAAAGACGCGGCGCATAGGCTTTGGGTTTTTTGACGCAAGGCGCGCCGTGCAGTCCCGTTCTGCTTTCCTGTACACAGCATTTTTACAAGGAAAGGACGGAGAAACATGACCAACGAGCTTGAAGTCAATGAGCTTATCGAACAGCTTGAAGAGCTGCTCGAGCAAAAGAACTACCGCGCCATGAAGCCGCTCTTAGAGGAGCTTCCGGCTGCGGACATCGCCGAATTTTTGGAGGAGCTGACGGTCGACCGCGCCATGCCGGTCTTCCGGTCACTGCCAAAGGAAACGGCCGTCGAGGTTTTCAGCTATTTTGAGCCGGAGACCCAAGAAAATTTCATCACCTCCATCACCGATGAGGAAATCGGACGCATTGTCGAGGAACTAAGCGTGGACGATGCGGTCGATATGCTGGAAGAGCTGCCGGCGACCATCGTCAAAAAGGTGCTCAAAAACGCCAGCGCCGCCACACGCAAGACCATCAATCAGTTTCTGAACTATCCGGAAAATTCGGTCGGCAGCATCATGACCGCCGAATTCACCGACATCAAGGGCGATATGACCGTCGGAGAGGCCATTCGCTATCTTCGCAGCGTCTCCGATAACAAAGAAACCATTTACACCTGCTACATCATCAGCCCTTCGCGTGAGCTGGAGGGCGTCGTGGAGCTTTGCGACATTCTCGCCTGCAAGGACGACAACACCCTCATTTCCGACATCATGGAAACCGGCGTTGTCAAGGCCTGCACCACCGAGGATCGAGAAGCCGCCGCCGGATTGTTTGCCAAATACGACTTAACGACGCTGCCGGTCGTGGACAACGAAAACCGGCTTGTCGGCATTGTCACGGTCGACGATGCCGTGGACGTCATCGAAGAAGAAGCCACCAAGGATATCGAACAGATGGCGGCCATGCAGCCGCTCGAAACGCCTTACTTAAAGACCGGCGTGTTCACCATCGTCAAAAAACGCATTCTGTGGCTGCTCATTCTCATGGTTGCCGGCACGATCACCGGCTCGATTTTGGGAAAATTCGAGGAAGCCATCTCGGCAATTCCCTTGCTCGTCACCTTCATGCCCATGATTTTCGATACCGGCGGAAACTCCGGCTCCCAGGCAAGCACAACCGTCATCCGCGGCCTTACGACGGGTGAACTCGAATGCAGCGACGCGCCGAAGATCCTTTGGAAGGAATTGCGCGTTTCGGTGGTAGTCGGCGTGCTGTTTGCCGCCATCAACTTTGTCCGCGTGGTGCTTTTGACGAGAGACCCCGACCGGGTGTTAATCGCACTTGTGGTTTCGCTTGCCATGCTCTTTACCATTGTCATCGCCAAAAGCATCGGCTCGGTGCTGCCGATTCTCGCCAAAAAGCTGAATTTTGACCCGGCCGTCATGGCAGCTCCCATGATCACAACGCTTGTGGACGTGTGCGCCATGCTCGTCTATTTCGGACTTGCCATCAAATTGCTGGCGTTCCGCCTGTGATTTTTCGCCAAAAGCTGGGAAACAACCGCATAACAGCAAAACGACCGCTATAGCCTCTTGAGCTATAGCGGTCGTTTTTGACATTTCATGACACGCGAAAACGTGTTTCAAGCACTTCAACGTTTCTCTGTTTACAGCCGCTGCAAGAACAGCATTCCGCCGGACGGGATGTTCGTCTCTTTCACGCGTTCGCCGCTCACGCGGTCGATCCAAAGCTCCTTGAACGCGACGTTTGCTGCCGTTTTGCCGAGATTGGACACGCACAGATAGCATTCTTCGTTGACAAACAAGCTCATATGAACATCCGCAGCAAGCGGCGCGGATGTTATCCCGTTGTCGCCCGTGATATCGATAAAGCACATAGAATCCTCACGCACCATCGGTTTGTACAGCTTCAGATAGTCGAACCATTTCTCGCGTAACGTCTCATCGTCCGGAATCTGCGACCACTCGCTGTAAACATACGGGCCGTTCGGGTGCTTTTGGTAGTATTCGCGCATTTTCCGGAAATGCAGGCTCTCGGCGTCGTCCAAATAGTCGATGCCGGGCGCACAGCTGCGTTCGCCGGTGATCGGCCGGCCGTCTAAGCGTAACGGAAACTGCAAAAACGGCAGTGCACGCGCAAAATAGATATCTCCGTTGGTCTCGCCCGTGAACTTATAGTCGGGACACGGAACGACAAACGGGCTGCATTTGACCGTTTCCATCAGCTCTTCGGAGGTTTTGCAGCTCTCGCCGACCCAAAGATAATCGTAGATTTTCTCGTCCGTCACCGGGAACTGTGTTTTGCCGATGTGCAGCTTCACAGTGCCGTGATACTCGTTTTTCACGACCGTGTACAGCCGCACAAGAAGATCCTCGATAAACGGGTCATATTCGCCGTAAGCATACGGATTTCCCTTGTTGTCGAAGCCGTCGTAGCCCATATCGTTGAAAATGCCGTCAAATTCGTATTCGTCGAGCACGCGCCGCACGTTGTCAAACAGAAATTTGTTCCATTCCGGCGAACCGGCATTGCCAAGCCGATAGCGATAGTAGTTTTGGTACAGCTTGGCGTTCGGATGCACGACGAATTTCGGGTTGTAATCCGGGTCGCGCTCGTCGAAAAAGCCGCTGGACAGATACGGCAGGATTTTGATGCCGAACGAATGGCACAGCTTGATGAATTCCTTCAAGCCCTCTTTGTCGTGCGACGAGTATTTGTCAGCTCCCATCACGCGTAAAGCATCGTTCCATTCCTCATGAATCTGAATCAAGCCGACGCCGTTTTCGGCAAGCTGTTTGATTAAGTTATAGTCGTATTCCGTCGGCCGGATGGTCATCTTGTTCGGATATTCGCCGAGGTTGTAGATGGCCTGTCCCGGAATGTAGTCGCGGATATGCAGCTTCCGAAAGCAGCTCTTGACGGCATGGCTTGCATACTCGATGTTGTCGATTCTTTTTCGGTAAAGCTCGGTGGTATAAATCACGTTTTTCCTCCGTTCGGCGTTTGCGAAACGCGCTGTATTGACACCTCATTATAGCGGTTTTCGCGCATTTCTGTCAAGCAATATCCGTAAAACTTCCTGTCTTTTCGGAAAGAGGCGGACTTTTGCAAACGGCGGATTCTGTCAAGGGCGGTTTTCCAAACCGGCATTTTATCTCACTTGCCGCAAAACACTTTCATGGCACCTTCAACATCGGCTTTCATGGCTGTGGTCGCGTCACGAACCGCATCGTGAAACTGCGTATAGCTCTTTTGCGATATCGCCTCTGCCCCGGCCTTTGCCATATAGGTATAGTAGTTGATCTTGCGCACGCCAAGAGAAATGACCTTTCGGTAATCCGCATGGCTCACGCCGCTGCCGCCGTGCATGACAAGCGGTACAGCGGTCATTTTGTGAATCTCATCCAACCGCGCAAAGTCAAGCTTCGGCTCTTTTAAGTAAATTCCGTGCGCCGTTCCAAACGCGCAGGCAAGCGCGTCGATGCCGGTTTCCTCGGAGAATTTTTTTGCGGCCTGCGGCGTTGTATAGATGCTTTCGCCGCCCTCTGCGCCCGATTCTCTTGCTCCCATCGAACCGATTTCCGCTTCGACGCTGGCACCCGTTTTTCTCGCCATTTCAACGGCGATTGCCGTGTTGGCAAAGTTTATTTCATCCGGCAGCGTCGAGCCGTCGTACATAACCGATGTAAAGCCCAAATCAAGGCCTTTTTTGACATAATCAAGATCCGTACCGTGATCCAAATGCACGCATACCGGAACGGTTGCGCGATCCGCCATGAACAGCATGATCGGCGCGATTTCCTCCATGTTACAGAGTCCCATTTGCTCGTGAATCTGCGCGTGCATGAGAATGACCGGCTGATTTAGTTCCTCCGCCGCACCGATAACGGCCTTTAAGCTCTCCAAATTCGGCGTGTTAAACGAACCGATAGCGCATTTTTTTGCTTCGGCGATTTTTAAGATGTTTTTTAATGTAACAAGCACTGTTATTCCTCCGTAAAACAAAACGCAATATGATGCTGTTTTTCTTCCTCCGGCTCTAAAAAGGCTAACATTCCTTTGCGGCGCATGACGTCGCGCCCATCCGGCAAGCAGTTTCCCGGCTCAAGCCCTAACACATAGTCATGCTCACCCATCATTTTCCATTCGACAAAGCACGGCAGCTCCGCCGTATCAAACGAAATGGCAACACGCTTTTTTATGTCGGGATTATAGGCCGAGACCTTGCCTTCCGAAAGCGTGTGATAATAGCACATTTCCTCGTATCCGCGCCCGGGCTTTTCCATTTTGAAGCACTCCGAAAGTCCCTCTCTTGCATGGTCGTTGCGCGGCTCGGTGGCACTTGCCGGAATTTTCAAAACGGTGTTTTCCGACAAAAGCGGATAGCCGATATTGCAATGATACAGCACCTCAAGCGGCGCTTTCGTCGAGCCGATATTTTGGATTCTGTCACAAAGAAACACCGTATTTTCCGTTTTTGAAACCGTATATTCCCGTTTTAGCACCAGCTGATGCGCAAACAAAGCCGCGTCGCGCACCTGTGCCTTTACGGTGATTTCCGTTTCCGTTTCCTCATACGAAAAGTTCTCGCACGGCGTATTGGCGATTGTGCCGTGTAACGGAAGCTCTTCGCCGTTATCGATGCAGGGTGAACCGACTGCCGTAAGACCGCACGTTGTGAGAAAGCCTGCGGTAAAGGATTTTAGAAAACCGTTGCCGCGGTTGTCATAAAAGCCCGGCGCGACATAGCCGCATGGCGAAAAATAGCCAATATTATCGCCTTTGAACGTGACTCTTGCAATGTCCATGGCACGGTCTGCCGAAAGGACAAGCTCAAGTCCAAGGCCGTTTCGCACCTGTAACAGCGTCATTCCCTTGCCTTTGCCTTTTGCGAGTATCACCTCTTCGACACCGCTTATCTGTGCCGGGTGTCCTATGTATTTATTCATCACGCATGACCTCCCTTGCCGCATGATAGATTTTTTGGTACTTTTTGAGTTGCCTCAGGTAATATTCGTGCCGCTTTTCGTCCGGATAAAACGTTTTTCGCGGCTTTACGAGAAGGGTGTCCTTGCCGTATACGCCCACGGCACGGCCTGCCATAACAGCTGTTCCCGCACCGCCGATTTCTTTCCCGTCAAGTGCCGTTACGGGAAGCCCCAAAACATCCGCTTTGATTTGCAGCCACACATCCGACCTTGCTCCGCCGCCGGTGGCCGTTACGGATTTTGCACATAAACCGCGCTTTGCCAAAACCGCAAGATTCAAGGCGATTTCGTAGGCTGTCCCTTCCATTAACGCCTTATAAAGATCGCTTTTGGTATGTTCAAAGGTCAAGCCGAAAACAGCCGCTTTGGAACCCGTATCCATATACGGCGTTGCCGCACCGGCAAAATGCGGCATAATGAGTAGATCCGTCGGCTTTTCTCCGACCGTTTGATCAAGTTCTGCATAGCTCTTATCCGAAAAATGATCGCGAAACCATTTTAGCGTTGCGCCGCCCGTATAGGACAGCACATAGCACGCATAGCCGCCGTTCGGATGCGGCGCGAGAGAATAGCCCATGGCATACAGTTCATAGTCTTTCGGGATATTTTCAAATAACACCGGCACGCACTCGACCGTGCCGGTTCCGTCCATGACCTGCTCATTTGCGGATATATTCGCGCCGCACATGGCCGCGATCTGGTCATGCGCTCCGCTTACGATGACGGTATCCTCCGAAACGCCAAGCTCTTTGGCAAGCGCCGCCTTGATCGTTCCTGCCGCAGAACCGGTGGGAACGGGCGTTGACAAAAGTGTTTCATCGATTCCGGCAAAAGTCAAAAGCTCCTTGTCCCAACACTTGTTTTCGATATCAAAGCAAATGGTCCGCGCGGCAAGCGAAAAATCGATCTGACGGATGCCGCTAAGCTTATACACGATATAATCCTGCATCAAAAGGATTTTCTCCGCCTGTGCAAAAGCCTCCGGCATAGCTTCTTTTATCCACATTATTTTCGGCAGGGAGTACATTTCATGCGGCTTTGCACCGGTTCGGAAGGCAAGCTCTGCCGCGCCGAACCGGTTTATCAGCCGTTCACACTGCTCTTTTCCTCGCGGATCGGTATACAGCATGGACGGTGCGCACGGCTCGTCGTTTTTATCAAGCATCGTAAAGGTTTCGCCGAAGCTGGTGACGGCAATGGCTGCCGCGTTCCGGCAATCCGCCGCCTTTATGACCTTTTTTACCGCCTGAAAGATTTCTTTTGCATCCATTTCATGCATACCGCCGGTTCTTGCTACGTCATACGCGGCATACGCATCGCGCACAAAGCTTCCGCTTTCGTCATACAGAACAAGCTTGCAGCCGCTTGTGCCGATATCCAATCCGCCGACAAGTACCGTATTCTTCATGGTTACAGCTCCAGTACATCATAGCCCAAATAGTGTTCAAAGGCTTCTTTCAAAATCATGGATATATGGCCTACGCCGACCGTCGTATGATGCCGGAAGCCGCATCTTCCGAGCTTTATCAGCTTGCGCTGCAAATCGGGAATCTTCGCAACGCCGCCGCAGCCGAAAAAGTCCTTTTCGATTTCATCCTCGGTGAATTCGCCTTCATCCACGTAAAATGTCAGCTTTCCGTCCTCGGTCTTGCAATTGGAAAGCGTCATCGGGAACGCGGCAATGCGGCCTTCGTTGGCGCCCCATCCGCAGCCGGGACAGCTTTTTGCAAACATTTTGTGGTCGGTAACCAAGCCTTTGGATTTCATGAGCTTCTGCGCCGTTGAGCCGCAGTGGAACAAAATAACCTTGTTTTCATCGTCGCCGTAGTTATTGTTCCAGTCAAGACAGGCGGTCGGCTTGCCGGTCGCAAGCTGCATGGAATACATATTGATAGCCGAACAGAGATCGATTTCGCAGGACGCGACAATGCCGCGGTCGTTTAACTCGCTTAACAGCACGCACGGCGCAACGCCGAGCACCGTCTGCATTTCCTCCCAACAGCGGAGCGTAATGCAGTCCAGACGGAACTCACGCATATAGTCGTCGATCACAACCGATACCTTCGCAAGCGTCGTCAGCTTATCGTCCGGCACAAGCGAAAAATCGGTATAGTTTTTCAGATGCTCTTTTCGGTCAAGCACCGTTTTATCCGCATCCGCATATTGTCCGACGCGCCAGAAAAGGTCGGACAAATCAAAGGTTTCGCAGGTGATGCCGTACTTTTGCAGAGTGATCTCATCATAGCGGACGGTTTTGAATTTCGAGGTTCTTGCGCCCAAAACGCCGATGGAGAAATGGCGCATACCGTTTACAACGCGGCAAACGGCGACGAAATCGTGCAGATTCTGCTCGAATTCTTTTGACAGCGGCGACACGACGTGCGGCGCGAAAACGGTATACGGCACGCCGTACTGGTGGAAAACGTCCTCAATGCTGAATTTTCCGCAATAGGAATCCCGGCGATGCGCAAAATCCATTTTTCCGATCTCATCGGGATAAGCCTGAATGTAGATCGGCTTTCCGCAATGCTCCAAGGCCGCAATCGCGCCGTTTTCATCGCTGAAATTCGGCAGTGACATGATTACGCCGTCGTATTCGCCCTCGTGCGTTTTCAGCCATTCGGCGTATTTCCACCCCTCTTGACGCGTTTCGACAGCCCCATAGCGCGTTAACGCCTCCGGCGCGATGAGATAATCGTATCCGGCATCGGTCACGGCCTTTACCATTTCCTCTCTTGCGCCGGCAATCAAATCTGCCGGAAAAAATCCTCTGTTTCCGAAATACAAGGCAAATTTCATGTGTATAACCTCCGTTTATATTGAAATTACATCTTGATTATACAACAGTTTGTGGTATAATAATAGTTAATAACGTGCCGAAAACTGTAATTTCGTCCGGAAAGTTGGATGTTTGTGTCTTCTTTTTTCTATGATAACGACTTGTCTGCCTTAATGGAAAACTTTTATACGCTTACAAAAATACGAATCGTCTTATTTGACAGCGCGTTCAACGAAATCCTGTCCTATCCCTCCGGCGGCCATTCGTTCTGCTCGCTGATGCGCACCAACGCCGCATTTGACGCTTTATGCAAAACCAGCGACCGGATTTCGTTCGAAAAATGCTGCAAAACCCATGCGCTCTGCGTTTACAAATGCCATGCCGGGTTAATCGAGGCGACCTCGCCCATTATTCAAAACGGCGCGATCATCGGCTATATTATGTTCGGTCAGATTACGGATATCAAAGACAAGGACGAGGCCGACAGCTTCGTAAATACACTTTTGAAGGACTATCCGCTCTCGGTTCCGATGCCGGGCAAATTAAAGAAGCTTAAATACAAAAGCCAAAAGCAGATATTTGCCGCGGCAAGAATCTTAGATGCCTGCACGAGCTATATTATTTTGAAAGGGATGATTACGCCGCAAAGCGAACACATTCTCGAGCTGCTGTCGAATTATGTGGATATGCACTTGAGCGAAGCCATCACCGTTGACGATCTGTGCAAAGCCTTCAACATCAGCCGCACCCGGCTCTATGAAGAAACGAAGCAATACACAAACGGCATTGCTTCGTTTATCCGGCTGAAAAAATTAGCCAAGGCCAAGGAACTTATTTTGAAAACCGATATGCCGATTTCCGCTGTTTCCGACAGTGTCGGCTTTTCCGATTATAACTATTTCTTGCGCGTGTTCAAAAAACACTATGGGGTTTCTCCCAAAAAAATGAAAGCCATGAGAAAGATTCTGTGAGGCTGCGGAAGGAAGAACCATGGAATGCCAAAATGCTTTTGAGATTCTTTTCTTAAGGGCTTCTTCTGTTTTTGCGCCGCAAAGCGCAAAATCATTTCACGGATTGCCTGAAAAGACCTTTTGGGGCATCGCCGCTTTTAACGGTCCGAAAACCACGAAACGCCGAGATGTTCACAACGATCTGCAATCAGTGTTTCACCCGAGACGGCATACGCCTCCTCCGAAGCAAGAAAGCAGACCGCAGCGGCAATGGCTTTCGCCGGAAGGATCCCGTCGTTTTGCTGAAGCGAGGTGTTGACCGCACCGGGTGCTACGGAATTTACGCGGATACCGTCCTTGATAAAGCGTCTGCCAAAGCCTTTGGTTAAGTAATCCACCGCACATTTGGAGATCGGATACGGCGTAAAGCCGCCCGGGCGGAAGCCCTGCTCCGAACCGATATTGATAATACAGCCACCGCTTCCGGTGCTTTTCATGACAAGAATCACCCGACGGCAAATAAAATACATGCTTTTCAAATTTGTGTTCATGACCGTGTCCCAATCGTCGTAAGTAACACCAAAAACATCGCCCATGAAATCCGCTTTTGCCGCAAGTCCTGCGTTGTTGATAAAAATATCGATTTTGCCGAGTATCCGCACACAATCGTCAACACGCGCATCCAAATTTGCAAAATCGGTAACATCCCACACCAGTGTATGCACACGGTCGGAATGCAAAAGAGTTTCCGCATGATGCAGTTTTTCCTTGCTTCTGCCGGTGATTAAGACCCGTGCGCCCCGTTCGAGAAAACAGGCGGCGCAGGCGAAGCCGATTCCCTCGCTTCCGCCGGTAATGACCACACATTTGTTTTCAAACATCGATTTTCCTCCTGATCTTGTCTTACCGTGCATTCCGAACGGTATAAACACGGTCGGTTTCTTGACAAATCCGGCACAGTAATTCCGGTTCGTGCGGTTGTTTTACAGATAATTCTGTGCCGCCCGAAACGCCGGCATTGTAAAACCGAACGCGCCGTTTCGGCGGGTATTTTGCATAATACGCAAAAATGCGCGAAACATAGTTGTTGGAATACGTGATACTGTCGCCGATAAAGACAACGCGGGAAGCTTTTTCGAAAACCTTCATATAAGCTTCTCACGTTTTTCTACTGCACGCTCTCCAAAACCTTTTTGACCGTCATTGTCCGCAGTTTTTTTGTCATTGCCGCAAGCACTTCGCGGTTCATTTTTTCGTTTCTTGTGTATGCCGCCCGACTGCCCACACAAGCATATTTTCGAAGTCCGAGCGGATGATACGGCTCAAGCTCCACCGCTTTGACACAACTGTGTTCGTTTGCCGTAAGTGCAATAGCCGCCAAATGGCGGTCGTTGTCATTGATATCCGGAACAATCGGACAGCGCAAGAGGACAGAGGCATCCGATCGGTCAAGAACCGCAAGTCCGGCGAGAAGCTTTTCCGGCGCGACGCCGATATACGTCTTACAAAGCTCATCTGCAAGCTTGAAATCGTACAAAAACAGATCGGTGTGTTTGGCAGCTTGCTCCAATTGTTCAGAAGACACACAACCGGAGGTTTCAATCGCTGTATGAATTCCTGCCCTTTTAAGTGCCGGAAGCAATTCCATCAGTCCTTCAGGCTGTGCAAACGGCTCACCGCCGGACAGCGTTACGCCGCCCTCCGCGCCGTAAAACACCGCGTCCTTTTTGACCTCCTGCAGGAGTGCGTCGACCGTATAGTCTTTCCCGATAATCTCCAACGCGCCGGCCGGACAAACGGAAACGCATTTGCCGCACAGGCTGCACTTTTCGCGTTTGAATATATGTGTCGGAGCAAATTCGTGTGCCTGTTCCGGGCATACGGCACATTTTCTGCACCCGATACAGCGTGCTGCATCAAAGCTCAATTCCGGCAGGAAGCCTTTTCCTTCGGGATTATGGCACCAGGCACAGTTTAACGGGCAGCCTTTGAAGAAAATCACTGTGCGCAAACCGGGACCATCGTACGTGGAAAAGTGCTGAATGTTGAACACAAGCATGTTTAATCTCCCATACTGCGCGAAATCACATCGTCCTGCAAGCCTTTCGGAATACGCGTGAAATAATCGCTGTATCCGCCGATACGCACAATAAGATCGCCGTGTTTTTCCGGATGGATCTGAGCGTCGAGAAGCTCGTCGGGACTTACGATATTGAACTGCATTTGCGCATCCTCCGTCTTTAAGAAGCCCTCAATGAGCGAGCGGATGGCGGCAGGCGGCGTGTTCTTGTTTAATTTGATATTTAATGCCGTTCCGCCCAAAAAGCGCACCGGTTTCCAAGCCGCCGACGAGCAAAGACTCATCGTCGGGCCGGAACGGTCATAGCCCTGAACCGGATCGGAACCGGCGGAAAGCGGCGCACCGGCAAGTCTGCCGTCGGGCGAAGCACCGGTATGTCTGCCGTTGATTTCGTGGTCACGATAGGAAAACGCGCCGGGAATGACTTTTGCGCCGCGGCAGGTGGTGTAGAGGTCAAACGTCTTTAATACCATGTCCGAAATACGCGCCGCAAGGCGATTCGTGCTTTCGGTGCAGTTCCCGAAATGGTCGACACGGTTTATAATCGTATTCAACAGCTCCTCATGGCCTTTATAATTGTCGTTGATTGCTTGCTTGAATTCAGCAATTGTCAGCATTTTGTCGGTATAAACGAGTTTTTCGAGAACATTGAGGCTTTCGATGACATTGGTCATACCGAGCATATTCGGCTCAATAAAATTATATCTTGCACCGCCGGCATCACTGGAAAGGCCACGCTCTGTACAATCCCCGATGAGAGCGGATATGCGGATCGGGTCAGTGCCGTTGCGTGCGCGTTCAAGCTGCCAAAGATTTTCAGTCAGCATCGCCTTATCGCAATAATCACCGAACGCTTTCTCAAAACGCGCAAGCAGCTCCTCAAAGCCGATATCCTCCGGGACATTCAAAAACGTGTCCATGAAGATTTTTAACATATTGATATAGGGACTGGTGATGGATACGCCCGAACAGCCGATGGGGGTGATCTCCACACAGACCGAATGGGTAAAATTGTTGGCGTCGTGCGGCGTGTAGCCGTATTTTAACATGGATTCCGTTATCTTATCATTGTTCCAGATCTGCGGATTGCCGTGTCCGGCTTGCAAAAGGTGCGATACGAAATCGAGAATATCGCCGCTTGTTTCGCTCGTTACGCAAAACCCGACATTCGGATCGGGCGTGTGCGTATGGGAAATGGCCATGAGAAAATGCCAGGTCAACGCATTTTCAACGGCTTTTCCCTCGGGATCTCTTCCGCCGAGCATAAAGCCGGCTGCCGCCCAAGCACTCATGTTGTTCATATACTGTAAGCAGAAGCAATCAATCAGCTCTTGTGCCGTGACTTCGTCAAGAATCCCGTTTTCGATATCGTTACGATAGTACGGCAAGAGATATTGATCGGGACGGCCGGCCGAATAAATACCGTACAGGCTGTATAAAAACAGATGAATGCTTTGCAAGGCTTCCCGAAAGGTTCGCGCCGGCTTTGCCGGAACACGTTCCAGGGTGTCTGCCAATGCGAGAAGTTCTGCCTTTTCTCCGTCAGAAGCAGCTTCCACCATACGGCGGGCTTCGGCCGCATAGTTGGCCGCAAGCGTTAATACGCCTTGCAGTTCAAGAATACAGCATTCGTAGAATTCGTATTTTCCGACGTTTCTGCCGTCACGTAAATCCAGCTTCTCACCGGCATTTTTCATTTCTGCAATCAAGCCCTCGACGCCAAGAGAAAGCAGCTTTGGATAGTCGAGTGCCATATGGTCGGCTCTGCCGCGTGATTGCGGAACGCCGTCGCGAAGCAGATCGGTGTAATAGCGATCCTTTTCGGTTTCATCCTTATTGAAGGCTGCAAAATTCGGCTGCCCGACAATAAGCTCTCCGGCGCAGATGACAGGCTTTGTATTTTCAAGCATATATTTTTCTGCCATAGAGCGGCGAAAAACAACCGTCGGA